>NZ_LR797830.1:1200000-1566990 GCF_903064525.1 Methylacidimicrobium sp. AP8
CCGATCTGCGGCTCCCTCCCTTGGAGCATCAGACGCTCCTCTGGTTCCTCAAGCAAGGAGAGGGCATGTTCATTTCCACGGGCCCTACCGGGAGCGGAAAGACCACGACCCTGTATGCGATGCTGCGGGCGATCAGCACGCCCAGGCGAAAGCTGATGACCGTCGAAGATCCGGTCGAGAAGCATTTTCCCGATGCCGTGCAGATCGAAGTGCGGGAAGAGGCGGGGATCACCTTCGCCTCCGCTCTCCGCGGGATCGTCCGGCAGGACCCCGACGTCCTCATGGTCGGAGAAATCCGCGACCGAGAGAGCGCGCAAATCGCCATCGACGCCGCTCTCACCGGCCACCAGGTCTTTACTTCGATTCACGCGAACGACGCGGTCGGTGTGGTCGAGCGGATGGTGCAGAGCTTCGGCATCGATCGGCTGGCGATCGCGTACGCGCTCCGGCTTGCCGTCGCCCAACGGCTCGTCAGCAAGCTCTGCCCGTTTTGCCGGCAGACACGCCCCGCAGAGCCGGAGGAGATCGCGCCTTTCCCCGAGGTGGCGATTCCCGAGCCGGTTGTGGCCGAGGCCCCGGGCTGCCCGGTCTGTCGAGGGACCGGAACCGCAGGACGAATGCCGGTGATGGAGCTTTTGCCCGTGGACGGGGAGATCTTGGCGATGTTCGAGGCGGGAGCCACCCCCAACGAGATCCGCCGCCACAACGAGGGGCGCGGCTTCAAGCCGCTTTCCCGCCAGGCTGCCGAGCTCTTCATGACGGGGACAATCACCAGGGAGGAGGCGATGCTTCTCCTCTCCTCCCGGACGCTTTCTAAGTAACGCGAACCGGACCGCGCCGCCGCGGATGCGCCCGCAAGGGCGATCGCCTAACAAGGAGGAGGAGAATCCACAATCCATGCAACCGGTTCAAATCAATCCTCAGGGGACGAACGCCGCCGAGCCGCACCGGCCGATGCTCCATCCCTTGCACGGGCAAAATGTCGATCTGGCGAACGAGAGCGGCCTGGGCGTAGGAGACCTCGCCCGGGCGGCGCGCAACCTCTGGAGCCTCTGCAAAAGATCCCTGCCGTGGCTCATGGGCGCCTTCGGCGTCTACCAAATCTGGCGGTTGTTCGAAGACCGCGCAGACCACGCGCCCGCGAAGAGCCCGGAGGAGGCCGCTGTTGTGCCGGCGGGAGGCCGGCCGGCGCGACGGCCGCCCTCCCCTTCCCCCGCTATATCCGGACCGATTGCCGGATTGCGCGCCGCCGCCCTTGGGGTCGTGGGAGCGGCGGTTGCCGCCATCGAAGATCCGGAAAAGCGGAAGCCCTCCGATCCCTTCGCCCTGCGACTGCTCCGAACGGTCACCCGCTTCGCCGGCCCCGGTGCGAATACCGGCCTTGCGTTGGAGGAAGCGGCCCCCGATGTGATCTGCGGAACCCGGCTTCTCTCGCGCGGGGACGCTGTTCATGCCGGCGGGGCCTTCGCGCGCGCGTTCGTCAAGACGGCGATGACGATGGCGGCAGGGAGGGCGGGGAGACCGCGGGCGAATGGGCCCTCGGGTGGCTTCCCGCCGGAAGGCCCGTCGGCCGCTGGCTGGGGTGGGTCTTGGGATCGGCGTTCGGCGAGCGGCTCGGCACCGCCGCTCTGGCCGGGCTGCAAAAGATCGCGGCCTCGCTAAAACAGGAGCCCTCCGCGTCCCCATCTTTGCCCGAGGAGCTTCCGACGAAGACCTCCGTCGGGGCCCGGCGCAAGGCGGCGGCGTCGCCGGAGATTCGACCGGAAGAAAAGCGGGCTGCGGCAGGTCCGAGGCCGGACTTCGTGACCCGGACCATGGACCGCGGCATCGGGCGCTAAGGGGAGGGCAAGGCTTGCTACAAAAGCGTGCCCGAGCACGCGAAGGGAAAGCACGGAATCCGAATCGGAATAGGAGGGGATATGGGAGAGCATGTTCGTCCGGTAGAAGTGCGCAGCCACACAGGAGGCGAGGGAGCGGTCCGGGCTCCGGAGATCGCTTCGCTCTCGGCTCCGGTCGGCGGCCCGGACTACGCCGGGCAGTCGCTGGGTGGCGCGCTCGGGCAAGCCATGGGCCGAGCGGAGCCGCCGGAAGAGGCGCGCCGGCCGGGGCCGATCGGCCCGCTGCGCCACGCGGCGCAGCAGCTGACGGCGAAGGCCGTAGAGACCGCACGCTCGGCCGGCGAGACGGTGCACGAGATGGAGCAAGATCTGGATCGGGCCACGGAGCACGGTCTTTCCGAGATCAAGCAGCGGGTGGTCGAAATCTTTTCCACCCGCTATCGGCCGAGCGGACCCGAAGCCGAAGAGCAGCAGGCCGCTTACGCTCGGAGCCGGGAGCGTTTGGATCGGGCGTCGCCAATGGCGCTCCCGCGGCGAAAGGAAGCCGAAAACGCTCCTCCGCCGCTGGATTCCAAAGATTTTCCCCTTCAGCCTTACCTCCATCCCGGGCGCGACCGGCAGGACGAGCAGAAACGGCAGATGGAGCGGGGAGGCCGAACTTTGTGAGCCCGATCCGCTATCGGATCTGGCTGCGGCCGACGAGTTCCTCGGCTTCTTCCTTGATCTGGATGATACCGCGCACGTCTGCGATGAGCCGGTAGGGGTTCTCTTTCTCGGAAAACCCATCCGCCAGAGGCGAAAAGGTTTCTTGGACTTCTTGGGCCGCCTGCGCCACGGCCGCTACATCCTCCATGAGCGCATTGCTCCCCTTGCCGAGCAGCGGGAGATAATCCTTCAGGAAAAAGCTCGCTCCCTCGTGCAGAATCCAGCCCATCATCGCGGAGACCGGGAGCGAAAACTCTCCTGCGCAGCCCTGAGAACACCATGCGAGATAGCGCCAGAGGTAGTCGCTCGCCATCATCGCAATCGCTTGATGGATCAACGCGCTCGCTTTGAGGGATTCTTTCCAGCTTGTGGCCAAATTCCCGAAGAAGCCGATGTGCTCCTCGCAGAGACGCTCGACGATCGGCGACTGCCCGAAGTAGGCGACGACCGGCGGATAGGTGGTCAACCAGAGCGCAAGGCGGTGGGCCTTTGTCGCCGGAAACGCCAAGTCGATCGGCGTGCGCAGATCCGCGTCGTCCAGGAGAGCGAAAAAGGCCAGATTGCCCATTTCGTTGGGAATGGGAAAAAGCGGACGATATTCGACGGGTCCGCCGCCACCACCGTTTGCATTCATGTCCTATCCAATAGGGCAGCAGAGTCTTCTCCCGATGAGCACATCCGATGGTTCGCCGGAGAGCCGATCGGCAAAAACTTCCGAGGAGCTCAACCGGCGGCTCCGGTTCCGGCGGAGCCTGCGGGAGCTTTCCTCGCTCCCTCCGATCCCCCCATCCCTGCTCTCGCTCGATCCGGAACCGAAAACGGGGGCGATCGATGCCGGCCGCGTCGATTCCGGATGGCTCCACCTTTGGACGCCGATCGGGCAGTGGCCCGATCCCTGGCGAGCCATCTATCGCCAGGATCTGTTGGCCGTTTTTCCGTCACAACGCAAGCCCGAGCCGGCCGGGATCGAGGAGGTCGCTCTCTGCTCGGGGGTCTTCCGGTGCCCGCGGAAGGGATTCCGGCTCGAAGAACGAAGCTGCCTTTTCTACTGCCAAGGCATCTGCGCCCTGGCGACGCTCCAGCGGCGCGCGGATGCGCCGGATCCATCCCTAAGCCCGAGCGCGCTGAGCTATTACCTGGGGATCTCCCGGCAGCGGGCATCGCTGCTCTCCAGTCGAGCCCGGGCCTACGTCGAGAGGGGAGTGCGGAGCAAGCGGGGCTTTCGTGAGCTCTGCCCTCCCGGCGCGCGAGGCGCGAGCGCTTCCCGGCCGGGCGGCTGACGGACCCCGCGCGCCGCCGGCGCGACGGTCGCCTTCGCCCTCAACTGCCGCTGCGGCGGTGGATGCGCCAGAAGACTAAGAGGGCGAGCGTTTCGGCGGCGAGCGCCAGAAGGATAGCGCGACTCCAGAAGAAGCCGAGCGTGGCGCAAAGAAAAGCGGCCATGGCCAATGCCGCCCCCAGGCGCGCCGGACCTTGGCGGGAAGCGGGAACCGCCCGCCAGAGACCGGGCAGATCCCGGAAGATGTCGACGAACTGGATGCCTTTTTGGAGAACCGCCCGCGGCTCGATCTCTTTGGCCAGCGCCTCGACCTCGGCGAGCTCCCGCTGGTTTTCCAGCCGGACGACCAGCGGTTCCGGGCAGCCGGGAAGGTAGAGATAACCGGAATAGGAACGCGGGCTAGTCTTGCGGCAGATGCCGAGCGAGAGGATGCCGGCGGCCGTTTGGGCTGCGACGGAGCGCCGCCGGCACTGTTCCCGGAACTCGTCCGGGGTGGCAAAGCCGTAAGCCCGCCAGGCTCCTTCCCGGACGAGCAGGCTTCGGCCGCCCCCCGCCGAAAAGGAGGCTACCGCCGATCCGTCCGGCCACTTCTCCGGCCAATCCGCCGGCTCGGAGCGAAGGACGAAGCCGTCGATCCTGCCTTCGGCGACTCCGCGCACCCAACTGCGCCAATGGGCCGGCCATCCGGTCTCCTGCTCGTGCATTCCGGGTAAAAAATAGAACGCAGGAACCGATGCGCCATGTGGCGCACCGATTCCGGCGGCCTATTCTCCGTTTTGCCATGCTCGAAAAGTTGCAGACGCTGGGCCGAGCCTTCGGCAAGCGGATTTTGGCTCCGCTCTCCGCCGATCCGAAGGCGCCCAAGGCGACGCTCGCCGCCCGCTCCACCGGAACCGACTACTGGAAACGGGCGCCGATCGGCGAAGGGGAATACGGAGCCCTCCGCTTCCGCGTGGCCACCGAACCTCAAGAGCTGGTTGACGAGCGGGGGCGGCCGCTCACGATCGGGGATCTTTACTCGCACGCCAGCATCATCGGCGGGTCCGGAGCGGGAAAGACGCGCTATGTGCTGACCCAGATTCTCGAGAGCCTCTTCCGGGCGACCGACCTGCGCAACCCGGAAGCGCGCCGGGCCCGTAAATTCGGCGGCCTTTTCCTGGACGGAAAGTGCGAGCTCACCGGAATTCTCCGGTGGCTTGCCCAGAGGTACGATCGAACCGAGGATCTCCTCCTTTTCGGGCCGGACCACGATCTGGCCATCGATCCGTTCAACGATCCGGACGCGCTGCCCTCGGAGCTGGGGGATCTGATGATCACGCTCAAGCAAGCGGTGGACGACGGAAAGACCGCCCAGGATCCGTTTTGGGATGCGGCGGGCCGGAAGCTGTTCACCTCCCTCTTCCAGCTCCACCGGGCTCTTGTCGCGGCGGCGCAGGAGGGGTTGATCGAAACCCCGCCTCCGCCGATCTCCTTTTCCCTCTTGAACCTGCTGGTCATGGATCGCGGGCTTCCCTCCAATCAAGCACAGATCACCCAGGCGGAGGCGCTCATCAAGGAGCTTCGCGAGAAGGCCTTTGCCTGCTTCGAAAAGCTCTCGCGGATCACGAACCGGGTCGAGCCCGAGATCCCCATGCTCCTAGCCCGGATCAAGAAGAGCCTTCGTTCCGTCCTGGAGGAAGACCGTCCAACCGAAGACGACGCGCGGGAGGCCTGGCTCCTCCGGCGTAGCTCCTTCGAGACGGCGGTAAGGCTCCTCGAAGGGGATCCGCAGCCGAAGCTCCGGGGGTCGCCCGCGGCCTGTCCGCTCCTCGCCTATCTCCCGCAGGTCCGCACGTTGCGGACGATCCTTTACACCCACCGGGTCGACGAGGAGCTCTATGAAAGGGCGGCCGGCATCCTCGAAGAGGTCGCCCACCGTTTCCGCGGCCTCATGCCCCACTGCGAGCTGCTGCCGGAGCGGGGCGGGGAGCTGCGCGATCTCTTCCTTGATTTTCTGAGCGAAGCCGACCAGGCCGTCGCCCTCCTCTCGGAGCTGAGCCGCACGCCGGTGCCGGCGCCGGAGCATGGGCCGCTCCAGCAATGGCTCGAGCAGTACGAGCGGGTCCTGCGGAGGCGGGGCGTGGAGCCCAATTCCGACGAGATCTACCTATACTTCCGAGGTGAATACCTCAACATCGCCAACGAACGCACCTCCGGATCGATCGGCATGACCGTCTCCACCCTCACCTCGCTGATGACGCAGCCCCCCTTCAGCTCGATGGTCCGACCCGGTGGCCGTCTCACCTTCCGCGACGTCATCGACCAGGGGAAAATCGTGGTCCTCGACATGAACTTCGCCCGCTGGCGCAACGCGGCGAAGGTGGCCAGCCTCCTGCTCAAGCTCGACTTCTTTCGGGCGGTGTTGGCCCGGAAGACCTTGATGAAGGAAGACAAGACCCCGATCAACCAGGAGCGCCCCGTGATCTACCTCTGCGACGAGTTCGCCACGGTGGCCACCACCGGCGACTGGACGGGAGAGCGCGGCTTCTTCGACAAGGCGCGGGAATACCGCTGCGCCTGCATCATCGCCTTCCAGTCGCTGGCGGTCTTGGAAGGCCGCCTGCCGAAGCCCGAAATCGAGGCCATCCTCACCAACACAGCGACCATGATCTTTCTCCGGAATCCGCACACGGCAACCAACGAGTTTGCCTCCCGCCTCTTCGGCGAGGTCGATCGCAGCGATGGATTTCTCTCCCGCGGAACGCAAGAGCTTCTCTTCGATCTGAACAAGCCGATCGCGGCCCAGGATTTCCAGATCAACTTCCGGAAGGACCTGCTCTACTCGCCCTATGTTTTTCCGAAGCTCAAGGACGGAGAAGCGATCGTGAAGCTCCATCCCCGCTTCGGGCGCCGGAGCTTCAAGCGGGTGCAATTTCTTCTGCATCTGGTTCCGCGATAGAGGGGGAAACGGCGCGCCCGAACCACTGGAAACAAAGAAAGGAAGACAGCGATGTTCGAGCAGATTCACAATCCGAATGCCGGAGTCCACCAGCAGAACCTCCAGATCGTCGGCCTCATTTTCCTGGCGCTGATCTCCGGGGTGCTGACCGTGAACGGGGACCGCCTCTTTTTTTCCAGCACCGTTTCGTCGGGCCCGGAACTCTGGCTCATCTTTCCTGTTGCCGTGGCCTATCTCGCGGCCGGTTCTCGCTCGGCGGCCGACCTCGCGGTCTTCTCCTTCTACACGGTGGTTCTTTCGGTCACGCTCCTCGGCGCCACCCACCTCTACGCCCGCTACATCGGCACCCCGCGGAGGATCCGCATGATGGTAGAAGAGGGGGAATATCAAGCGGAGCTCAAGCAACGCTACACCGACGCGATCCGGGCCAGAAAGGGGCAGTAGCGGCGAGATCCCCGATCGCCCCACGAGGAGTCATGTCCAATACGCTCTCCCCCCGATCTCCCTTAGCTCAACGGCTTTCACGGCCATTTCTCACAAATTTCGTAGCCGAGGCGCCGCAAATGGGCTTGGGTGCGAGGCGGGCGCAGGTTTTCTACCGGAGCTGTATGAAGACATACTCCGAGGATGGAAAACCAAGCGGGAGCGAAGCAGACGAGCCCGTTTTGCAAGCCGTAGGAGAAAGCTTGTGAGAAATGGCCGTTCACATCTCTGCTTGGCCTTCGTGGCCTTTTCGGCGGTCCGGGACGCGGCGGCACTTCTTTCCCGTTCCCGGCACGATGCCAGCCGCTTTCTTTGGCAAGGAATCGCCCTGGCCGCCGCCGCCGGATGGGGAAAGACGGGTCAGAGCCTGGAACATTGGCTGCTGGAGCTGGGAGCGATGCTGGAAGGGGGATTTCAGGAGATCGGAGGACACCGGCGGCACGATCCCTCTTCCCGCCTCCGCTAAATTCGGAAGGCGACCGTGGCGCGCAATCCAAACGAGGGAGCCGAGGGCGAGACGGCGGAGCGGCCGGAGCGGGTGGTCTACCCGGAGGATCTCGCACTCGATCTTTTAGGCGGCGGAACCCCGTCCGTCTCTCTGCAGCAGCGCGCGCTTCTCTTCGAGGCCTACTTCGCGCAGCGCCTGGGCGGGGATCTGCCCCGCACGAGCAGATCCGAGCCGGCCTTTCCGGCGATCGTCGTCGACCGGACCTTCTTTCGGGAACTGCTTGAGGGGGAGTACCCGATCTGGGCGCGAATGCTCGACGAGTCACCCGATGCGTGGGCGGAGTGGTTCGTGGTCGATTCGGCGCGGGATCCCGGATCGGTGCTCCTCTCGATGCCGATCGAGGATCCTTCGGTCGGAGAGCACTCGCTTTGCTTCCTCTCCCGCTCTTCGGACCATCCGCAAGGCCGGCTGCTGATCCCCGTGTGCCGCGAGCTGGCCTCCGCCTGCCAAGCGCTCCACCGGCGCTGGAAAGGCCGTCCCGTCCCCTTCGTCCGCTTCGACCGGCTGCCCGCCGGGTTCGTCAACCGGCGCACACGCCTCCTCCAGCTTCAGGCGTTGGCGGGGCGATAGGGAGGAGACGGCCGTAAATATCCTATTACCGGGAGCATGAACCGAATTCTCTCCAATGGCGCCGCGGTCGTGCTTCTGCTTGCCGCCTTGGGCTTGCCTCTCTGGCCGCTCTCCCGCGCCGACGCCCAATACTCGGTCAACGTGACCGACTTCACGGGCCAAGCGGGAATGCTCATGCAGCAGATCCAGCAGCAGCTGGCCTGCATCCAGACCAAAACCCAGCAGGTCCAGCAGCAGACCTTGCTTCTCCAGCAGATGGAGCAGGGGACAAAGAAGAGCGCCTCCCAACTCGCCGGCCTCAGCCAGTTGTCCGCCTACGAGAGCCAGCTCAATCAGAGCCCCTTGGCGGCGCAGAACCTGCTCGGGCCCGGCGGTCCACTGGGGATGCTATTCAACGGCAGCGGCTTGGTCGGTGCCGGACTCGGCTTTATCGGCAACCTGATGGGTCTCTCCGGCCTGCCGCTCGGCATGTCCTGGATGCCTCCCTTTCTGCTCACCGGCCTCAATGCGGCCCAAATGGCGGCCGCGCAGGCTCTCGGCAACCAGTTCCTGGGAAGCGGCAGCCCTGTTCTGGGCGGGATGCTCGGAAATCTCGGGACGATGGCGACCAGCTTCGCGCCGCTGTTCCTGGGGGCATCCAACCCGCTCTCGACGATGGGCGCAGGAGCGCTCGGCAACCTGGCATCGCTCGCCGCGGTAGGCGCTTCCGGCGGGTTGAGCGGGGCCGCTCTCCCTGCAGCCCTCTCCGCGATTCTTCCCTCTGTGCTTAACGGCGCGACGATGATTGGAAACGGGGCGTACGTCCGTCCGGCGGCGCAGCCGACCGATGCCGCTTACCAGGCGGTCACCTGGGAGGGCACGGGCCCCCAGCAGGCGGCATTCTGGACGAGCCAAGCGGGACTTCCGAATGCTTCCGCCACGGCGGGCGGGCTCTACCATCCGATCACCGGCCCCAACGCGAACGCCGCCTACGGATTGAGCCCGGTCGCATCCGACATCTTCACCAGCGGAGCCTGGGGGGCCGTGCAGCGGTATCAGATCGACCAAGCCCAAAGAGCCGGCGCGGGCGGCACCGGCCTCGCGAATCCGTTGGATACCTATGCCCAGCAAAACCTCCCTGCGATCCAGACGGCTCTGCTCACGACCCCACCCGGAGAGCCGATCGTGCCCCGCCCCGCCAGCACCTTCCACCCCTTGCCGGAGGAGAGGCTCCCGATCGTGCCCGTGCAGCTCGGAGCCGGCGGGCTGGCGGGCGCCGTGGGCACGCTCGTCACCGGAATGGGAGCCGCCGTCATGCAGACCTTTTTGGGCCAGATGGCTGCGAACCTCCAGCGCATCCAGCAGAATTATGCGAGCGAGCAGATCAACCGGCAGCTCTACCAGCATACGCAGGCGACGATCGCCGCTTTGCAAGACCTCCAAAAGGCGGCGCAAGGATTGGCGGCGACCTTTACGGACAACCCGAATCTTCCGATCGCCCAGGTGGCGCAGTTCCGAATGCTGGTGAACAGCGAGATCAACGCCAGGCATCAGCATCTGAACGCTCTCCAGCAGCAGATCGAGCACCACCGGCAGACCCGTTACGGGCTTCTCCAAGAGCATGAGCATCTCCGCCAGGCGATGCGCCAGAGGACGATCCTCGATGGCGGCGGGACCGCCAACGCGCTCTTGAACCAGATCAACGCACGGGTCAACGCCGGGAGCAACGGAGCCTAAAGGAGGGTTCGCGGCCGGCCGAGCGGGCTCGGGGACGAGCGGAAAAGAGCGGCAACCATCCACCCTGCCAAAAAAAATGCGCATGCGCCACGGCCGCTGTCGGCGAGTCCTCCGGATCCCATTATGGCTTCTGCTGCTTCTCGTTTGCCTCCTGCCGGAGAGCCTCTGGGCGCAGAGCGGGTATCAGGTCAATCAGGCGTTCAACGTCTCGCCCCTCCTGGAAGCGATCATGCAGTTCGCCTTCCGGATGGGCAACCTTCTGCGCCAAAACGGGCTGGCGATCGCCCAGGGGGTGATGCCCTATGTCCTCTTCTCGGCCGCCACCTTTGCCGGATGGCGGATCGTCTTCGGCCGGCCGATTCTCGATGAGCTCCTCGATTACACCCTGCTTGCGTTTCTGGTCTGGCTTCTGGTATATGCGCAGGCGCCCCAGCTCCTGATCGACCGCTATCGCCAGGCGATGATCGCCGGCGGCCAGCAGATCGGCATCCAGATCGCCCAGATGGGAACGTCGGACGACCCGCCCCCGAGCGGACCCGATCCGGCCCAGTGGTGGTTTGCCTGGATGGGACTTCCTCCGGGCACAGGAGGGGAGTCCGCGACCCCCGCTTCCTCTCCTTCGCCGCAGACCTTCAAATTCGGTCCCACCTATATCGGATCGGTGATGTTCAAAACCGTCTTCCCGGGAATGGGCCCGAATCCCTTCGAAAACGTACAGCTCTACCAGCAGCTCCAACAGATTTTGCAGACCTTGACGAATAGCTTGAATATTGGCGGCGGCAACCCGAAGGGGGGCGAAAACACCAATTGGAATGAAATCCTCTTTGTGGGGATTCCTTTGATCACCTCGCTCGGAATGGTGATCGGGTTGATCGTAACGGCCGCGATCCTGGCGATTACCGCGGTCTTCAGCCTGATCTTCACCCAGCTCCTGATCGTCGCGGGGAGCGAGCTCGCCTATCAAGCCCTGCTCGCCTTCGGGCTTGTGATGTTGCCCTTCATCTTCTTTACAAGCTTCCGGGGGATCTGGCGGCCGATGCTGCAAGCGCTGGTCGCCACCGCCCTGGTACCGACCCTCTACTTCGTCTTCGCGGGCGTCGGCTACGCCCTCTCCGTGACGATCTTCCACTTCATGTTCGGCCAAGGGCAGACCCAAACGGTGCTCGGATCGGCGATCCCGACGATCCTGCAGGCGATGGTAGGCTGGCCGACGCTGAACCCCGTCAGCCCCTCTCCGGCCAGCGACGCGGGCAATAGCGTTGCGGGTTCGGTGGTGGCCGTCATCCAAAAAATTTTGGCATCCGGCGGCAGCATGGCGCAAAATCTGGCGACCGCCTTATGGGGCCTGCTGGAGGTGGCGGGCGCGTGGGCGTTCTACAGCCTGGGCGTGAACGTCGTGGCCGCCTTCATCCACGCCGGCTCGATGTTTCCCTTTGTGGCCGCGCGCATCGCCTTCGGCTGGTCCTCCGCGTTCGCCGATATGGCCGGCGCCATGCTCGAAGGGTTCAGCCAGAGCTTCAGCCGCATTCATGGGGCGGTCAGCGAAGGGCTGCGGAGCACCGGGCAAGACGCGATCGGCCGCGTCTCCAGCTGGGTTCAGTCGGTCGCATCGCGGCCGGGATCTTCCCGGTAGGGCGAAACCGGGCTGCGGCTGCGGCGCACCCGTGGACAAACTTCTTGTCAGGGGCGGGAGAGCACCCGCGAAGGACCCGGCGGACCGGCATGCCCGTTTTGGTGCCCGCCGACGGTTGCCGGCGCCGCATCGGCGGCCGGCTCCTCCCCCGGCCGGTCGGCGGCAAGGATGAGGGAGCGCAGCCGCGCGGCCAAGGCCATCGGGTTTTCCTCCAAGTACTTCCGGTCCTGCGGCAGGGGAATGAGGCCGGCCACCAGAAACCGGCTCCACTCCAAGAGGGTGAGATGGCGGCGGCGGATGCGCCAGCAGTCGCCGAGCAGCCGGACGATTTCCGGCGGGGATGGTTTCTTCCTTACCCCCGGGTGCTGGCGGAGCTGGTTGGCGGCGGCCACCAGCGGCTCGCAGAGCTCTCTGGTAGCCCAGGGCCAGGTACGCTGGATCAGCCGGATTTCGGTTTCCGGCGCGGGCCATCCCATGTAGACGGTGCGGCAACGGCGGATCAGCGCCTCGGTCGCATCCCGGAGATCGTTCTTGGTGATCGCCACAAAAAGATTTCCGGGATCGGCGCGCAGCTCGCCTCCGAGCTGAGGAACCGTGATCGCGCCTTCGTTGAGAAAATCGAGCAGAAAGCTGTCGACAGACACGTCGGCCTTGTCGAGCTCGTTGAGAATCAGGACCGTCTTCTGCCCCCTGGAAGCCGCAATCGCCTGGGGGAGAAGGCCTTCGACGAATCCCTGCCCGTCCAAGGAGCGATCCCGAAGGAGTTCCTCCTTTCCGCAGCCCGGGAAAAACTGGAAGAGATAGCGCTTGGCTCCCAAGATCCGGGCGATCGCCTTCCCCAGAAAAGTCTTGCCGCAACCCGGCGGTCCGTCGAGAAGAACGGCTGCCAGCGAC
This sequence comes from Methylacidimicrobium sp. AP8, assembly GCF_903064525.1. Lineage (NCBI taxonomy): Bacteria > Pseudomonadati > Verrucomicrobiota > Methylacidimicrobium > Methylacidimicrobium sp. AP8. The sequence continues at coordinate 1,212,565 of NZ_LR797830.1, forward strand.
TCGTCCGTTCCCATCGAGTGGACGGCGCATTCCACCGCCAGCACCGCCGCCGGATCCGTCAAAATGTAGTCCGGAGGGAAGACGAGCCGGGGAGCGGGTTCGAGGCTTCTCCCATCGGACCCCGGGGATCCGGTTGCCGGCGGACTCTCCATCGTCCTACTCCATAGGTTATGGAACCAATTCGTTTTTCCGTCATCCCGTTTCCCGACGAGTGCCGCGTATGCCAAGCCCGGAATGGGCGAGAGCTCGGGCCGTGGCTCGACAAGGCGAACCCTTCCGCCTTCGGCCCCTTGACCGCCGGCGGAGAAGAGCGGATGCCGACCCGTCCCGAACCCGAGCGGAAGAGCATCCGTTGGCGCGATCGGCGCGACTGAGCGCCTTTCCTCCTCTAACGGCCATTTCTCACAAATTTCGTAGCCGAGGCGCCGCAAATGGGCTTGGGTGCGAGGCGGGAGCAGGTTTTCCACCGGAGCTGTATGAAGACATACTGCGAGGATGGAAAACCAAGCGGGAGCGAAGCAGACGAGCCCGTTTTGCAAGCCGTAGGAGAAAGCTTGTGAGAAATGGCCGCTAATCGCCGGATCGCCTCCGGAGCCGGACGATGCACGAGGTCAACGGGTTTGCTCTGCTCAACGAGGCCGAGGTCGCCTTGGTGCTCGGCCCCTCTGGGCAGGGGAGCGGACCGATCGTCCGGATCGGCGCGCCTTCGCTGAGCCGCGCCGGGATGGAGGCCCTCCGCCGAGAAGCCGAATCTCTTTCCGGACAATGGCCTCGGCTGGCGCGCACTTCCGATCCGGGTTCCCTCCTTGCGGAGCGATTGGAGCGGATGGCGGCCGCGCAAGAGGCCCGGAGCGACAGCGCCGCTTGCTCGGCGACCGCGATGGCCCTGCGCGATCCGCAATGGCGCACCAATCCGGCCGTCCTCGCGGATCTGGCGCGCGTCACGGATCGGATGGGACGGCCTTGCGCCGTCGCATCGGAGGCCGAGGGCGGGACGGAAACGGCCGTCGAGGGCGACCGGATTCCCTCCTTCGAAGAGTTTGTCTCCAGCGTCCATCGGAGCCTGCCGGCGGAGCAGAGACGCCGGTTGGCCAACCTCTACGAGGAGCTTGCCGCCGCTTACCGGAGCCGCTACGAGGCCCTTTTGCGATACCATTGGGTTCTCGCCGGCGCAGAAAACGCCCGGCAACGGTCCTGCCCCTGGTCGGCCAAGGGCTACTATCGGCCGATGCGGGACGGACGCGATCGGGTGCTCGCCGATGCCCAGGGACGGATCTTCTTCGAGTACGTGAATCCGGCCTCTCCGACCCGCTGGGCCCGCAAGGCGGCCCGGGCGGCCGCCCTCGCCTGCGGGAGCGGCCGGGAGCAGGCCGACCGGTTCGCCGAGCGCTTCCACTTTTTGGACATCGCGGCCGGGGAGCTTCGGGCCGGGCTCGAGAACACCGCTTCCCACTTCTTCCATATGGTCAACAGCAAGAACGTCACCGATCCCTATGCGCGGGCCTTCGCCATCGTGTTCTGGTCGGTGAAAGACTTCCTGGACAGCCGGAGCGGGGAATATCCGGAGGTGGTTCGGGGTGCCGCCCTTCGCGAAGCGGCCGGCAAGGCCGCGGCTTTGCTCGCGCTCCCGCAGGAGCGGGCCCGGGCGGAGGAGGAGCTGGCGGCGATCGATCGCCGAATCGGCGCGCGGGAGCGCGAGATGGAGGCGGTTCTCGGGCAAAACGGGTGGAGGCCGGGGGAACGGAGGGCGGCGCCACGGGCGCCCGTGGCGCATGGCGGCGACCGGAGCCGATAGGTCCGTTGTCCTAAAGAAAGGAAGCGTGAAGCTGGCCGGAGAGGACTCGCCGGAACCCGGCGGCGGGAAGAGAAGCCCGATCCCTTGGGCGGAGGAGATCGCCCGCTATCAAGAGAGCCTGCGTCGGGAAAAGCTCGCCCTCTTGGCGGTTCCGGCGGTTCGCGGGATCTTGGTCGAGAGGCTTCTCTCGATGCACGAGCCGAGCCGGCAGCGCCGGATCAACGCTGCCGAGGTCGTCGGATTGATCTCCCGCCTTCGCAGCCAGCACGCTCCGGCGCTGGAGGCCGTGCTCGCCGCTTTGGACCGGTTGAAGCTCAACATATTCTGGTGGAACACGCTGCGCGAGGCGGCCGAGGAAGACCGATCCGGCGCGGCAGAAGAGTGGCGCCGGTGTCGCTCCAATCTCGCCGCAGTCGCGGAACCCCTCCTGGTCGTCGGCTTGCGGATCGTCGAGCGGTTTGTTTCCGAGGAGCAGAAGCCGGAGATCCGCGAGGCGATCCGAAGCGACGGCATCATCGGCATCTACCGGGCCTTGGAGCGCTTTGATCCCGGCCGGAACAAATCCTTCCCCCAGTACGCGACCTACTGGGTGCGGAACGAGATCGCCACGGGAGCGCTTCGGTCGCGCGTCGTCCCGCTCACGGGCCATGGCCGGCGCAAGCAACGAAAGGAAGCGGTCTCGACCTCCGACCCCGAGGCCGCCTCTCCTTCTCCCGAGCTCCACCTGCTCAGCTTGGACGCGCCAGGGGCGGCGATCGATTCCGAAGAGGAAGGGGGCTCCCTGCACGAGGTTCTCCCCGATCGCAAGACCTCACCGCCACTTCTCGACGCCCAGGAACTGATCCGGGAGTGGCTCGAGATTCTCCAGGACTGTCCCGACTCTTTGCGCGCCTTCCTGGTGCTCCGCTACTACTTCCCCGTTTGGCCGGCGGAAGCCGTCGGCGCGGTCCGCGGAGCGGAGGTGTTCGAGGCGCTAGCGCCCATGGCGCGCGAAAGGCTGACCGCAGCTACGTCGCCGATCCGGATTTCGGGTTTCCGACATCCCGCCTGCGCACCGAGGGACCGCCACCTCTCGGGCACAAACGTTGCGAGACCGGCAGGCTACCGAGAATGAAACAACCGGCCGACCCAATGGACCACCGCCTCCATCGCATCGCCCGTCATGTTCCAACCGTTGAGGAGCCAGGAATGGATCGGTTCGGGGGCGAAGCGGTCGAGGGCGATCGCCACGAGCAGGGCGGTGCCGATATCGACGATGTAGTGTCCAATCTTTTGGCGCATGCGTAAGACCGTTCTCCGGAATCAGGTTCTTGCCTGCCTGTCTCACGAGGTCGGCATCCGCGGCGTCCGTCCCTTTTCGGACGCCGGCCCGAGAGAAGCGAACCGGGTTTGCCATAAGTAGGACCAGACCACAAGGAAAGAGAGCGATGGAGGCGGGCCTGCTGCTCATTCTGTACAGCGGACTTCTCTGGGCGCTGCGGGGAGTGCCTCCGCCGCCGGCTCCTTCCGGCCGGCTCGCCGTTCTCCTCTGGCAGCTGGTCTGCCTGGGTTGGTGGCCTCATGGAGCGTTCCTCCGTCAAGATCCGAAGGCGAAGTGGATTGCGAGCGCCTGGATCGCGGGGACCTTTTTGCTCGGCCGGGCCAGCCTTTTCGCTCCCCACTCCCCCCTCGCCTATTCCCTGGATCAGCTCGGAAACGTAGCCGCCGGCCTCTGTCTTCTGGCGGGCTTCGGCTTGGCCGCGTTCCAATTGCGTGCCCGAGCGGAGGAAGCGACTCCCCGAGCACAGGAGAACCCACCGCCTCCCCGGGCGCTCGTGGCGCTTCGCGAGGACGAAGGGGTAGTCCGGCTGCCCGGCCATGCGGTGCAAGCCGCACGCCGGTTAGCGCCCAAGCTCTACGTGATGCCGGGCGAAGCGGCGGCTCTTCTCGGGAGAGATCGAGTGGTAAGCCTGGCGCCATGGCCGCCGGAGGCCGAAGCCGTCGAAACGGCGTTGGTCGCCGTCCAGGAAAAGCTCGCGCAAACCGAGGAACGGGCGCTTGCCCTAAGCTTGGAAAAGGACCGGGCGATGGCAGGGCTGCGCGCGATCGAAGGACGGCTCGAGGAGCTGGAGCGGGCCCGTTCCCAGCTCGTCAAGGATCTGGCGCGGATGCGGGCGGAGAGCCGCCTCGGAAGCCAATCGGAATTCTATCGCCTCTCCGAGGAGGAGTTGATCCAAGCGCGCGAGGTCCGGCGGAAGGAGATCCTGTGGATCGAGCAGATCCTCGAAGTCCGGCAGAAGGCGGGCGCGGCGGAAGCCGATCCGGCGGCGCCGGAGCCGGTGCCCTGAGCGGCTTCCGGCTCACCGGTAACCTTGCGGCTTCGGTCGGGAAAGAGGGGGGGAGAATTTTCCGGAGGGAGGGCAGACGGTCCAGCGGCAGCCGGTGCAGACGTCGAAGAGGGTCACCCGGCGCCAGCCGAAGTGAAGGAACGGGAAAAGCAGGCGGAGAACGCCGCGGGCCAGCGATCGGGCGAGCGTGAGCCGGCCGGCGGATTCCAGCCGCCAGCCGAGAAGCCGATGAACGGGCCGGGAGCCGATCTTCGCCTCCCAGGTAGCGCACCAGATGGGATGAAGAAGAAGGAAGAGCAGATCTCCCGAGCGTCCTGCGGCCCAAAGGCAGAGGGCCAAGAGCGTGACGGCTTCCGCAAGGCTCGCCATGCCCCGTTCCCAGAGCGCGGGCCGGGCCGGCTTTCCTTCCTTCCGTTCGACCGCCGCCATCCTTCCTGTTTCATAGGGCGCCCGTCTCCTTCCGCGACCGGTGTCCTAGCGGCCATTTCTCACAAATTTCGTAGCCGAGGCGCCGCAAATGGGCTTGGGTGCGAGGCGGGCGCAGGTTTTCCACCGGAGCTGCATGAAGACATACTGCGAGGATGGAAAACCAAGCGGGAGCGAAGCAGACGAGCCCGTTTTGCAAGCCGTAGGAGAAAGCTTGTGAGAAATGGCCGCTAGTAGACCGGTGCATCCCACCGATCCATCCTGCCGCTCCCCTATGAAAAAGAGACCTCTGGCTCTCTTCTGCCTCGCAGCCGCAGCCCTCGTTCCGGCCGGATGCGGAACCGGCTCCCCGGTCGCCTTTGCGCCGGCCTGTCCGGTCGACGTTCCGTGCCGAGCCAGCGACCCGATGCTCTCCTCCCAGCCCGTCCGCGTCCGGCCTTCCCGTTACGGCTTCGTCCTGAGCGAATCGCTGCGGCTGGGCGGCAAGCGCATCCTTCCGGCGGGAACCGAGCTCCGCGCCGAGCGGGTCTACGTCCAATCGCTTCCTCCCCGCTACGTCGTCGATGGGCTTCGCTTGGATCCCCGGATGCCCTTCGTGCCGGCGACGGGCGACGTGATCGAGGACGGCGGAGTCTTTTGGGCCACGCTCAGCAATGCACGCATTCCGCGGGAGAGGCCCTCTCCGAAGCGGTAGCCCGCGGAAATAGCAGGCGGGTGGCGATGTCCTATGGAAGGCATGGAAGCGATGAACACAGAGCGGAGCTTGGCCGAACGAGAAGGGGAGGACCGTGGGGAGCCACGCCGTACCCCGGCGCCTCTGCGCCCCGGCGGCAGCGTCCCGGCGGCGCGGAGCCCCGGAGCCTCCGGGCAATTCCCTCGCCCTCCGGAAGCTCCGTCCGGCAGCCCTCCCTGTTCGGACGAAGCGCCGGCAAGCCCCGCAGACGCCCCGGAACTTTTTTCCAAGGGAGAAGGAGCCACCGCGGGAAGCCCCGCGCCTTCGGAGTCCCCGTTTTCCCGTTCTGCTCGCATCCCAAGCCCGATCGAGCCTATGCCGCCCGGGACCTCCCATCGGACCGACAAGACCAGGAGAAAGCCCCCTCTTCTCCTCGGGACGATGGGAGGGATCCCGGCATGGACCAATGGGCGGGACGCGGCAAAGGCCGCCCCGTCTCCTCCCAACCTGTTCGGCCTTCCGATCGAGCGCTTGACTCTCTTGGCCGGTTGGGCGGTCCTTGCCGCCAGCTTTTTCTACCTGGCCGTCAAAGCCGTGCCCGTTCTTGCCGCCCCTTCCTGGTGGCAGGCCGACGGCGCCGCGGTTCGGCTGGCCCGCGAGGCGGCGACCCTCGTCGAGGGGGCCCGCGCTCTTGCGCAGGAGGAGGCGGTGCGGACCCGGCTCGCGCCGCTGATGGCGGCCGTCGCCTTCTCCTCGGTGCCGACGCTCCTTGTCGACGAGGCGGAAATCCTGGCCCCGCTGCCGAAGCAACCGGGTCGCGTCCGGATCCAGATCCGCAGCTATGACGCCGACGGCATGGGAGCGCTGGCGACCTTCGGCGCGATGGTGGCGATGGGCTTCGAACGGAGCACGGGGAAGAAAGTTCGGCTCAACCCGACCGGTCTCAAGATCCCCTATGCGTTGGATGCGGGAAGCCGGTACAGCCCGGAGCCGATTCGGGCGACTCTGACGGCTCCCCTGCGCTGGGAGGAGTGGCAATGAGCGCCCGCACGCTCCTCTCCCTGGCTTCCTGCCTCGTGCTCAGCCTGATCCTCCTCGGGCTCGCCTGCTGGATTCCGGAAGAAGGGAAGAGGCGTGCGCGCCTCTTCCAAGAAGACGAGGAGGCGAGGGCATTCCTCAGCCGCCACGCCCGGGAGATCGAGGAAGCGCGATGGAGGCTTTCCCGCTGGCAGCAAGGGACCGCGGGCTCGGCCGAGAACCGGCTGGTGGACGCCGTGAGCCGCTTTCAACGGCACAGGGATGACTTCCGGCTGGTCGGGCTGATGCCGGCTCCCGAAGGAATCCTGATGGAAGCGGAATGCCGGTCGCAGGCGGCCGTCGAATTTCTTCTCTTCACCGATCGCGAGCTCCCCGACCTGACGCCATCCCGGATCTTCCTCAGCCGCCCCCCGGAAACCCGGGTGGGCAGCTTGCGCGCCGAAATCAGCTTTCGGCGGCTGCGGCCTCCGGAGATCCATCCCGCCGGCCCCGCTTCTCCCGATCCCGAAACCTTCCCTCCCCCCCCGTTGGATCCGCGAGCGGCCGAACTTCGAATCCGTCCCTGATGCACTAAGGAGGAAGCAATGCAGGAGAGCACCCCGCCCCGTCAGGCCGAGGAAGTTCGACCGCCGGCCAAAGGAAAGACGCCTTCTCGGACGACCCTTCTCCTCTCGGCCGTGCTCGGGTTGCTCCTCCTTCTCCTCTTCCTTCCGAACCGGCGCAGCGGCGGCGGCTCGATGGGGAAGATCACACATGCGGCGGCTGAAACGGTTTCGGCCGGTGTTCTGCCCGGAGAGAGATCGAGGCGGATCGTCCAAGACCTTCCCGCGGCTCCCGTTCCGAAACCGGCGGCAAGCCTCCCCATCCCCCCTCCGGGAGGCGTCGATGCTTTCGGGTTGCCGGCCGACGGCGCCTTCGAAACCGGCTCGGCCCAAAGCGGAGACCGGCCTCTTTCCTTGGCGAGCCTTGCCGCCTACCTGCCGATTTGGGGCTATCTGGAGGGAGAGGAAGTGATCGTCGGAGGGCGGGTCTATCATCCGGGCGATCAACTGGTGATTCGGACGCCCTCCGGGCTGTGCAAGGCCCGCGTGGCCCAAATCGACCGCCACTGTCTTGTCCTCCGCGACGAGGAAGATACGGAGGTCCGCGTTCCTTGGCCGCGTGCGAGCGGGGGAGCGGCATCGGCGGTCAACGAGATCTTCATCGACCCGACATCCTCCCAACGATGAACACCCTGCTGCGACTCTCGCTCCGGGTCGGCGCACCGCTGCTCTGCTTTCTTGCTCTTCCGGCCCAGGCAAAGCCATGGAGCCGGCAACCTCCGCCGCCTAAGCAGTTCGATCTCGATTTCCGTCCGGGAGCGAAACCGGCTCCTTTTTCCGCCGAGAGCCCTTCGGAAAGACCGCCTGACGACGGAGCCTCCAGGGCCTATCACATTCTCGGCATGCCGCTGAACGCCTTCCTCCAGGCGATGGCGCAGCGTGCCGGAGCCAATTACATCCCCTCGCCGGAAGTCCAGGGGATGGTCAATTCGGTCTTCTACGATCTCGACCCCTTATCGATGGCGAAGGCCGGAGCCCGGAGCAACGGCTATTCCCTCGAGTCCCTCGACGGCGTTTTCGTCGTCCACCGGATCCCGCCCCCTGAGCAGACCCAGCCACCGCCCAGCACCTTTCTCCAGCGCAAGGCGAACACCGGCGCCTCCGTCCCTCCGCCCCCTCCGGCGCCGGCTCCGGACGGGCCGCTGACCAAAGCCGCCTCCCCGCGGCGGCAGCCGCCGGCCCATCCGGGGCCCGTCAAGCCGGAGCAACTCGCCTCCGGGGAGAAGCCCCCGCGCAAGAAAGCCCCCGCAACGCCGCAATCCGTCCTGGCCGCCGAGGACAAGAAGCTTGTCGCGCTCACCAAAAAAAGCTGGCCCGGCAGAAGATGGAGGAGAAAGAGCTGCTGGCACAGGAGCGGCAGCTCCACCGGCGGCTTCAGGAGGAGGAGCGCGCCCTCCAAGCCGAGAGGAAAGCCACCGAGAAGGCGCTCCGGGAACAGCTCCTCCGGGCCAAGAAGGCCGCCGAGGAGCTCCGGCGGATGCAGGCGGCCGAATAGCCTAAGCCGCCCCCGCTTGCGAGTCGAGGCCCCGGCCGCCGGGCGTTGACCTCGTCCACCCCGCGCTCCGCCTCGCTGTCCTATGGGAATAGGCATGGCCCGGCCCTCCCCATCCCGCCGCCGTTGCCCGCTCTTCCTCCGCCTGCTCGTCGCCGCCTATTGGCTCGCTTGGTCCTTCCGGGCCCCGGGGCAGCTCTACCAACTTGAAGCCTTGCCCGCCGAAAGCCCGGCTCCCCAAGCCGCTTCCTCCGCGCCGGCGGCAAGCGGGTCCGATGCGCCGGCGCAAAACGGCGCCACGGGCGCCACGGCCGCCGCTTGCGACCCATGCCCGCCGCTCTCCCCTTCGGCTGTGCAGCCGGCCGCGAAAGCAGCCGGTGGCGCCTCTTCCGACACCCAAGCTCCTCCGGAGAAGAAGTCCGACCAACCGGCCGATGCCGACCCTCCCCGCCTTCCGAGAGCACGCTGGCCCACCGCAAGCGAGTGGCTCCAACTCCAGGCTGCGGAGAGCGCCGCAAGAAGCAAGCTGCCGGGCAACTCCTTCCCCGATCGGCCCGACTGGGCGCTCCGGATCGGCGATCCCACCCCCTGCCCCCATTCGGCCTACAGGCATCCTCTCCTCCCGCCGGCGCAACCCCGCAGTGGGACATCACCTTCGTAGCCAAGCCCGCCGTCCAGGCCGACAAACCGATCGACCGGCCCATCGACCATGCCCCGGCGGCCCTACCCGATGGCCGGGCCCATCCCGCGCCCTCTTTGCCGGCACCGCTCCCTTCCCCTCCACCGGCGGCGCGGGCCGAATCGGCCCCTTCCGCAGCCCCAGGGCTTTCCGGACCATCGATCCCCCCGGGTACTGGTACTCCGAGCCCGCTCGGCGAGGCGGCCGGCTTCGCCCGGGGCTTTGCCCAGGGCGCAGGAGATGAGCTCAAGGACACGGCAACCACCCTCCGCCGGCTCCCCACGGTCGCCTACGAGGTCGCCACCGACGCCCGGTATCGCCAGCAGGTTGGGAAGGCGGTGGCCGCCAGAGCCCGCGCGGCGGCCGAGTTCGCCAAGACGGCGCTCACCCATCCCGACGAGGCGGCCCGCCGGATCGCGAGCGCCGCCGGCCAGGCTTGGCAATCCTTTCTAGACGACTACCAGCGCGAGGGGGCCGCCGCCCTCGGCCGCGCCCTCGGCCATGCCGTGGTCTTCGTCGCCACTACCATCATCCCCGGCGGAGGAGAAGCGGCCGCCGCCGCCAAAGCGGTCAAGGCGTTCGAAGCGATCCAGGCGTTCGAAAAGGCCGGAGACCTCGAAAACGCGGTTGCGCTGTTGAAGGCGGCCAGGGCGGCCGGACTCGAGGATAAACTAGCGCAGGAAGCCAAGCTTGCATTCATAAAGGCGGGCTGCCCTCGCGGGTACGTCGACATATTTGCGATTGAATTTTCGAAAGATTATCATTGGGCACGTCCCGAAACCTTGTACCGCCACTCGGTGGAGCACGAAAAGGACTTCGGGGCAACGGGCCCGGCAAGCTATGCCAGGATGGCGCAGGAGTTCTTGCGGCGCGCGCAAGCCGAAGGGCTGCCCACCAAGATCGATTCGGAAGGGGTGATTCGAATCTACGATCCGGCCACCGCCACTTTTGGCGTCTATAACGCGGATGGAACGACAGCGACGTTTTTCAAGCCGTATGGCGGCGAGCCAAAGAAAGCCCAAGCCTATTTTGACCGACAGCCCGGAAATTCTCCGAATCTTTTAGGAGGGCCTTGAAATGCCGTACATCTGTCCCGTATGCGGTTTTCCTGATTTGCTAGATCCGCCCCGCAGCAAGTCCGGCGGAGGTTCATATGAGATCTGTCCCAGCTGTCGGTTTCAATTTGGGTACCATGATGATGCTTATACCTACGAAGAGTGGCGCCAGCGGTGGATCAAGGACGGGATGGGTTTTTGGGCGTATTGGGAGCGGCCTCGTGGCTGGGATCCGGTCGAGCAGCTCCGCAATCTCGTAGCTCTTGGAGCGGACATAGACCTCGAAAAGGCGGCGCGCGCCGCCGACGCCACAAGATATCGAGCCGACATAATTGCGAAGGAATTTTCGAAAGATTATCATTGGGCACGTCCCGAAACCTTGTACCACCACTCGGTGCGGCACGATAAGGACTTCGGGGCAACGGGCCCGGCAAGCTATGCCAGGAAGGCGCAGGAGTTCTTGCGGCGCGCACGAGCGGAAGGGCTGCCGACAAAGATCGATTCGGAAGGGGTTATTCGAATCTACGAACCGGCCACGAACACTTTTGGCGCCTATAACGCGGATGGAGCGACCAAGGCGTTTTTCAAGCCATCGACGGGCCGACGCTATTTTGACAGACAGCCCGGAAATTCTTCGAATCTTTTAGGAGGCATTGAAATGCCGTACAGAGGCCTTGAAATGCCGTACATCTGTCCCGTATGCGGTTTTCCTGATTTGCTAGATCCGCCCCGCAGCAAGTCGGGCGGAGGTTCATATGAGAACTGTCCCTGCTGTGGCTTTGAATTTGGGTACGATGATGATGATCGTGGCTTTACCTACGAAGAGTGGCGCCAGCAGTGGATCGAGGGCGGGATGCTTTGGCGTGAGAGGCCCGCTTACCCGCCTTTTGGCTGGGATCCGGTCGAGCAGCTCCGCAATCTCGAAAAGCTAAAATAAGTTCGAAGAGCGCTTCCCTGCCGCCCAGGAGCGCCCACACCACCCACGCGACGGCACGGAGGAAAGGACCTTGGGGCAACGAGCTCGGCAGACTATGCCAGGAAGGCGCAGGAGTTCTTGGGACGCGCGCAAGCCGAAGGGCTGCCGACAAAGATCGATTCGGAAGGGGTGATTCGAATCTACGATCCGGCCACGAACACTTTTGGCTCCTATAACGCGGATGGAACGACGAGGACGTTTTACAAGCCGTATGGCGGCGAGCCAAAGAAAGCCCAAGCCTATTTTGACCGACAGCCCGGAAATTCTCCGAATCTTTTAGGAGGGCCTTGAAATGCCGTACATCTGTCCCGTATGCGGTTTTCCTGATTTGCTAGATCCGCCCCGCAGCGAATCCGGCGGAGGTTCATATGAGATCTGTCCGAGCTGTGGAATTCAATTTGGGTACGATGATGATGCTTATACCTACGAAGAGTGGCGCCAGCGGTGGATCAAGGACGGGATGGGTTTTTGGGCGTATTGGAAGCGGCCTCGTGGCTGGGATCCGGTCGAGCAGCTCCGCAATCTCGTAGCTCTTGGAGCGGACATAGACCTCGAAAAGGCGGCGCGCGCCGCCGACGCCAAAAGATATCGAGCCGACATAATTGCGAAGGAATTTTCGAAAGAGTATCATTGGGCACGTCCCGAAACCTTGTACCACCACTCGGTGCGGCACGATAAGGACTTCGGGGCAACGGGCCCGGCAAGCTATGCCAGGATGGCGCAGGAGTTCTTGCGGCGCGCACGAGCGGAAGGGCTGCCGACAAAGATCGATTCGGAAGGGGTTATTCGAATCTACGAACCGGCCACGAACACTTTTGGCGCCTATAACGCGGATGGAGCGACCAAGGCGTTTTTCAAGCCATCGACGGGCCGACGCTATTTTGACCGACAGCCCGGAAATTCTTCGAATGTTTTAGGAGGCATTGAAATGCCGTACAGAGGCCTTGAAATGCCGTATATCTGTCCCGTATGCGGTTTTCCTGATTTGCTAGATCCGCCCCGCAGCAAGTCGGGCGGAGGTTCATATGAGAACTGTCCCTGCTGTGGCTTTGAATTTGGGTACGATGATGATGATCGTGGCTTTACCTACGAAGAGTGGCGCCAGCAGTGGATCGAGGGCGGGATGCTTTGGCGTGAGAGGCCCGCTTACCCGCCTTTTGGCTGGGATCCGGTCGAGCAGCTCCGCAATCTCGAAAAGCTAAAATAAGTTCGAAGAGCGCTTCCCTGCCGCCCAGGAGCGCCCACACCACCCACGCGACGGCACGGAGGAAAGGACCGGCTCTTCGCTGTGCGGAGTGGAAGGAGGGGGCAGATTTGCCATTGAGGGATGGCAAGAAACGGTGTTCTTGCCATCCGTCTTCGACGGATTTTGAGTCCGGGCGAATTGCCGTCAAGGACACTTCGACTTCGTCGATCCTCCTTGACGGCGGATTGCCAAGCTCGCCTCGTTTTCCGATTCTTCGGGCATGGATGCGAACAAGCTTTTTGGGATGGCCTTACAGTTGGGTCCGGAATGGAAGGTGACTCGAAGCGAACTGTCTGCGGTGGATCACACCTTGAAGATCTGGCTCGATTTTCGCGAGGGCCATCGGTTCCCCTGTCCGGAATGCGGGCGTCCTTCTCCTGCGCACGACACGGTGGAGAAGCGGTGGAGGCACATGAACTTCTGGCAGTACAAGACCGAGCTGGTGGCGCGGGTTCCTCGGGTGGACTGTCCGGAGCACGGAGTGCGGTTGGCGGAAGTTCCCTGGGCCAGACCGGGGAGCGGGTTTACCCTGATGATGGAGGCGGTCATCCTGATGCTTTCCCAGGAGATGCCGGTTTCCCAGGTGGCCAAGATGCTCAAGGAGCAGGACACCCGGCTGTGGAGAATCTTGGAGCATTACGTGGAAAAGGCCTATCGGAAGGAGGATTGGAGCGGGGTGAAGCGGATCTTGGTCGACGAGACCAGCAGCAAGCGGGGTCACCGCTACGTGACCGCCGTTACCGACGCGGAGAGCCGGAAGCTCCTCTTCCTGGCGGAAGGCAAAGGGAAGGAGGCCTTGGAGGCATTTGCCAAGGAGATGCGCGAGCATGGAGCGAGTCCCGAGCAGATCGAGCTAATCTGCATGGACATGAGCCCTTCCTACATTTGCGGAGCCAAGGAGCACTTCCCCAAGGCGCAGATCGTCTTTGACCGCTTCCACCTCATGCAGATGGCGGGGGAGGCGGTCGACCAGGTGCGTAAGGAGTTCGTGCGTCAGGGGCTGCTGCCGAAGGGAAGCCTCTGGGCGCTGCGAGGCAACGAATGGACGCGAAGCGAGGGGCAGAAGAGTCTGCGCGCTTCCCTTTGCGCCGCCTACCCCCGACTGGGAAGAGCCATTGGGTTGCGGGAGGCTCTGCAAGAGATCCTCGCCCAAGAGGATCCCCAAGAGCTCCGCTGGTGGTTCCAGTGGGCCGACCGCAGTCGGCTTGCTCCCTTCCGAAAGCTTTCCAAGACGATCAAAGACCATCTGGACGGCGTCCTTGCTTTCCTCCAGAGCCGGGTGACCAATGGTCTCATCGAGGCGATCAACGGACTCATCCAGCTTGCCAAAAGGATGGCCAGAGGCTTCCGAAGCTTTCGGTGCTTACGGATCGCCGCTTTCCTCAAAGCCGGAAAGCTGAGGTTGGATATTCCCGCCTTGGCCACATGAAACAGCGAGGAGGCAAAGGACCTTGGGGCAACGAGCCCGGCAAGCTATGCCAGGATGGCGCAGGAGTTCTTGCGGCGCGCACGAGCGGAAGGGCTGCCCACCAAGGTCGATTCGAAAGGGGTGATTCGAATCTACGAACCGGCCACGAACACTTTTGGCTCCTATAACGCGGATGGAACGACGAGGACGTTTTACAAGCCGTATGGCGGCGAGCCAAAGAAAGCCCAAGCCTATTTTGACCGACAGCGCGGAAATTCTCCGAATCTTTTAGGAGGGCCTTGAAATGCCGTACATCTGTCCCGTATGCGGTTTTCCTGATTTGCTAGATCCGCCCCGCAGCGAATCCGGCGGAGGTTCATATGAGATCTGTCCCAGCTGTCGGTTTCAATTTGGGTACCATGATGATGCTTATACCTACGAAGAGTGGCGCCAGCGGTGGATCAAGGACGGGATGGGTTTTTGGGCGTATTGGGAGCGGCCTCGTGGCTGGGATCCGGTCGAGCAGCTCCGCAATCTCGTAGCTCTTGGAGCGGACATAGACCTCGAAAAGGCGGCGCGCGCCGCCGACGCCACAAGATATCGAGCCGACATAATTGCGAAGGAATTTTCGAAAGATTATCATTGGGCACGTCCCGAAACCTTGTACCACCACTCGGTGCGGCACGATAAGGACTTCGGGGCAACGGGCCCGGCAAGCTATGCCAGGAAGGCGCAGGAGTTCTTGCGGCGCGCACGAGCGGAAGGGCTGCCGACAAAGATCGATTCGGAAGGGGTTATTCGAATCTACGAACCGGCCACGAACACATTTGGCGCCTATAACGCGGATGGAGCGACCAAGGCGTTTTTCAAGCCATCGACGGGCCGACGCTATTTTGACCGACAGCCCGGAAATTCTTCGAATCTTTTAGGAGGCATTGAAATGCCGTACAGAGGCCTTGAAATGCCGTACATCTGTCCCGTATGCGGTTTTCCTGATTTGCTAGATCCGCCCCGCAGCAAGTCGGGCGGAGGTTCATATGAGATCTGTCCCTGCTGTGGCTTTGAATTTGGGTACGATGATGATGATCGTGGCTTTACCTACGAAGAGTGGCGCCAGCAGTGGATCGAGGGCGGGATGCTTTGGCGTGAGAGGCCCGCTTACCCGCCTTTTGGCTGGGATCCGGTCGAGCAGCTCCGCAATCTCGAAAAGCTAAAATAAGTTCGAAGAGCGCTTCCCTGCCGCCCAGGAGCGCCCACACCACCCACGCGACGGCACGGAGGAAAGGACCTTGGGGCAACGGGCCCGGCAAGCTATGCCAGGATGGCACAGGAGTTCTTGCGGCGCGCGCAAGCCGAAGGGCTGCCGACCAAGGTCGATTCGAAAGGGGTGATTCGAATCTACGATCCGGCCACGAACACTTTTGGCTCCTATAACGCGGCCCATGTTTGGTGAAAAGCGGCCTTTTGGACGACGGCTCCAGGGTTAGGGAACGAAAGTTTGCCAAAATGTAGTGCCACACTGTGAACAACTTTATCGCATGCAATTAGCCTTTTGCTCTTGCGCATCACGATGCTGCACTGTAATGCTATTTCCTGTTTTTGCGCACCCTGCGGTTGCGTCGGAGGACGGGAGCGAGGCGGAGTAGGTCCGCTTGGTCGAAAGCTACCGGGAAAAGGGACGGGTCAAGCAGCGGATCGTCGCGACTCTTGGCCGCAAGGATCTCTTGGCCCCCCCACTTGGATCGGCTCGCGGAGATGCTCGGGCGCAGGGATGCGCGGGCTTGGCGGTAAAGAGCGGCACAGGGATCAGCACGAGAAGGAAGGTAGCCCGAAGGAGCGGGAGGCGTAGCGGCCGTGGCGCATCGGAAACGGGATGGGAGCAAGCCGCATGTTTTGGATGGTGAGATTTCGTTTCATGGGCTTGAATTGGGCTGAATGGGGCCGATCCAGCGGAAAAAGCGGATCGGTCCGTCAGTATGCCTCTTGGTAAGCGGATCAAGATTCTTCCTTTCCCATCCGTGGAAATCGGCGGTTTAAGCGCCCTCCTGAGTGCTCGCTGCGAGTGCAGGGGGCCATCCGCTGTCTGTTGTTAGCGTTGCTCGGCCGGGGGCGCGCTTTGCTCCGACGGCTTGGGGTGAAAAAGCTCAGGGTGAAAGATCTCGTCGAGCTCCCGATTGGCCTTGTCCATCGCCTTCTTGTCCCCTAGGGCATTGGCGCGGACGAGTTCGCCCAGCTTCCGGGTAATCGCGTCGTTCTGCTCCTTGGTAAAACGGGGCTTCACCTTCTCTTGGCCGAGCATAACCTTAAGAAAGTGCTGATCCTTCTCCGAGAGTGGCGGCGGAACAAAGTCCGGAGGAAGGAGCCCAAGCTCCTTTTCTGCTTCTATGCTCTCTGGATAATAGTTTTGAATATCGAAGGAGTGTCCTGGCAGCTTGGCCGACGCCTCGTATGCCCTCCGAATATGGTCGCGTAAGTTCTCAAACCCAACGACTTGTATCTCTTTTTCTGCGCTTTGCTTTACCATCTCGACCGCCTCCCGCTCAGTCAAGCCGAGGGAAGCCCATGGAGGGTCGATCGTTCCAAAGGGTTGGAAACGCCAGGGGACGGTGACATGCCCGTCTTTTACTTGAACGTAGGTTGCGGCACCCCCCATCCCGCGGACTTCCGGACTCGGATCCCAGTTTCGAAACTCATAGCAGCTTACTCCCTTTGTTGTGACAAGGTGTGCGGTAATGATTTGCGGCGTTCCTCTAAAGAGCCGTTCCCAGTCGGCGGCGCTAATGTCAGCGGGGCGAGAGACGGGAGAAAACAAGACGTCAGCGGAGAGGGGGCCAGCGACTAGCAGAAGACCGCTAAATAAGACTGTGCTTTTTAATAACTTAAACCGGAAGAAAGTCGGGACCAAGCGGAAGTCGAGTTTTGTCTTCATGGTTTTGGAGGATAAGGAACGGGGCCGTTCCAGTGAAACAAGCGCATCGGTCCGTGGGTATGCATCTCGGAAAGCGGCATGACGTTCCATAGGGGACTGCCGTCCACATTGGTGGAGACGGCCACCCAGTCGTTTGTCGCGGGATCAAATTTCACGAATCCGATGTGACCAGACACATAGTTCACAGGACGCTCGTTCAGTATACTAGGCGGGTTATACGGATCGATGGCCGGGGACGCAGGGATGATAAAGGTATCCCCGCTCATCGTTCTATTTCCGGGACTTCGACGAAATATGGATTTAGTCTGTGGAGATCTTCATCCAGCATGGCCTGACCCATTGGAGATATTCTAGTCTGGTCTAACTTTGTGGCATTGTCAAGCGAAGGAAAGTTGGCCATAAAGAACCCAGGGCCCAGGTCTATGCTCGAGTCGGCGAGGGTCGCATCCCAATCCGTAAAGCAGAGCCCTTGAGTTTCGGGGTCGAAGCCATTATCTTGCAAATTCAACTCCTTATCCAGCGTCTGGACAATGGGTGCGTTGGCCACCGACA
This sequence comes from Methylacidimicrobium sp. AP8, assembly GCF_903064525.1. Lineage (NCBI taxonomy): Bacteria > Pseudomonadati > Verrucomicrobiota > Methylacidimicrobium > Methylacidimicrobium sp. AP8. The sequence goes on from NZ_LR797830.1 coordinate 1,229,763, forward strand.
TCGGTTTGGCCACATGAGCGGACGCCGCTGGCGTGTTCGAGCCGGATTGTGAGCTCGGGTTCGGAGTGATTCCGTATTGAACCGCAAGCTGGGCGGCGAGTTCGCTCTCCGGGTTTCTTAGGTCTTTCTCGGTAAACCAGGGAGCTTTCTTGACGTTGGGAAGATCGGCGTCGGCCGGTTCGTTGGATTTGTTTTCCGGAGGAGCTTGCGCGGCCGAAGATGCGCCGCCGGCCGCTTGCGGGGCGGCCTGGTTGGCAGGGGCGGGAGCGGGAGGGCATGCGTTGCAGGCGGCGGCCGTGGCGCCGTTCTGGGCCGCCGCATTGGGCGCGCTCGCTGCCGGCGCGGCTTGGGGTGCGGGGCTTTCCTTCGGCGGGCAGGACTTCCGACTGGTAGAGCTGCCCGGGGGCCGAGAAGGTCCAAAAGCCCCAAAACGCGGCGATCAACAGCCGCAGGAGGAGCGGGCAGCGGCGGTGCCGGGATGTTGACGGTGCAGCCACGCCCTTGGAAATAGGTCAGCAAACTTCAAGGTTCGATCATTCGGCCGCTTGCCTCCGCCCGAACTCCTCGGCGGCCTTCTTAGCCCGAAGGAGCTCTTCCCGAAGCGCCTTCTCGGTGGCCTTCCTCTCGGCTTGCCGGGCGCGCTCTTTCTCACGAAGCCGCCGATGGAGCCGGCGCTCCTGTTCGAGCAGCTCCTTCGGCTCCATCTTTTGCCGGGCCAGCTTCTTGGTGAGCGCGATTAAGCTTCTTGTCCTCGGCGGACAGAGAGGCCTGGGCCGGCGCGGAAACTTTCTTGGGCGGCTGCCGTGGAGGGTGGACGGCTTTGGTCAGCGGCCTTGGAGGAGCCGAGGCCGAGGCGAAGGAAGTTCGGTTATCGGCGGCAGGGCACCATCGCTGCGGTGACGGGTCGGGTCCTGGCTGACCCTCCTCATCCAGAGGCCGCGCGGACGCCAAACGCCGCAGGGAGGAGTCAATCAGCAACTCTATTTTCCTTTCGAGAGGTTACGGAGCTGCTCGACCGGATCCCAGCCAGGAGGAGGCTTCCGGCTCGGACTCCACCACACCATCCCGCCCTCGATCCACTGCTGGCGCCACTGCTCGTAACTAATCTCTAGATCATCATCCGTGACCCCAAATTGAAATCCGCAGCACGGGCATATTTCATATGATCCGCCACACCCCTCGGTGCGAGGCGGCTCGTACAAATCCGGAAAACCGCATACTGGACACATGTAAGGCATCTCAAGGCCCTCCTACAGTTACCGGAGACACTCCGTCCTGTCGATCAAAATAGGCCCGGCGCGCTCGCGGCTTGTAGAATGTCTTAGTCGTTCCATCTGCGTTATAGGCGCCAAAAGTGTTGCTGGCGGGATCGTAGACCCGGATCACACCCTTCTTGTCGATCTTGCTCGGCAGCCCTTCGACTTGCGAGCGGTGGAAGAACTGCTGCGCCATCCTGGCATACTCCTCAGGGCTCTTTGCTCCAAAGTCCGCTCCGTGGTCCACCCAGTGGTCATAAAGGGTATCGGGACGTGCCCAATGATATCGTTTAGCAAGTAACTCCGCGTTGGCCTTGATCAGATTTTCTGTAGTCGCCGCCTTGGCCAACTCTTCGGCAGCGATGGCCGCCTTTCCAAGGCCTTCGGCCGCTCGGATCGCCTTGGCGGCGGCGGCCGCTTCGCCTCCGCCGGGGATGAAGGAGGTGGCGGCGATCACCACGGCATGGCCGAAGGCCCGACCGAGAGCAGCGGCACCCTCGCGCTGGTAGTCATCCTGAAACGCATTCCATGCCGCGCCGGCCGTGCTGGCGATCTGATGGGCCGCCTCACCGGGATGCGTTACCGCCGTCTTGGCAAACTGGACCGCCGCGCGTGCGCCGTTCCAGGCCGCTTGCCAAGCCTGCTGGCGATAGTGGGCGTCGGTGGCGATCTTCTGGGCGATTGTGGAGAGTTGGGCGATGCTAGCCGCCGTATCTTTAAGTTCGTCCCCCACACCGTGAGCGAAACCGCCGATGAACTCGCGGGCCTGGGAGGCCAGACCGGCGGTGTCCGGCGGTCTTGAAGGTCCGGAGATCTCGGAGGGGGCGGGCTCGCTCCGCGCCTCCGCGGGAACCGAAAGGGGCGGCTGCGGCGGATTCGTGGCGGCATCGGCATGGGCTTCGGCATCGCGCCCGGCGGCCGGGGCTTGGCCGACTGGCTGGTTCGGCTCCGCGGTAGGCTTGGCTACGAAGGCGATGTCCCATTGCGGGCTTGGGCCGGCGGGAGGGGACGCCCTTTGGCTGAATGCGGGCGTCGGGGTGGGATCACCCATCCGGAGCGCCCAGTTGGGCCTGTCGGGGAAGGAGTAGTAGAAGGAAGCGGGGCCTTGCCGCCTACCGGATTGCCAGCTCGGGTTCGGAGCGATTCGGGTTCGGAGCGATTCGGTATTGAACCGCAAGCTGGGCGGCAAGTTCGCTCTCCGGGTTTCTTAGGTCTTTCTCGGTAAACCAGGGAGCTTTCTTGACGTTGGGAAGATCGGCGTCGGCCGGTTCGTTGGATTTGTTTTCCGGAGGAGCTTGCTCAGACGATGATGCGCCACGGGCGGCCTGGCTGGCAGGGGCGGGAGCGGGAGGGCATGGGTTGCAGGCGGCGGCCGTGGCGCCGTTCTGGGCCGCCGCATTGGGCGCGCTCGCTGCCGGCGCGGCTTGGGGTGCGGGGCTTTCTTCGGCGGGCAGGACTTCCGACTGGTAGAGCTGCCCGGGGGCCCGAGAAGGTCCAAAAGCCCCAAAACGCGGCGATCAACAGCCGCAGGAGGAGCGGGCAGCGGCGGTGCCGGGATGTTGACGGTGCAGCCACGCCCTTGGAAATAGGTGTTGGGGTTCGCATGATTACCTTCTAGAAAATCGCCGTCCGTTGCTGATCGGGCGTGCGGTGCTTCGGGAGGTTGTGGCAAGCTGGAAAGCCGAGGTAAAGATATGAGAATCACCCTGCACAAAAATGCGACGACTACGCCGGCGATCCGCACGGCGATTCAACGGGCGAAGGGCAGCGATTACGAGTTGGCGAGGCAGTTTCGCGTGACTCGGGAGACGATTCGTCGGTGGCGGAAGCGGGATTTTGTCGAGGATGCCAGCCACACCCCGCATCATCTTCCGACGACACTCAATCCGGGACAGGAAGAGCTGGTGATCTACTTGCGCACGCAGCTCCGGCTGCCGCTGGACGATCTGCTGGCCGTCATCCGCGAATTTATCGAACCCTCCATGACCCGCTCGGCCTTGGGCCGGCTCCTGCGGCGCCGAGGCCACTCCCGGCTGCCTCAACCGGAAAAACCGGCCAATCCCACTCAACCCTTTAAAGTTTACCTGCCGGGCTACTTTCATGTGGACCTCAAATACCTGCCCCAGATGGCCGACGAGACGTCTCGCCGTTATGTCTTCGTCGCCATCGATCGAGCCACCCGTTGGGTCTTCTTGGCGGTCAAGCGTGCAAAGACCCCAGCGGCCGCCCGCAGCTTTCTCCAGGCGCTGGCCAAGGCGGCACCCGTGAAAATCCGAACCATCCTCACCGATAACGGCAAGGAGTTCACCGATCGCGTCTTCGGCCAAGCAGCCAAGGATGCTACCGGAGCCCATGAGTTCGACGCGCTCTGCCAAGCATTGGGAATCGAGCACCGCCTGACCAAGCCAAAGTCGCCTCGCACCAATGGCATGGTGGAGCGCTTCAACGGAAGACTGGCGCAGATCCTCCGTACTCATCACTTCCAAAGCTCCCTCGACCTGAAAACCACGCTCCACCGCTACGCCTGGCTCTACAACGAACACCACCCTCAAAAATCGCTCAATCACCAAACCCCACTTCAGGCCCTAAAAACATGGCAACAATCCCATCCGCATCTCTTCCAAAAAGCAGTACGCAATCATGCGGGACCTGACAAATAGGTCAGCAAACTTCAAGGTTCGATCATTCGGCCGCTTGCCTCCGCCCGAACTCCTCGGCGGCCTTCTTAGCCCGAAGGAGCTCTTCCCGGCCCATGTTTGGTGAAAAGCGGCCTTTTTGACGACGGCTCCAGGGTTGGGGAAGGAAATTTTGCAAAAATGTAGTGCCACACTGTGAACAACTTGGCCGCATGAAAGTGGCCTTTTGTGCTTGCGATTCACGGTGACGACCGGTAATGCTATTTCATGTTTCTGCGCACCCTGCGGTTGCGTCGGAAGGACGGGAGCGAGGCGGAGTATGTCCGCTTGGTGGAAAGCTACCGGGAAAAGGGACAGGTCAAGCAGCGGATTGTCGCGACTCTTGGCCGCAAGGATCTCTTGGCACCCCACTTGGATCGGCTCGCGGAGTTGCTCGGGCGGAGCGCGCCGGCTTCTCGGAGAGCGCTTGAGCCTCAGGAATCCACAGTTTGGGGTCCAACGCTTGTCGCCAGACATCTCTGGAAGGAGCTGGGTATGGAAGAGCTCTTGGAGGAGAAGAGGGGGGAAAGGCAAAGGACTGTCCCTTGCGGAACGGGCGTTCGTCCTTGTGGTCAACCGGCTCTTGTCCCCGGGGAGCGAACACGCCTTGGCCCAGTGGCTGGAGACCGACTACGTTCCCGACGGGAGAGGAGAGCGGATCCGGCCGGTCTGGAAGCAGAATGGCCGAGTTCGGGTCGACCACCGCTTCCTTTGGCCGTGGTACCGGACCCTTGACGAGCTCATAGGGCGGAAGGAGCGGACCCTAGGAAGGGCTCTTTGCCCGGCTGCGGGATCTCTTTTCTCTTAAGCCCGAGATGGTCTTCTATGATTTGACTTCCTCCTATTTCGAAGGGGGAAGGCCCCGAGGGTTTGGCTCAATACGGCTACAGCCGGGATCAGCGGGAGGGAAACCGGCAGATCCTCTTGGGGGTCGTCATGGCCAATGGCTGGCCGATTGCCCACCATGTCTTCCGGGGCAATCGGCACGATTCGGAAACAGTTCTGCCGATCGTCGCCGATTTGGAGAAACGCTTCGGGTTGCGTCGGATCGTCTTCGTCGGGGACCGGGGGATGGTGAGCACGGCCAACTTGGGCTTCCTGTGGAGCCAGGGGCATGGGTTTTTGTTCGGCTTACGCCGACGAAGGAGCCCGGAGGTCTTGGAGTATGTCCGCAAGGCCCAGAGCGGTTCCTGGCAGCCCTGCTCTCCGGAGGAAAAGGATCGGGTCTGCGAAGTCGAGGGAGCGCTTCCCGGGCAGCGGATCTTCGTGGTCGAAAGCGCCGAGCGGCTGGCCTACGAGCAGGCCATGCGGGAGAGGGATGTCACGAAGACCCGGGAAGAGTTGGGCAAACTCGCCAAGCGTATCGAAAAAGGAGAGCTTCGGAATCGGGAAGAGATCGGCAGCTCCGTCGCCCGAATCCTCTCTCCATCGCGGCCACCGCTACTTCCGCTGGAGTCTGCGGGCAGGCAAGCTCCAAGTGTCCGAAGAGCCGGTGGAGACCGAAAAGCTTCTGGAGGGGAAGTACGTGATCCTCACCGAGGAAAAGGATCTCTCCCCGCTCGAGGCGGTCCGGGCCTACAAGGAGCTCTCCGAGGTGGAAAGAGCCTTCCGGAAGCTCAAGGACGTCCTGGAGCTTCGTCCGATCTACCACCACAATCCCAAACGGGTGCGGGCGCACGTCTTCGTCGCCGCCTTGGCCTTCCTGCTCGACCGGCTCCTGGAGAAGAAGCTCAAGGCGGCCAATCTACCCTTCTCCAGCGAGCAAGCTTGGGCTGCCCTCCGAACCATCCATCTGGTGGATTTCTCCTTCGGAAGCGAAAAACGTCGCGGGGTCACCGCCGGGAATCATCAGGCCCGGCAAATCCTCTCCGCCTTACGCATCTCTGCCCGGGAGCCGTAGCCGACCGCAAAGGGCAAAAATAGCCCCTGTAGTGCCAATTGGAAATGACGGGTACTGTCTCGCAACGACTTACAAGACCTTCCCCCAAACATGGGCCGGTCGAGCAGCTCCGCAATCTCGAAAAGCTAAAATAAGTTCGAAGAGCGCTTCCCTGCCCCCCAGGAGCGCCCACACCACCCACGCGACGGATCGGCCGCCGGCCTCGCACCGATTTGGCGCCGGAGCGATCGGCCGCCCCGGACACTCTCCTTCGATCCTCCTAAACGGCAGAACGGATCGGCTCTTTCCGGTAGCCTTGGGCGTCCGCCCACTCTCCGGATGAGGAATGCCATGAGCTGGGGGCAGAACCCCGGCGATAGCGCATCGCAGCCGATTGCGTGTTCGGCTTTCGTCCTATAAAAGGAACCCATGACCGCCTACCTCATCGGATACTTCATCGGCCGCCTCTTCATCGCCTGGTTCCTGGTCTTCCTGGGCACGCTGGTATGGATGCGGGGCCGCTGGCGCCGGGCACTCTTGCGCAGCGTCTGGCCCTGGGGATGGATCGCCGTGGTGATGCTTTTCGGGCTGGGACTCTTGGGCTCGGCCATCGCCTCCTACAAGGGAGGGTAAGCGAGCTTCCGGAGGAAAGCTTGCGCAAGGCAAGAGAAGAAGAGAAAGGAGCAAAAGGTCTACAACCGGAATCTGAACACTCTTCGGCTACTTTCTTATTGATCGGCGGCGAACCGGCGTAGTTAGGCTAAGCCGGGATGTACATTCATCGCGTTCGGAGCATACGGAACGGCAAGGTCTACGAGTCGGTTCTTCTGCAGGAGTCCGTTCGCACCCCGAAGGGGCCGCGAGCTCGGACGATCCTGCATTTGAACCGGCTGCCGCCGGAACTGCAAGCGGCCATCATCGCCGCCGTCGAAGGAAAAGAGATGGTCTCCCTGCCGGATTTGGCAGTCTCCCCGGCGCTGGACTGCGGGGGCTTGGCGGTTTTGCGGGACGCATGGGATCGGTTGGCAGCGGAGAGGCTTTTCGCACCGATTCCCGGGGAAAGGCAGAGGAAGCTTCTGCGGGCGATGGTCTTCAGCCGGATCCTTTCCCCTCGTTCGCAGCCGGCGCTTCGGGAGCAAGCGGCGCAGTGCTTGCTCGCCTGCTCTTGCGGCTTGGAACCGGACGAAACCTTCAGCGAAGAGGATCTCCACGCAGCGATGGCTGCGCTGGACGGGCGCTGGAGCCGAATCGAGCGCGAGCTGTACCGGCAGGCCGCTCCTGGAGGGGTGAGTCTTGTGCTCTACGACCTGACGCGGATCGATTTCGATGACGATGCGCTGATGGACGACTACGGCAGCGCCTACCGGGGCGAGCGCCGGGGTGTGCTCTTGGCGGTGGCCATCGATCCGGAAGGCGTTCCGGTTCATGGGGAAGTGCTTCGGGGGAGCCGGTCGGACAGTGCGACGTTGACCGGGCTCCTGGTCAGTCTGCGGCGCAGGCTCGGGATCCGAGAGGCAGCCTTCGTCTTCCCCGCCGGGCTCAAGGGCCGGTGGAACCCGAAGCGGCTGCGAGGCCGCAAGCTCCCCTACGTGACTCGGGCGAGCCGAGGAAAGCTGCAGGAGCTGCTGAAGGGCCGTCCGCAGGACGCCCGACCGGAGCCTGCGGAGAAGACACGCCTTTGGGAGATGGAGCGGGACGGAGTGCGGTATGTGATCGCCGGAGGGAAAGAACAGGCGTCGCGGGATGCGGATCGGAGAAGGAGAAGGATAGCGCGGGGGGAAAGAGAGCTTACGGCGCTGGCGGCGGCGCTTCCCGAGAACCTCAACGTTGTCGACCTCGGGAGACGGGTCCGGCCCGCGCTGGAGCGGCTCAAAGCTCATCAATACTTCCTCTACGGGATCGATGAAAAGGGAAGCTTCTTTTGGAAACGCAACGAGGAGGCGATCCGGGAGGAAGCATCGCTCGACGGCTGGTCTCTTCTTTTAGAGACTAACCTCCCCGCCGAAACGGCGGCTCCCGAAACGGTGCTCCGTCATCACCAAGGCCTTGTCTTCCTCGAATCGGCCTTTTCCGATTTCAAAAGTTCGCTTGCCGGCCTTCCCCTCCGGGACTGGCAGCCGGATCGGATCCGCAGCCGCGTTCGGATCTGCTTTTTGGCCTGCTGGATGACTGCCAAGATTTCCCAGGAATGGAAGAAGCTCGGGGTGACCGAAGAGGTTCACCGGCTCCTCTCGGAACTCCAGCAGATCCGGGTCAGCACCGTTTACGCCGCCGGCAAGGCTTTGCGGAAGCCGCTCGTCTATATCCCGAATCGGCTGGAGAGCCGAATCGACCGGCTCGGTATCCGCCCTCTGTTCCGAGACCTGCCGGCTTGGGCGAGAGCGTAGCCCCACAGAAAACCCCCGGCCGACTCCGGGGAGCAGGTTCAGGCCGCCGACTTCCGGAGGTGGGAAGGAAGGATCTTGAGCGCGGTCCGGTACTTGGCCACCGTCCGGCGGGCGAGCACGATCCCCTTCTGCCGGAAGGCTTCGACAATGTCCTGGTCCGACAGGGGATTCCTCGGGTCCTCTTTGCGCACCATCTCCTCGATCGCCGCCTTGATGGTCTGGTTGGAGAGGCGGTCGCCCTTGGCCGTCTGGTAGCCTGGGCGGAAGAAGTACTTGAGCTCGAAGACTCCATGAGGGGTTTCGATGTATTTGTTGGCGATCGCGCGGCTGACCGTCGTCTCGTGAATGCCTATGCGGCGGGCGATCTCGCTCATGGTGAGCGGCCGGAGGCGGCTCAAGCCGTGGTCGAAAAATTCCGTTTGGCAGGCGACTACCGCAGAAGCCACCTCGGAGAGCGTCTGCTGGCGCAGGCGTAGGCATTTCAGGAGGAATCGGCCGGATTGAATCTTCTCTCTAAGGTAGTTCCGCAGGCTCGGATCCTGCCCGCTGGCATGGAGCAGATCTTTGTACGCTCCGTTGATCCGTAGACGGGGAACGGCCGCCTCGTTGGCGATAACCGTCCACGTGCCGTCGACCTTTTCGACGCGCAGATCGACCTCGATGACCGCCTCCCTCTCGGTTCGGCGGAAGCTCCCGCCCGGATTCGGTTGGAGCGTCCGGATGAGGTTGGCGGCGGTCGTGATGCGGGGGACGGAGACGCGGAGGAGCTTCGCAAGCTCGGAGAATTTCTTCCGCGCAAGGAGCTCGAGGTGGCACTCCACGATTTTCCCCTCCACCTCCTCTTCCTTTCCGAGGCGGCGGAGCTGGAGCAGGAGGCACTCCTTTAGGCTGCGGGCGGCCACACCCGCCGGATCGAAGCTCTGCACCAATCGGAGAGCCTCTTCGGCTTTCTCCTGAGGAACTCCGGCAAGGCCGGCCACCTCCTCCAGGTCGGTCCGCAGGTATCCCCGGTCATCAAGATTGCCGATGATTTCGATTCCTGCGCGGACCAGCTCCGGATCGTCCGTCGAGGCCGTGAGCTGGCGCGCCAGGAAGTCGCGCAGCGTCTCGGGGACCGCCTGCGAGTCGAAGAAGTACTGGTGTTTTTCTTCGGAATCGTCGGAAACCGCGATCTTGGTCTCCGTAGGACCGAGGTAGTCCCGCCACGACTCCTCGACCTCGGCTAGGGCTTCGAGCGAGCTCTCCCGCCCCTCTTCCGGCGCGGCCGTTTCCACCTCCTCCTCCAGCACGGGATTGTTCAAGAGCTCCTGCGCGATCACCGAGCGAAGCTCCACGGCGGGGGCCTGCAGCAGAGCCAGCGACTGCTGCATCTGCGGCGAGAGAGACTGGCTCAGCCGGACGGATTGGAAAAGCCCCAGGGAAGGCACAGGCTAAACTAATCAACCGACTCCGTTGCCGCCAGGAGAAAAAAGCGGTGCTCTGGGCTTGCCGGAACGAGGAGGGCGACCGGCCCCGGCCCGCCGAGAACCCGGAAAGCTCGCCCCTCTAGGGAGTGAGGCTCCGGGTCGAGCTCCGCATGGCATCCCGAAGAGACTCAGGCGGGATCGCCCAAGAGGGAACGGACGATCTCCTGCCACTCCCGCTCGAGCGGAGCACGGCTTTCCGGCTTTCCCGCCCGCGCATACCAGTACCGGGCGTTGCCCAAGTCGCCTTCCCGGCGATGGAGATAGGCATGAACCCAGGCCGCAGAAGCATCGCCCTCGGCCTGAACGATCCGGTGGGCTCGGTCCCACTGTCCCGCCCGCTCGTACCAGAGAGCTGCCAGAGCAGGACGCAGACCGGAGGGGACACCGCCTGCGGGGTCGTCGCACGTCTTAAGAAATTCTTCGTAGTTCATGGGTTGGTTTTCAATGGAAAAACTCTCTCGGGCGCGGTGAAAGGCAAGGAGAAAGGATGAGGGGCGATCGATGAGGCCCGATTGCATTCACGCGGGGAAGCCTTTAGCATCGCTCGATGATCTACGAGTTGCGGGAGTATGCCATCAAGCCTGGATGCCTGGAGGAGTTCGTGCGGTTCCTGGATGAGGAGCTTCTGCCCTTCCAGGCGAGCAAGGGGGTAAGGGTCGTGGGCTCCTTCACGGTCTCCGGAGATTCCGGCCGTTACGTCTGGATCCGCGCCTTTGCGGATGAGAAGGAGCGGGAGCGGATCTGCCAAGCGGTCTACGGGAGCCCTGAATGGAAGGAGCGGTTTGGACCGAGGTGCGAGCAGCTGATGGAAGCCCAGGGTATCCGGGTGTCGATTCTCGAGCCGACTCCCGCTTCGCAGCTGCAATGATCGGCCGGGAGGCAGACGGCCTGTCGGAAACGGCGGCCGGTCGATCGAGGAGACGAGAGCCGCAAAGCCGGAGGCGACGGTGAAAGCCAACGGCAGAGCGGCCTTTGCCGCCGGTTGGCTCTCGCTCCTCCATCGGCGCTGGGCGCGGTGTGTCGACGAGGCGAGCTTTGCCTGGATCTCCCTTCTCCAAGCCCGGCACCGGCCGGAACCGACATTCCGGCAGCGGCTGGAAGCGTACGTCGAATCCTGGCGCGGCGCCTCCCTGGACCAATATTACGCGCTTCCCTCCGGCTGCTCCCCTGCTCTTTCGGTCGCCAAGCGCGGCAACGGGCTCCGCATCCGCTTCCCGAGTCCCTTGTCGCCCGGACCGGAACGGCGCAACCGGACGGCCGTCTTCGATTTCTGGCTGGGTCCGGAAGGCTGGAGCGGCCCCACTATGATCCTCGCGCACGGCCTGATGTCGGTGAGCGATGTCGGCTACCGGTACTGGGCGGGCCGGCTGGGTGCTCTCGGCTGGAACGCGGCCTTCATGCATCTGCCCTATCACTACGCCCGGCGCCCCTTCGGCCTTTTCCCCGGCGAAATGTGCGTGACTGCCGACCTGGTGCACACCGCCGAGACCTTGCGCCAAGGGGTGCTCGAGCTGCGGGTCTTCGTTCGCTGGCTACGCGCGCAGGGCACCCGGCTCGTAGGGGGATGGGGAATCAGCTATGGAGGCTGGGTATTGGCCGAGGCGGCCTGCGTCGAGCGGGTCTTCGACAGGCTCATGCTCCTGGAGCCGATTTTCCGGATCGAGCATGCGATGTGGGAATCTCCAAGCGGCCGCGGCATCCGTCGGACTCTCGAGCGGCTGGGGATTTCCGCCGAGGCGGCCGCACCCCATCTGCGGCTCGTCTGCCCGAGCCTTGCCCGGCCACACCTCAAGCCCGAAGAGGTGCTCCTCTTGGGAGGGATCTACGATCGGGTGGTGCCGCTGCGGCTCCTGGAGGAGTTTCGCGATGCCTGGCGGGGCTGCCACTTGTATCCCTTTCCCCAAGGCCACGTCGGCTACCGGCTCATGCGGGAGAGCCTAGGCATTGCGCAAGAGATTTGGCCGGGGGATTTTGCCCCGGCACGGCATTGACAGCGAACCAAAAAAATTGATCATTTTCCTTATGGATGCTCCGCGCGCGGTATCCGTAGCCTATTCCGGTCCCTTTTCCGAAGGCGCAAGCCGGACGATTGCCGAAGAGCTGCGGGCGAAGCTCGGCGGCGGCCCCTCGCTCGTTTTGGTCTTCGCTTCTTCCTCGTATGCGGCCGACTTGGCCGAGCTTTGCGAGGTGCTGACCATCTACGCCCACGCTCCCCTCCTGGTCGCCGTGACCGGGCAGGGCTTCCTGGCCGAAGGAGCCGAGTTCGAAGCCGAAGAGGGGTTTTCGGTGCTCGGCCTCCGCCATCCGGGGATCCGGGCGACTCCGGTCCCCTTGTTGCCCGAGCAGCTGGAAGCTGGGGAAGAACCGGCGGTCTGGCATCGGATCACCGCGGTCGGGCCTGGAGAGGCGGTAGGATGGATCCTCTTCGCCAATCCCAACCTGCTTCCGGTGGAGCGGCTCCTGCAGATCTGGAACCGTGCATATCCCGGAATTCCTGCCTGGGGGTTGGCGGGCGGGACCGATGAAGGGACACCGCCGTCTTTTTGGATCGGAAGCCTGTGGAGGGGGGAGTCGCGATCGCCCTTCAAGGGGACATCGGCTTTCATGTCATCGTCTCTCAAGGATGCCGACCGATCGGCACCCCCTACACCGTGACCGGGGCCGACCGGAACATCCTCTACACGCTGGGTTCCGGGAGCGCGTACCAGGCCTTGGCCAATGCCTTCGAATCCCTCTCGGAACAGGAACGGGAAAGGGCGCATGGGCATATCTTCATCGGCCTCGCCGTCTCCGAATATCGGGACGAGTTCCGCCAAGGGGACTTCCTCGTCCGCAACATCCTCGGCGCGGACCCCTCCTCCGGCGCGGTCGCGATCGGAGCGCTCGTCCGCATCGGCCAGACGCTGCAATATCAGCTGCGCGATCCCGAATCGGCCGAACGCTCCTTGCGGAGGATGCTCCAAGCCGAAAAGACCGAGCATTTTCACACGCGGCAGCCTCTGGCCGCCTTGGCCAGCCTCTGCGCCGGGAGAGGAAAAGGGCTCTTCGGGGTGGCCGGCAAGGATGCGGGATTGATTCAGGAGCTTTTCCCCCGTCTGCCCGCTGCGGGATTCTTCGCCAGCGGGGAGATCGGCCCCGTGGGGAAGCCGAACTATCTCCACGGCTACTCTGCTTCGGTGCTCTTTCTTTCCTGATCCTTCGGGCCCTCGGGGGCCTTGGCCGAGGCGCTATAGGAGGCGAGCACCCAGCGGTTCAACACCGCCTCGGGCTCTTTTACCGCTTCCGGAGTGATCGTGAACGTGTCTTGACCGGTGTTGGCCCGGATGAGGCGGAGCCCGAAGGGAAAATCCTTGAACTTCGTCCGGCAAAGCGCGGCGGTCGCCCCGGCTTGCGAGCCCGCCTCGTCCCGAAGCGCTTGCACAGCCTCCGGCTGGAAGCGCAGCCGCAGCTCGTGGTCGCGGAAAAACTCCTGCGCAAATGCTTCCACCTCCTGGGCGGTCTCCCCGCCTCCTTCCCGGAATCGAGTCAAGGTCGCCTGCAGCCCCTTTTCCGGGTCTTCGACGGTCTCCTCGTCGATCAGGACCTCGCGCAAGCCCGTGCCGGGGCATTCGAAGCGGAAGGGACGCAAGATCCGCTCGCAAATCGTCATAAGGCCGCGGGCTCCGGTCTCTTCCTCGGCGGCGCGCTGGGCGATCCGCCGCAGCGCCCCCTCGGTGAAGCGCAGCGAAATTCCATAGGCCTGGAAGGCCGCGACATACTGCCGGAGAATCGACCCTTCCGATTCCCGCAAGATCCGGAAGAGGTCGTCGGCGGAAAGGGGTTCAAAGAAGACCCGGACCGGTAGCCTCCCGATGAATTCGGGCTCGAGCCCGTATTCGATGAAGTCGGCGGTGAGAGCCTCCTTAACGGACTCGCCGGCGTCCGGCTCGGAGCCCGCCGCGCGGAATCCGAGCTGCCCGCGCCGCCTCCGGCGCGCGACGATCTCCGGAAGGCGGGTAAAGGCCCCGCTGACCAGGAAGAGGATGTGCCGGGTGTTGATGGTCCGCTTTTCCCGCGCGCCTCGGCGGAAGTCGAGCATCGTCTGGATCTGGCCTTGCAGGTCGTAGGGAGCTCGCACGGGAACCTCGGTTTCTTCGAGCAGCTTCAGCAGGTTCGCCTGCACCCCCCGACCGCTCACATCCCGGCCCAACGAGTTCGGCCCCGCCAGCTTATCGATCTCGTCCAAATAGATGATGCCGTACTGGGCGATGGAGACGTCCCCGCCCGCCTGCTGGACCAGCTCACGGACCAAGTCTTCGACATCGCCGCCGACGTAGCCCGTTTCGGAAAACTTGGTCGCATCCCCGCGGACCATCGGCACGCCGATCCGTTCCGCCAGGCAGCGCACCAGATAGGTCTTCCCCACTCCGCTCGGCCCGACCAGCAGCACGTTCTGCTTGACGTAGTGGGGGAGATCCTCGCCCGCGAGGGCGGCCCGGACGTGGTTGTAATGGTCGCAGACGGCGACGGAAAGCACCCGCTTCGCCTCCTCCTGCTGGATCACGAAACGGTCGAGGTAGGCTTTGAGCTCCTTGGGTGTGAGGCTGAAGGACCGGATCTGCTTCTCGAAGGCTTCCCGATTTTTCTCCGCCTCCTTCGGATCGGTCGCGGCCGGCATCGGCGCCAACGAACGGAACATTTCCTGGAAGCGGCGCTGCCACTCCTCGGCGTCGGGAAACTGTGGAGTGCTCACGGAACAAAGATGGTGGGAAAGGCGGGGAGAAGCAAGAGCCTACTCCTGGGGATCGCGCCCGAGCCAACCGGATTCCCGATAGGCCTTGATCCCTTTTTCCAAGGAGAACCGGGGCTCATATCCGATGGCGGCCCGCGTAGCGGCAATATCGGCTTCGGTGTGCGGCTGGAAAAACGCGTACGGACAGGGAAAATAGTCGGGCTCCGAGCGGGTTCCGAGCGCAGAGTCGAGGCAGGAAACCACCTCGTTGAAGGACCGCGCCCGGCCCGAGCCGACGTTAAAGACTCCGTTCCCCTTCACTGCGAAGGCTGCGGCCAGGGTGGCCTCGACGGCGTCGGCCACGTAGATGAAGTCCCGCTTCTGGTTCCCGTCTGTGAAAAGCCGCGGGCGCTTCCCGGAGCGGATCTGGGCGGCCAGCTGGCCGATCATGCTCGCCGACTGCCGCTTGTGGGTCTCGCGCGGGCCGTAGACGTTAAAGTAGCGCAAGCCGGCCATAGGGATACCCGGATTTTCTCCGGCGAAGCGCCGGGCCAGGTGCTCCATCTGGAGCTTGGAAAAGCCGTAAGCGTTGGCGGGCCGTTCCGGGTCTCCGACCCGGTTCCGAGTCGAGCCGCCGATGCCGTAGACCGCGGCGGAGGAGGCGTAGACGACCCGCAACGACTTGCCGGCAAGAAAGGAGAGAAGATGACGCCACCCCTCAACGTTGGCCCGCATCTGGATCGCCGTATCGGTCACGGTCGTGTCGGTGATCGACGCCAGGTGGAAAACCAGCTCGGGCGGCCGGTTGCCGAAAAGGCGATGCCAATCGAGCTGCCCCACGTCGGCCGTCACCAGGTCTCCGCGAAACCCGGAGAGATTCCCGAAGGCCCCGCTGCGAAAATCGTCCACGATCGTGATCTCCGCTCCCGGCTCCCGGCGCTGAATCTCCAGAACAAGATTCGAACCGATGAAGCCGGCTCCCCCGGTGATTACGATATCTCTTGCCATAATCCCCCCTCCTCCTCTCCGGATCGCGCCCCCGCGATCTCGTAGAGGAAGACGGCGGCACAGAAGAGCGCCGCCGTTTCCGACCGCAAGACGTTTGGACTGAAGGAGACGGGGAGAAATCCCGCCTCTTCCAGGAGCGTCCGCTCTCCCGGTGTAAGGTCTCCCTCCGGGCCGATCAAGGCAAGAACGCCGTGCTCCGATGCTTTTCGGCGAGCGGAAAGAATCGCCCGAAGCGGCGGGCTGCCTCCCTCGAGCGATCCGAAGAGGCGCAGCGGGTAGGAGGCGCTCTCCCGGCACACCGATTCGAGATCGACCGGCTTGCGGATCGCCGGCAGCCAGGCACGCCGGCTCTGCTTGGCGGCCGCGACGGCGATCTCCATCCAGCGGGCGTGCTTCCGGGCTGCGCTCTCCCCGGGCTCGACCGAGCGGGCGCAAACCACCGGGAAGATTTCCGTTACTCCAAGCTCCGTCACTTTCTGGAAAAAGAGGTCCATCGCCTTTGCCTTCAACACCGCTTGGGCGATGGCGATTCTCCGGGCGGGCGGAGGCGTCTTTCTTTCTGCAATCTTACGGAAGGCGAGCCGGCGGCCGCTTCGCCCGGTCACCTCGGCGATCCATTCCGTGCCCGCACCGTCAAAAAGGGCGATCCGATCTCCGGGACGGTGGCGCATCACCCGGAGGGCGTGGTCCGATTCGCGGATTCCGAGAAGACCTTCCTCGGGTTCGGGTAGATAATAACGCTCCAATGGCGGCGCGTTCACGGTTTTGCCCTCGCCGCGGGGGATCGCGCCGAAGCGCTCGAAGCGATCACCTTCGGCCGCTTCCTACAAAAAGCCTTCCTGCCGTAAGTCGTGGATGTTGCGGGGAAGGGATTTTTGAACCCATTCGAGGCAAAAGCGGAGAAGAGAGATCTCCCAGCCATCCTCCACGCCGACAAGAACCGCCGCGAACGGATCGTCCTGTTCCTGGACTTGGCGGGTCACGCTCTGGGTTACCGATTCGATCGGGGCCTCGACTTGGCGGAACCGCAGCTCCTCCTTGCGCAATTGAAAGCCGTAGCGCAAGAAGGGGAGAGAGCCGGGCTGCCTGCTCAGCCACTCCGCATAGGCGCGGGCTTTCTCGCCGAAGCCTTCCAAAAGGAGCTTTCCCATCGTCCTCGGCAAGATAACCCGCGGCTGGTCCGCTTCGAGGTTCCCTTCGCGGACGAATGTCGTGCCCACCCGGTCCATCGCCTCGGTCATGAGCGTGTAGTGGATCAGGGAGGTACGGAAGGTCGCCAGCCGCGTGCGCGGCAACAGGACCACCCGGCTCGCCTCGAGCGAGTAGGAAAATGTGTCCTCGAACGACATAGGTTTACGACACGGGGTGCCCGGAGCGCGGCATTCGTGCCAAATTGGCCAGAATTACGATAGGCGAGAGCAAAATCAAACGAATTTTCCCGGATTCAGCAACCCTGCGGGGTCCAAAGCGGCCTTCAACCGCTCATGCAGCTTGCGGACCTCCGGAGACGCCGCCAGGGGCCACCAGCGATCCTTCGCGAGGCCGATTCCGTGCTCTCCGGTGATCGAGCCCCCCCAGCCGATGACTTGCGCGAAGAGAAGATCGAGCGCTTCCTCCGCCCGCGCTTCCGCGCCGGGCAAGCTCCGATCGATCATCAAGTTGACGTGGATGTTGCCGTCCCCCGCGTGGCCGAAGCAAGCGACGGGGAATCCGAACCGACGCTCGATCTCCCTTCCCAGCCGCAGGAGATCGACAAGCCGCCTCCTTGGGACCACGACGTCCTCATTGAGCTTGGTGAGGCCGCTTTGCTTGAGGGCTAGGGAAAACGATCGCCGGATCCGCCAAAGCCGCTCGCAGCCTTCCTCCCCGCGGCCGATGCGCACCTCGCCCGCACCCGCCCGGCGGAGGATGGGCAGGAGGCGGTCGATCTCCGCATCGACGCCCGCGGGCTGGCCGTCGCACTCGATGAATAGATGCGCGTCGCCGGGCGGGATCGGTTCCTCGCAAAACTCGCGGGCCCTCTCCAAGGTAAGCCGGTCGGCGATCTCGAGAGCCGAGGGGAGGAGGCCGGCTCCGAAGATCCGCTCGACGGTTCCGGCAGCCGCCTCGACCGTGGGAAAAACGGCCGCGACCGCCACCCGGTAGGGCGGATGCGGGATCAGCCGGAGCGTGGCCTCCGTCACGAGCCCCAGGAGACCCTCGGAGCCGACGAAGAGGCCGACTAGGTCGAATCCTACCTTGTTCTTGTGCGTGCGCCCGCCGACGCGGACCCGGGTCCCGTCGGCCAGCACGACCTCCAGCCCGAGCACGTAATGGCGGGTCACCCCGTACTTGAGGCAGCGGGGGCCGCCGGCGTTGGTGGCGATGTTGCCCCCCAGGCTGCTTTCGGCGGCGCTGGCGGGATCGGGGGGATAGAACCAGCCGAGCTTGGCGGCGGCTTCCTGGAGGTGGGCCGTGATCACTCCGGGCTCGACGATCGCCACCCCGTCCTGCGGATCGATTTCACGGATCCGGTTCATCCGGGAAAAGTTGACGACGATCCCTCCCTGAATAGGGACGCATCCTCCCACATAGCCTCTCCCCGCTCCCCGGGCGGTGATCGGGACGGCCGCCGCGGAGGCCCAGCGGGCCAGACGGGCGACCGATTCCGCACTCTCCGGATACGCGACGGCTTGGGGAGGGTGGGCCGCCAGCCAGGCGTCGCCCGCGTTTTGCGCGAGCGCGTCCGGCGAGGCGGTCGCCATCTCCGGAAACTCGGCGAGAAAAGCGGGGAGCCAATTCTCTTCCCGGCCTCCCTTTCCTCTCCGATCGCTTCCCCCGCACAGAGCGGCTTTGACCTCACCCTCGTCCTTTTTCATACTGCGGTTGTCGGCATCAGCTTGAGCCGACCGCCGCGGCAAGACAAGACCATGCGCAAACCTCTACTGGTCGGTTCCCGAGCGCCGGCGGCCACCCTCCGCGATCCCGAGGGAAGGAGCGTCGCCCTGGCTGACCTCCTCGCCGCCGGCAAGATCCTCCTCTACTTCTATCCGCGTGCCCATACCCCCTATTGCACGAAGCAAGCCTGCAACCTCCGCGACCACGGGAAGGAGCTGGCTGCCTGGGGCATCCAAATCATCGGCGTGAGCGGCGACTCTCCGGAGCGGCTCGCCTCCTTCCGGCGGCGATACGCTTTGCCTTTCCTCCTTCTTTCCGATGGGTCCGGCGAAGCCGCCCGGGCCTTCGGGCTGCCCGCCTTCCTCGGCTTCGTCAAGCGCGCCTCCTTCCTGATCGAAGAGGGGGTCGTCTCCTGGCGGGATCTCCATCCCCGCGTCGAAGCTCATGCGCAAGACCTCCTCCGCATGTTGGCAGCCCGGGGGCGGATGCCGCTTCCCGGGTCGGAGGAGCCATCCGGAGCCGGGGAAGAGCGGGATCCCGGCCGCCCTCTTCCATCATGCTCCTCCGACGACTAGCCCTCCGATTTCCGATCCGCGGCGGCCCGCGCCGCACCTACCGATTGGCGATCTGGCTTTTTCTTCGCGGGGTCGCCGCCATCTACGCGGTCGCTTTCCTCTCGTTGGCCATCCAACTGCCGGGGCTTCTCGGCTCGCGCGGCATCCTGCCGATCGCCGAAGTGCTCGCCGCCGGGCCGGCCGCCCTGGGCGTTTCCCGCTACGTGCAAGCGCCATCCCTCTTCTGGTGGACCGGCGGAAGCGATCTGCTCCTGCAGCTCTTCGCCTGGGCGGGATTCTTGCTCGCCGTTCTCCTTTTTTTTGACCTGGCGCCGGCCTGGACCGCCCTGGCGCTCTGGGCGCTCTACCTCTCGTTCGTTTCCCTCGGGCGGGACTTCTTTTTCTTCCAATGGGACAGCCTGTTGTTGGAAGCGGGCCTCCTGGCGGTCTTGATCGCCCCTTGGCGGCTGCGGCCGGACTGGGGAGCGGCCCCTTCGCCGCCGCCGTTCGCTTCGTTCTGGCTGCGGTGGCTTCTTTTCCGTGTGCTTTTTCTCTCCGGCGTCGTCAAGCTGGCAAGCGGAGACACCGCCTGGCGGGCGCTGACCGCGCTCCAATACCATTACGAAACTCAGCCTCTTCCTTCCCCTCTCTCCTGGTTTTTCTTCCATCTGCCGCTGGCCTTCCACGAGATTTCGACCTTCCTGGTTCTCGCCGCCGAGCTGGCGATTCCGTTTTTCTTTTTTCTGGGCCGGCTGGGCGGTCTCTTCGGCTTCGCCGTTTCGGCCCTCCTGCAGCTCTTCATCCTGCTCACCGGAAACCACGCCTTTTACAACTGGCTCACCCTTGTCCTCTGCTTCGCTCTTCTGGAAGATTCGGTCCTCCGACGCCTCCTGCCCCGCCTCCGCTGCGATTGCCACCCGATTTCTCCTCTCCAGCGCCGTTGGAGTCCCGTCCTGGGGGGCGTCCTCTTCCTGCTGAGCGTCCCGCTCTTCTTGGCGGTGCTGGGAGTCCGGCCCCCTCGGCCGGTGGCCATAATTCTTGTCGCGATCGGCCCGTTCCGGAGCGTCAACAACTATGGCGCCTTCGCGGTGATGACCACCCGCCGGCTCGAGATCGAGATCGAGGGCAGCCGGGACGGTGCGGTCTGGATGACCTACCCCTTCCGCTGGAAGCCGGGCGATCTGCACAAGATGCCGGCATTCGTCGCCCCCTACCAGCCGAGGCTCGATTGGCAGATGTGGTTCGCCGCCTTGAACGGCCCCGCACGGACTCCCTGGTTCCCGAGGCTCGCGCAACGGCTCTTGGAGGGCAGCCCCGCCGTGGTCGCGCTCTTTGCTTCCAATCCCTTCCCCGGCGCTCCGCCCACGTATATCCGGGCCCTCCTTTACGAATATCGGTTCAGCTCATGGGGCACCTTGCGGCGCACCGGGGAGTGGTGGCAAAGGGAGCTGATCGGGATCTATCTTCCCCCTAGCGCCTTGCGGCAAACGCCGCCGGGACAGCAGGCGCGCAAACGCCTGCCTTCCGAAGCCGCGGCGCCGCTTCCAATGCTGTAAAACGAGCGGCTAAGGCCTTCCCTTGGCGTCGACGGACTCGGGCTCCCTCTTGGCTGGGCGACGCGGCCGTTTCGATTTCTCGAGTTTCGCGACTTCCGAGCTCGCTTGCACGTAGGGCGGCCGCGGGCTGAAGACCAGGTCGGTCGCCGCGACGCAGTAGGGGTTGCCCTTGGGGTCGGTCGGAGCGTACGGAAACTTGGGGATCGGCGGCTCGAACTCCGTTCCTGCCCGTGCGGAGGGTGGTGTCGGGAGCCCGCTCCATCCGGCAACCAGGCCGGCTGCGAAAAAAAGAAGGACTTTCTTCATTAGAACTTGTAACGGAGCCCGGCCAGCACCAGGTTTGCGGTAAATTGATCGAAATGCTGGCTCACCGCCTGGTTGGGGCCGAAGACCGCCGGGTTGCCGTTGAAGCTGAAGTTCGTTCCGGTGAGCAAGAGGAAACGGTATTCGATAAAGACCGACCACCGTTTGCCGATCCATCGGTCGATTCCGGCAATTCCTTGAGCGGCGAAGGCGCCCGCATCGGTCGTGATCCCCGCACCGAGCAGCTGCTCCCCTCCGGCCGGTCCGCCGTTCGGCACCGCCGACGCCGAGGAGTTGCTGATATAGGCGCCGCCGACGCCGACTCCGAAATGGAGAGCCAGGACCGGCGTATACAAGTTCAAGAGCCCATCGACCGTGATGACTCCGGCATTGAAGTTCTCCTTCATGTCGATTGCGCCCGGCACCGCCGGCGCGCCGTAGCCGGGCCCCGACGAGGCCGCGGTCAGGCCGAGATAGTAGGCATCGAGCTGGACGGCGGGCCTCCAGTAGAAATCCCAGCTGTCTCCGATCTTGTTGCCGGCGAACTCGTAGCCCAGAAGCAGCCCGCCCATCCCGTTGACGATGCCCCCTCTTTCCGTGAAGACCGAAAGGCCGACCGGAGCGGGATAGGCCGAAGATCCGAATTCGGGATTGGAAAAAGCAGCGCCGCCGAAGATGCCGGCGTAGAGGCCTGACTTGACCGTAAAAGGATTTTGAACGGGCGGCGCTTCCTTGGAGCTCCCCTGCCCGGTTCCGGCTGCAATCTCTTCGCTGACGGGGTCCGTCCCGGCGAGGGAAGGACCTTGGATCGCGGAATCTCCGGCGGAGGCCGGGGCGGCCCAAGCCGAGCCGCACCCGATGAAGCCCAAAAGAACCCCGATTAAGAACCGCTTTGGCAAGCCCTCCTCCTTTCCCCGAGATCCCGCGGCAACCGCCCGGGAGTTAATGACTTTTGCTTCCGGCCACGACCGCTGTCAATCGGAATTCCGATACTAGCGGGGATGGCCGCCGCCGTCTTTCCAGGGGCCGGAAAACAGAAAGGCCCTCCCGCAAGGAAGGGCCTTTCTCCGGAAAGGGAGGACCGCGCCCTCAACCTTTCACCTCGATCGTCTTGGGCTGCGCGTGCTCTCCTTTGGGGAGGTGCACCTCGAGGATGCCATCCTTGAAGTGGGCCTCGATCTTGTCGGCCACCACATCGTCGGGGATCACAAACGACCGGGAGAAGGCGCCGTAGGCTCGCTCGATCCGATGATACTTCTTGTTCTTTTCTTCCTTTTCTGCCTTCCGTTCACCGGATATCGTAAGCTCGCCCGACTCTATGGTCACCTTGACCTCTTCCCGCTTCATGCCGGGAAGCTCGAGTTTTACCACGTATTCCTTGTCATCCTCCGTGACGTCGGCCAAGGGCCGCCATTCGGAGACCTCGATCCGCTCGCTCGGCATCTCGAGCAGCTCCAGCGGCCGCTCCCAGAAAGTGGCCAACCTCTTCCGCATCTCCTCCAACTCCCGGAAAGGATCCCAGACACTTCCTGTCTGCGTTCGCCGCACCAAGCCATTCATTGGTTCCTCCTTTCGTT
Source organism: Methylacidimicrobium sp. AP8 (assembly GCF_903064525.1). Classification (NCBI taxonomy): domain Bacteria; kingdom Pseudomonadati; phylum Verrucomicrobiota; genus Methylacidimicrobium; species Methylacidimicrobium sp. AP8. The sequence continues at coordinate 1,252,012 of NZ_LR797830.1, forward strand.
CGAGTTTTCCCATGCCGGTTCGCTACCAACGGGATAGCGACCTATTAATACTAATAAGTATACGCGGCCGGACCGAAGTGTCAACTTAACGGCGGGAAGAGCGCTCCCCGCGGGAGGAAGAACAACGATGGATTGGCTCGCGTTCTGGACCGGCTGGGAGGAGCTTCTCCGGTCGGTGGTGAAGGACCACCGCTTTTGGGCCTATCCCTTGCTCTTTGCGATCGTCTTTTGCGAGACGGGCCTGGTCCTCACCCCGTTCCTGCCCGGCGACAGCCTTCTCTTCCTCCTGGGCGCCTTCGCAGGCCAAGGGTGGCTCCACCTGCCTACACTCCTCTTGGCCCTCATCCTCGCCGCGGTTCTCGGCGACTCGACGAACTACTGGATCGGCCTCCGAGCTGGACCCGCGATCTTTCGCGATCGGGAGGCCCGCTGGCTGAGTCGCCGCCATCTCGTTCGCGCCCGCGCCCTCTGTCGGCGGTACGGCGCCCGCGCGATCGTCATCGCCCGCTTCATTCCAGTGCTCCGCACCGTCGCTCCCTTTGTCGCCGGCGTGGGATCTATGAACTATTCCCGCTTCTTTTTTTGGAATGCAGCAGGAGGCGCCGCCTGGGTGGCCCTCTTCCTCCTCGCCGGCTTTTTCCTGGGAAGCGCTCCGGCGGTTCGGACCCATCTCCACCTCTTCCTCTTCTTGATCATCATCCTCTCCCTGCTTCCCGTGGCCCGGGAGATCCTGCGCGCGCGCGCCGCACGGGCCGGTCCGGCCGCCAGGAAGTAGACGGTTGCGGTAGGGGAAAACTTTGGCTACGGTGAGTGGGCTGTGGAAGAAAACCAGCTCGATTTCCTGAGTGCTCTGATCGAAACCCCCAGCCCTTCGAGCGGGGAAATGCTCGCCCAACAGCTCTGGATCGACTACCTCAAGCCCTATGCCGACCGGATCGAAACCGACGCCTACGGCAATGCGCTCGCGTTCCTGCATCCGGAGGGATCTCCCAAGATTCTGCTGGCGGCGCACATCGATGAGATCGGCTTCCAGGTTCAGTACGTCGATGATCGAGGCTTTGTCTACTTCACGACCGTAGGAGGGTCCGACCCCCTGCTGGCACGCGGCCAGCGCGTGCGGATCCACCACGGGGGGCAGCCCGTGCTCGGCGTGATCGGCTCGCTGGCCATCCATTTGCAGGAGCGGGAGGGCAAGCAGGAACCGCCCAAATGGCACGAGCTCTTCATCGATATCGGTGCCCAAAGCCAGAAAGAGGCCCTCGAGCGTGTCTCCGTCGGGGATCTCATCACGTACGATTCGGGTTTCTCCCCCCTGCACGGCACCCTCTGGGCAGGCCGGGCTTGCGACGACCGCGTCGGCGCCTTCGTGGTGGCCGAGGCCTTCCGGAAAACCGCGTTGCGGCGGGAGAAGCTGGCGGCTTGCGTCATCGCGGCATCGACAATCCAGGAAGAAAACGGTCTCTTCGGTGCGGCCATGGTGGGCTACTCGACCCACCCCGACGCGGCGCTGGTGGTCGACGTCGGCCATGCGACCGACATTCCGATCGCCGATAAGAAGCGCCACGGCGACGTCCAGCTCGGCAAGGGGCCGATCTTGAGCAGGGGAAGCGTCAACCATCCGTTGCTCGTGCACCGGCTCGCGGAGGTGGCCCGCGCGCACCAGATCGCGTTTCAGCAGGGAATCGATCCCCGGCGGTCGGGGACCGACGCGGACGCCATTTTTTTGCAGCGCGGAGGCATTCCGACGGCAGCTCTCGGCATTCCGAACCGGTACATGCACAGCCCGGTGGAAGTCGTCGATCTCCAAGATCTGGAGACACTCGCGGATTGGCTCAGCCTTTTTTTAGGGAGTCTTCGTCCGGAGGAACGGTTTCACCAGCGGTGGTAAGCGATGAGCAGCCCATCCCCGACTTTTTCCTGCGCCTCCGAACGCTTTTTCCCGGAAGGGAATGAGGAACTCCGGTGAAGGTGCGTCGCCTCCTGCACACGCGCTATCGCGTCAACGACTTAAGAAAGAGCGTCTCCTTTTTTACCGAACTGCTTGGCCTCCAGGAAGTGAGCCGATCGACCTCCCCTCGAGGCTCCACGCTGGTCTTTCTCAAGGCCCCGGAAAGCGAGGAGCTACTCGAAATCTGCCACTATCCGGCGTCGGGCCCGGTTGTCGTGCCGCCCGACCTGACCCATCTGGCCTTCGAAGTCGACGACCTGGAGGCTTTCGGCCGCGAAGCCGCCCGAAAAGGCTACCCCTTTTCCGACGGTCCTACGACGAGCGCTTCCGGAACACGCTTTGCCTTCATCGACGGCCCGGACGGGTACGAAATCGAGCTGATCGAACGCAAGTCCGCGTAGGAGTGCTCCCACATGAGATCGGTCCGGTTCGCCGCTGTGATCGGAGCTAAGCCCTGCCAGATCGAAAGCGAGGTTCGTGATCTGGAAGCGGCCGGAATCGATCTCCTCCACGTCGAGGTGATGGACGGCCACTTCGTGCCCGATCTAGGCGGCGGCCCCCGTCTGGTCGCCGCCCTTCGCACGACAACCGAGCTGCCTATCGAAGTCCACCTCCGGATCGAGCAGCCTGATCGCTACGCCCGCGCCTTCATCGAAGCGGGGGCGGATATCGTGACCGTGCACCTGGAAGCCCGCCACGACGTGCGAAAGACTCTCGAGCTGATCCGGTCGATGGGGTGCCGCTGCGGGCTTGCGCTCAATCCGATCACCCTTTTGAAAAAGTCCTTCCCGTATCTGCCCTATATCCACTCCCTGCTCTGTCTGACGGCTAACGCGGGACCGAGACTACCTTTCCTTCCGGAGACGCTCAAGAAGGTGGCGCTGGCCAAGGCGCACCGGGAAGCGGCCAACCTAGCCTACGAGATCGGAGTTGAAGGCGGAATCACCCAGGAGAGCCTCGCGTCGGCGGTCATCCACGGCGCCGACCGGGTCGTTTTGGAGAGCCGGCTCGTGAACTCGGGAGAGGACGACCCGCTCCGCGAGCTGCGCGCCGCTGCCGAAGAAGCCAACATGGGCGGCTGATCCCGTTTTTTGGTTAGGCTTTCGACCCGCGGGAAACGGGAGCGAAGACGAAGGCGGCCAACGCCCCCGCCGCTCCGAGCAGGAGTGCCCAGTCGATTGCGGCCTTCGCGGAAGCGGTGGGAATCCGCACCGCCGCGGTCATCCAGGGGCCGAGCTCCGCAAGCGCGGCGGGCGGCTCATCGAAAAGGATCTTCACCGGGATCCGCTGCTCAGGCTTGACGTAGTTGAGGCGCATGTCGAGCGTCGGGTAGAGGCTGAACGCGGAATTGGCACCGCGCTGGATGCTCTCGACATGTCCCCGGTAGACGCGGCCCGGGCGCGCCCAGATGCGAATTTCTGCGGGTTTGCCCGGCGCGATATGGCGGATCTCCTTCTCCCGGAAGTTAGCGCTGACCCAGACCCCCTCCGGGACGATCGAAAAGAGAAACTGTCCCGGATTCACCAGATTCCCCTGCTCGACGCGCCGCCCCGCGATCCTCCCGGCGATCGGCGCCCGGATCTCGCTGTAGCCGAGGCTTAGGGACTCCAACCGGAGTTCGGCCTCGGTCGTCGCGTTGAGGGCCGCTGCGGCATCGAAATTGAGCATGGGCGTGGCGCGCGTGGTCGCCAGCCGCTGCATCCGCAGCCGCTCGGTTCCGGATAGAAGCCGAACGGCATCCGCCGCGGCGACGCGCGCCTGGTAGTCCCTCGGGTCGATCAGCGCCATGAGCTGCCCCTGGCTCACCCGGCTGTTGTCATCGATAAGGAGCTTCTCCAGGTAACCGGAAACTCTGGGGGAGATGCGCACCGCGTGGGCGCTCAAAAACGAATCCTCCGTCGAGACGAACGCTCCTTCTGTACCCAGGAGGAATCGGGTCGCCGCGTAGACCAGCAGGCCTACCCCGACGCACAGGAGAATTCGTTTTCCGAGCGGTCGCCCGCTTCGCTTTCCGTTGCCCCGTCCCTGTCCTGGCATCGCCCGCTTTCGCTTCTCCGGCGGCCCCGCCGCCGGCGCGAGCCCAGGCTGGCAAGCCGGCCGAGTGTCGTCAAGCCGGAAGCGTCCCCCGACCTTGACAAGCGCCCCGCCCGGGAGCAGAAGGGAACTGACTCCGGGAGCCGTGCCTGAGCGGCCGAAAGGGACGGTTTGCTAAACCGTTGTACCCCAAAAGGGTACCGAGGGTTCGAATCCCTCCGGCTCCGCCAGGTTCGGCAAAGATCGGCATGCGGCGGATCCCCGGCTTCGCGCCGGGGACGCAGACGGCCGCATCGGCTGCAGGCCGGCGGGTGCCGTGCCCCCTTCCGGGCGGACCTGCCTGTCGGGGGAGCTCGCGGTTATCGCTCCGGCTTCCGGGCGCGGAGGAGGGCGCTCAGGAATTTCCCTTCCCTCAGGCGAGCCAGGGCTTCCGCATCGAGCTGCGCGCTCGCAACGGTCCGGAGGAACTCCATGGCATCGGACGCGGAATAGCTTCGGACCGGCTCGATCCGGATGTCGGTGAAACCGGCCGTGGCGAGCTTGGTCCGGGATTCCGATTCCTCCAGAGCGCCGGCGAGGCAACCGGCCCAGATCTCCCCGTTTCGGCACAGTAGGAGGACGATGTCCGCCACGGCGATCCGCCCGCCCGGCTTGAGCACCCGGAAGGCTTCCGCAAACACCCGATCCTTTTCGGTCGATAGATTGATGACGCAATTGGACAGGACCACATCGACGGAATTGTCGGGCAGGGGAATGTTTTCGATTTCGCCTTTGAGAAACTCGACGTTGTCCAAGCCGGCCTTGCGTTGGTTCTCCCGAGCCAGCTCCCACATCTCCTCGGTCATGTCGAGACCATAAGCTCTTCCTGTTGGGCCCACCCGCCCAGCGGCAAGAAGAACGTCGATTCCTCCGCCGGCGCCCAGATCAAGCACGATTTCTCCGACTTGCAGCTGCGCCAGGGCCACCGGGTTGGCGCATCCGAGGGAGGCGGCAAGCGCTTCGGCGGGCAGCTCTGCTGCTTCCTTCGATCGATAAAAGCCTTTCCCGCAGCAAGACGCGGATCGGCTCGCGTCGCTGCGGTCTCGCCGCGCCTCCTCCGCGTAGCGGGCTTTCACCAGTTCCCGAATCGAGCGTTGCTTATCCAGAGAGGGATCTCCTTTGTATATAACTATAATTCTAGTATCATGGAAATATGTGCGGCGTCAATGCGGGAATGCGTCTCCAACGGGGCAAAGCCGCGCGCCGACAGCCGTGCTCGGCGCTTCGGATACGAACGTTCCGCAACGGCTGCGCCGCCGAAATCCCCACAGCCGGGGATCCAAGCGGAGGACGACGATCCCCTTCCGGCCGACCCGCCGAGCCGCAGCGTGGACCCGCCGCGCTCTTCTCCTCCCTTCCCCGACAGGAGCTTGGCGTGTACAACAATAACAATGGGCGGACCCCGCGGGCCGGGGCGAAGAGGAGCGCGATGGAACGGAAAGAACTTCTGCCAGCGCAGGTGGACGTGCGGCGCGAGCGGATCCTCGCCGCTTGGGCTGCCGACGACGAGCGGTGCCGGGAAGAGCTGCTGGCGCGGCTGCCCGAGCGGGAAAGCCTGGATCGGCGTATCGAAGAGAAGACGCGCTGGCTCCAGGAGCGTATGCATGCGACGGAGCGGCCGCGCTGGGTCGACCGGATCCTGGCTCGCTATCCTCTCTCGCAAAAGGAAGGACGCCTGCTTCTGGAGCTTGCCGAAGCCCTGCCGCGGATCCCCGACGAGCGGACGGCGGATGCCCTGCTCGCCGAGAAGCTGACCGAAGGAGAGTGGCGCTCGGGCGGAGACCGGCCGGGAGACCGCATCGGGAGGCTAGCATCCTGGGGGTTGACGGGTCTGCGGGCCCTTATCCGCTGGGAGAGCCGCGGCTCCCTTCCCGGCTGGCTCCGCCCTCTCTTGCAGAGGGCCGCCCGCAAATCGGTCCGCAAGGTCGTGGAGGCGATCATCGGGCGCTTCATTCTGGCGGAAGATCCGCGGGCGGGAGCCTCCCGGGCCGCGCTCCTCGGCTCCCGGGGCTATCGGTTTTGCTGGGATATGCTCGGCGAGGCCGCGCGGTCGCGGCGGGTCGCCGAAGAGGTGCTCGGCCGCTACCGGCAGGCGATCGCCGTGTTCGGCCGGAGGGGAGGCGGAGAAGAGGAGGCGCCCGAGCTCTCCCTCAAGCTCTCGGCCCTGCATCCGCGGTGGGAGCCGCTGCAGGAGGAACGGATCCGCGAGGAGCTTTATCCCGTCGTCCGGGAGCTTTACCGGGAGGCGCGGCAGGCGGGCATCCGGCTCGTCTTCGACGCGGAGGAGACCGCTCGCTTTTGGCCCCTTATCAACCTATTTCTGCGGCTGCTGGCGGAGCCGGAGGCCGGGGACGGGATCGGCTTGGGAATCGTCATTCAGGCCTACCAGAAGCATGCCTGGGCCGCTGTCGATCTTTTGCTCGAAGCCGCGGCGGAAGCGGGGAAGCGGATCGCGCTCCGGCTGGTCAAAGGAGCCTATTGGGATGCGGAGATCCGGAGGGCCCAGGCCCTGGGGCTCCCCCGCTACCCCGTGTTCACGCGGAAGGCGCTGACCGATCTCTCCTACTTGGCGTGCGCCGAGCGGTTGCTGGAAGGCTCCGACCGGGTCTTTCCTCAGTTCGCCACTCATAACCCCGCGACGGCCGCGGCCATCCTCTGCCTGACCGAAGGGCGATCGAGCGGCTGGGAGTTTCAACGCCTCTACGGGGTGGCCGACTCCCTCTCTTGGGCGCTCCGCGAGGCGGCCTTTCCGGTCCGCCTCTACATTCCGTTCGGAGCCCGGGCGGAGCTCTTCGGCTACCTGGCCCGGAGGCTTCTGGAAAACGGGGTCGGCCAAGCGGGCTTCCTTTCGGCCGGGAGATCGGAGTTCCGTCCCTTTTCGGTGAGCGGGGCCGCACGGCTGGCGCCGGCACGCCACCCCCGGATTCCGAGCCCGCCGGATCTCTCCTTGCCGGCCTGGAAGCGGTCCGAGGGAATCGACTGGGCGAATCCGGAGGCCGTCCGGACCCTGCTGCGCCAGATCGAGGCGACGGCGGGTCCCGGACGGGCCGAGCCGCTGGTGGCCGGAAGGCCTGCCGGCGGGAAGGAAAAGCCGGTCCTCTCCCCGGCTGACCCGGCGCGACGGGTGGGCACCGTTGCCTGGGCAGCGGATGCGCAGATCGAGGAGGCGCTCCGGATCGGCTCCGAGCAGGCTCCGCGCTGGGAGCGCGTCCCGGCCGGAGAGCGGGCCAAGGCCCTGGAGGCGCTCGCCGACCGTCTCTGGCGGGAGCGCGGGAGGCTCCTCTTCCTCCTGCGCGAGGAGGCGGGAAAGACCATTCCGGATGCGTTTGCGGAGCTGCGGGAGGCGATCGACTTCTGCCGCTACTACGCCGCGGAGGGCAGGCGGCTCTTCGGGGCCCCGCGGAGGCTCGGCGGACCTGCCGGGGAGCGCAACGAGATTTCCTGGCGGGGACGCGGGCTCTTCGCCTGCATCAGCCCGTGGAATTTTCCCCTATCGATCTTCCTAGGACAGGTGGCGGCCGCCTTGGCGGCGGGAAACGCGGTCGTTGCCAAGCCGGCCGAGCAGACGCCGCTCGTCGCGGCCGAGGCGGTCCGGCTGGCCCTCGCCTCGGGCATCCCTCCGGAGGTCCTCCACTTCCTGCCCGGCGACGGGCGGGTGGGCGAAGCGCTCGTCCGGGATCGGCGCATCGCCGGAGTCGCCTTCACCGGATCGGGCGAGACCGCCGCCCGGATCGCCCGGGTCCTCGCGGATCGGGGAGGAGCATTGACCCCACTGATCGCCGAGACCGGAGGAATCAATGCGATGGTAGTCGACGCCACGGCGGCGCCGGAGCAGGCCGTCGACGACATTTTGGCTTCCGCCTTCGGGAGCGCCGGCCAGCGCTGCTCCTCCCTCCGCCTGCTGCTGGTACAGGAGGAGGCGGCTCCCCGCCTGCTCGATCTGCTCGGTGGCGCGGTCGAGGAGTTGGTGGTCGGGGATCCGCGGAACCTCTCGACCGACGTCGGGCCGCTGATCGACCGGACCGCTTTGCTCGACCTGCAAAAGGAGGCTTGGCGGCTCACGCGGGCCGGCAAGCTGTTGGCCGAGGCTCCCCTGGCCCCGACCGCGCCTTCCGGAGGCCACTATTTCTGTCCTCGGGTCGTCGAGATCCCTTCCCTTTCCTTGATCGATCGGGAGATTTTCGGCCCCCTCCTTCCGGTAGCACGCTTTCGCATCGAGGAGTGGGATCGGGTCTACGACGAGATCCACCAAAAGGGGTTCGGCTTGACCATGGGGCTCGAAACCCGCCTCCGGGGGCGGATCCGCTCGGTTCGGGAGAGAGCGCGGGTCGGCAACCTCTACGTCAACCGCCCGATGATCGGAGCCGCGGTCGCCTTCCAGCCCTTTGGAGGAGAAGGTCGTTCCGGAACCGGGCCGAAATCCGGAGGATCCCGCTACCTCGAGGCGTTCGGGGCCGAGCGGGTCTTTTCGGAAAATGTCGCGGTGACCGGCGATCCCGATCTTTTCCTCCTAGCCGAAGAGGAAGAGCCTTCCCGGGTGGACTCTTCCCCCTAGCACAGGTTGCAATTGTCGGGCAAAGATGCTCAAGTTTGGGCGCAGCGGACCGTCATGGAGAGTCGCGGCGTCGGAGCAGGGTGCGGGAAGGAGAGGCTTTGAGACGCGTGGTCGCCCGGCTCGATCAGGTATCCAAGTATTACGGCTCCGGGGAGAGCGCCACCTGCGCGCTCCGCTCGGTCAGCTTGGAGATCGAGGAAGGGGAGTTCGTGGCCCTGGTGGGTCCGAGCGGCTGCGGCAAGAGCTCGCTGCTCCACCTCCTTGCGGGAATCGACCGGCCGACCCAAGGAAGCGTGGTCGTCTTCGGCCAATCCTTGGCGGAGCTCGAGGACCGGAAGCTGACCGAGATGCGCTTGGGGAAGATCGGTATCGTCTTCCAGTTTTTCAACCTGCTGCCGACCCTGACCGCCGTGGAGAACGTCGAGCTGCCGGGTCTGCTGCGCGGGATCGATCCCAAGGAAGCGCGGCGGAGAGCCATAGCCTTGCTGGAAGAGGTAGGGCTCGGCCACAGGAGCGGCCACCGCCCGGAGCAGATGTCCGGGGGGGAGATGCAGCGGGTCGCGGTCGCCCGGGCCCTGCTGCTGGAACCCGGAATGGTGCTGGCCGATGAGCCGACCGGGAACCTCGATTCCGAGGCGAGCCGAGTCGTCATCGATCTCTTTCGCGACCTGGGGAAGCGGCACGGAGCGACACTGGTGCTCGCCACGCACAGCCCGGAGGTGGCTGCCGCCAGCTCTCGCATCATCCGGATGCGGGATGGCCGGGTTCTTGAGGAGGCGCCCGGAAAGTCCTGGGATTCCTAGCCTTTCCCCTTCATGCTCGCCCTTTTTCTTCGACACTGCGGACGCCAGCTCCTGCGCCACCCGGCGATGTCCGCCGTCATGGTTCTGTCGGTGGCCCTGGGCGTCGCCCTTTTCGTCGGCGTCCTGATCCTCAACCGGAGCGCCTTGGCTGCGTTCCGGGCCTCGGTCGACGCGACGGCCGGCAAGGCCAACCTCGAGGTGTCGGGCGATGGGGTGCCGATGGACGAGGAACTCCTTCGGACGGTCCGGAGCACGCCGGGAATCGCGGCGGCCACCCCGCTGGTCGAGCAGGTCTGCCTGATCGCCGATCATCCGGGGGAGTATCTGCAGCTCGAAGGGATCGACCTCTTTTCCAACGTCCGGTTCCGGGCCTTCACCCTCGAGGCGGGCGAAAGCCCCGAAAGCAACCTGCTCGAGTTCTTCCAGGATTCCCGAGCGATCGCGCTCACCGCCACGCTCGCCCGCAAGCTGGGCCTGCGGCTCGGGGACCGGATCACCGTCCGGACGGAGACCGGCCCGGTCGACTTCGTGCTCCGCTACCTAGTCGAGTTTCACGGAAAGGCGGTGGGTGCCGACGAGCATCTGGCCTTCCTCGACATCGCCGGCGCCCAAGAGAGCTTCGGCAGGATCGGAAAACTTTCCCGGATCAGCTGCCTGCTCGAGGAGGGAGCGGACTCCGGCGCGGTCGTCTCCTCTCTCCGGAGGCGGCTGCCCCCGTCGGTGATCGTCCAGACCCCGGAGGGGAGGAGTCGGCGGGTGGAAAAGATGCTCGGAGCCTTCGAGCTCAACCTGACCGCCCTTTCCCTCGTGTCCCTCTTCGTCGCGATGTACATGATCTACAATGCGGTGCAGGCTTCGGTCGTCCGGCGCCGGGGGGAGATCGGGCTTTTGCGCAGCCTGGGGCTCCAGCGGTCGGGCGTCCAGGCGCTCTTCCTGGGAGAGGCTCTGGTGGTCGGAGGCATCGGCGTCCTCCTCGGGCTGCCGCTCGGCCTGCTGCTGGCGCGAAGCCTCCTGGGGGTGATTTCCGAAAGCGTCACGGCGATCTACGCCCTCCTCCACATCGAGCGGATCTCGGTTTCCCCCGAGGCGATCGGCATCGCCGCGGGCTCCGGGCTCGTCGCAGTGGCGGCGGCGGCCTGGTTTCCGGCCCGAGAGGCATCGTGGATCGCTCCGGTGGAAGCCTTCTCGCTGGGGACCCTGGCGGACCGCAGCCGCCGGGCCAGTCCCCGGTGGGCCGGCGCCGCACTCCTCTGCTGGGGACTTGCCGCCGGTCTCGCCTGGCTAGCCCTCCACACCGGGCCGGCGCCGCTGGGCTTCGGCTCGGCCCTTTTCGCCCTCCTCGGGTTCACGCTGCTCGTCCCCCTGGTCTGCCGGTGGATCGCCGACGCTTTCCGCTTCCGCTCGGCCTTGCCGCGGCTGGCGATGGCCCACTTCGGGCGCTCGCTCCATCATAACGGCATCACCGTCGCCGCTCTGCTGGCCGCGCTGGCGATGTACGTGAGCGTGACTGTGATGATCTACAGCTTCCGGAAGACGGTCGACGATTGGCTGCGGCGGACCGTGACGGCCGATCTCTTCGTCGCTCCGGCCGTTAACGTCCGCGCCGGGACCCAACAGTCCCTCCCCCCGGCGGTCGAGGAGGCGGTCGCTTCCCTCCCCTCGGTCGCCGCCTATGAGCGCTACCGGGAGCAGCGGATCGTGTTTCGGGGGGAGACGGTCAAGTGCGCCGCTCTCCGTTTTCCGGTTGCCGCGCAATTCAGCGGTCTTTCGCTGCGCAGGGGAGACGCGCGGCGGATCTTGCGCGAATCGGCGGGATCGGACCGGATCGTCGTCAACGAGAGCTTCGCTAAGCGGTTTCACGCCCGGGAAGGCGATCGGATCGAGATCCCGACGCCCCGGGGCGTCCGACCCTTCACGATCGCCGGGGTCTTCTACGACTACACGACCGAGTTCGGACTCTTCCTCATCGACTGGGAAGCCTATCGGCGCTATTGGGACGAGGACCGCTGCCAGACCCTGGGGCTCTATCTCCGGCCGGGAGCCGATCCGGACGGAGTGCGCCGACGGCTCCAACAGCGGATTGCGCCGATCGGGGATTGGATCGTCTACTCGAACCGGGAGGTGCGCAAGGAAGTCTTCCGCGTCTTCGACCAGACCTTCACGGTGACCGAGCTGCTCAAGGGGATCACCCTGATCGTCTGCGTGAGCGGCATCTTTCTCAACTTCGTGATCCTGAGCGTCGAACGCCGCCGGGAGATCGGGGTCTTGCGCTCGATCGGAGTCGGGCGTTCCGGAGTCGAGGCGATGCTGGTCGGGGAAGCGGCCCTTCTCGGCGCCATCGCCTCCGCGCTCGGCCTGGTGGCCGGAACCGGACTCTCCCTCGTGCTCACCTACGTGATCAATCCCGCCTTCTTCGGATGGACCGTCCGGTGGACGATGCCCTGGAGCCTTCTCTGGGAGCTCCCTCCCGCCGTGATCGCGGCCGCCGCCCTTTCGGCCTATTGGCCGGCGCGGACGTGCGCCCGCCTTCCCGTCGCCGAAGCGATGCGGATGGAGTAAACTTTGCCACTCATGCGCGCCCGCCTTGCTGCCACCGCTCTCCTCCTGTTGGCGATCCTCGGCGGGGAAAGATCCGCGGCGGCTTCGGCTGAGAGCTGGCGCTTTGCGGAGAGCCCGTGGAGCTGGAGCTTCCCCCGCGATCACGGCAACCATCCCGATTTCCAGATCGAATGGTGGTACCTGACCGGCAACCTCTCCTCCCCGTCCGGATCGCCCTACGGATTCGAGATCACCCTCTTTCGGCGCGGCCTCTTTCACACCCCCCCGCAGCGGGAGAGCCGATGGAAAATGCGCGATGTCTTTTTCGGCCATTTTGCGATCAGCGATATTCGAGCCAAGGAGTTCTTCTTTGCGGAGCGCGCCGACCGGGGAGCGCTGGGAGAAGCGGGAAGCGCCGAGAAAACGATGGAGGTCTGGGTCGGAGACTGGCGGATCGAGGCGCAGCCGGACGGCTCCCTCCGGGCGCAGGCGGCGGAGAAAGGGAGGAAGCTCGCCCTCAGCCTCCACCCGTGCAAGCCGCCGGTGCTCCACGGGGAGGCGGGCTTGAGCCGCAAGGCCGACGAGCCGGGTGCGGCGTCCTACTACTACTCCTTCACGCGGCTGCAGACCGAGGGGTTGCTGACGGAGCCAAAGAAGTCGATCCCTCTCCGCGGCACGAGCTGGTTCGATCACGAATTCAGCTCGAGCACGCTGGGCAAGGACCAAGTCGGTTGGGACTGGTTTGCCCTCCAGCTCGATTCGGGCGAGGAGCTGATGCTCTACGGCCTCCGCAAGAAGGACGGCTCGGTCGACCGGACCGCCGGCGGGAGCTGGGTCGCGCCGGACGGGACTCGGAAGGGGCTCCGCTACGGAGAGTTCACGTTCGAGCGGCTCGGGGCCTGGAAGAGCCCGCATACGGGGGCGCGCTACCCGGCGGGCTGGCGGATCCGGATCCCTTCCTTGGAACTGGATGTGGAGGTCGCCCCCCGGATGGCCGATCAGGAGCTCCACCTCCATGCACTCGGCGAGATCGCTTACTGGGAGGGGGCGGTCCGGGTTTCCGGCACCCGCCAAGGAAGCCCGATCCACGGCGTCGGCTACGTGGAGCTCACGGGCTACGCGGGAGATCCTTTGCGTTAGCGGCCATGCCCGGCGGCTTTCCGGGCGCGCGCGGCAGCGGACGGATTGGCTTTTGTTCCCCGGAGAAGCGGCCTACCGCTCCCGCCCGCGCGAAGTTGGTGGGCGCTCCCGGCAGAAGGAATAAACCGGGTTGACCGAGGGAGAAGGGCTCGGACTGCTCTTGGGCTTCTCTTCCCTCTCCGGCGGAAGCTCACCCTTGCGCCGCTTTTCCTCCATGATGGGATAGACGAAGCGGCAGAGGTCCTCCCGCATCTTCTGGAGCTCCGGAGTGTCCTTAACCCAAGGGTGGAGTCGGAAGCTTGCGACCATCTGCTGGATGGCGCGCTCCCTTGCTTCCTCGGGAGAGACCGGAGCCGGCTCTTGGGCGGCCTTTCCCTTGGCCCTCTGGTTCCCCCGATCGGGAGCGGCCATCCCGAAAGCGGGGCCCACCCGGCCCGGCTCCGAGGTCTGCGGCAGCTTCGGAGCGACCCTTGCGCCCGGAACGGAAGCCGAATCCGCTATGGCTTCCTCCTCCTCGGCAAGCGCCCGCGATGGTCGCGGCGCCCAGCGGCCGGGCGCCTCTCCGAAGAATCCTCTTGCGGACGGCTCCTCCGGTTTCCCGTTGTTCAAGGACTCGACCGAATGCCCCGAATCCGGAGACTTCCCGATCTCCCGCTCTTTGGCCGGGGACACCTCCTCTCCCCTTCCGGCTCCTTCCCTCCTCCCCGCAAGCCTCGATCCCCCGAATGCGGCCGCTTTCCTCGACGCCATCCTTGGCCATTGCAGACATCCGCTCGATCCCGGCCGCCTCCCGCTCGGTGAGGGCCGAAACGGCGAAGGCGCCCGCCATCCCCCATGGTCCGGCCGCCGATAGGGCCAAGTTGCCCGCGGCTCCCGCTCCCCGCCAGAGAGCCTGCCGCAGCCGGACGCCCGCTTCCTCTCCCTTCCCCGAGAGGGCGCACCGGAGCGCCTGGTAAGCGTCGTAGCCCGCCTCGGCAAAACCGGCGACGGCCCCGATCACCGGAAGCCGCTTGAACACCATCATCGCGGACGTGCGGAAAAGCGCCACCGCCGGTGTCAAGGCGTAGGCTGCCGAGCCCACCGCCCGGAGCCCGTCCCGCCCGGCTTCGGCAAGCTTCCCTCCCGGAACTCCCGCCCCGCCTCCTTCGCCTCCTGGAAGGCGGCCATCCCCGATTCGAGGGCACTTCCCCGGCCAAAGATCCCCGGAGGAGCGCCCCCGCCCTTCCCAGCAGGCTCTCCCGCTCCGGAAGAAGATGGCGCCAAGCCTCCCCCGTGAGACTCTTAAACTGCTCCGCGGTGCGAGATATGAGCTTGTTAAGCTCGCCGGGAGCCTTGCGACCCATCTCGCGCAGCTTGGGATACCTCGGGTTCTCCTTGGCCACCCCCGGCAACTCCCGGGCCTTGAGCCCCGTGGTGGCTAGCTCTGGGGCGGGATTCTTGGTTATGGCCTCCAAGGGACGGAGCTCCTCTTCGAGGCTTAGGATCCTGCCGTTGAACCGATCATAGAACGGCAGGGACTCCAGCTCCGCGGTCGGCACCCATATCTTTTGGCCCGGCTTGAGGATCTCCGTCACCGGGGCGTAGATCGCATCGTCGAAGGCGCTGTGCGCCCTGCCCGGAATTACGAGGAGGTTCCCGACATGGTTGATCTGCTCATGCTTCCACTCGCCCGCCAAGGAACCCGGCACCCGGTGATGGAGGCGGTAGAGGATCCCCTGAGGGTTGATGAGACCCGGGCCGTATTCCTTTCCTTTGGATCGATGCCTGGCCAACCGCTCCACTTGCTCCAGGAGCCCCGCCTCCTCGAGCCGGTCCTTGTGGTAGTCCCGGAGCTCGGCCCAGAATTGCGGCGTCTGCTTGCGCTCGAGGAAGTGCTTGCGCCAGCTCACGGGCCTTCCCTCCGCGTTAGGTTCGACCCGGTTTGGATCCCGCCTTTCTAGTTCCTGCCACCGAAATCCGGTAAGCGGAGGAAGGTTCATGGCCTACTCCTTTTCCGCTCCCTCTTCCTCCGGCACGGGGAGCTGCATAGCGTCGTGCATGTCCCGGATGAAGGTCTCGAAGTCGGGCGAGCTTATCGATGCCCCTGCGATGCTGGAGAGATCGTCATCGTTATAAAACATGTGAAAGGTCGCCGTGCGGGGATCGTAGATCCAATATTCGACCCATTCGTCCTCCACGCCTCCCCCAAAGCAGAAGAACTCGGGGTTGACCCCCCTCTTATCCATGCTGAGAGAGCCGCGTCCGTAGTCGGCGTGATCGAGCTCATGGAGGTTGTCATTCCAGGAGAAGAGGAAGCAGGTGTGGTAGTACCGAGGGCGCTTGGTCCCCGTTCGTATCCACTCGACCGGAGAGCGCTTGTCCTGGATGCAGTAGATAAACCCGTTTGCTAAACGGAACCCGTTGTAATAGGGGAGGAGATCCCGGTAGAAGAGCGGGAGGGGATAACCGTTAAGCCGGCGGGGAGCCTCCGCGATCGCCTCCTCAATCGCCTCAGGACTCGCTGGGATGGGAGGCCAGTCATCTATAGGGTCCGCCATCGCCGCTTGCAAAACCGGCAGGCTCGTCGGATCGAAGCGGGCTTGCGGGCGCCGCTCGGCCAGAAGCCGGCGCTCGATCTCCGGATCGAGGCTCATGGCTAGCTTATGGACCGGATCCCCCTCCCTCCGAGGTCTCGGCACGATGCGCTCGATGAAGGAGCCCGGATCGGGAAAGCTGACCAGCGCCGTCGAGGCGTCCTCAAGGGCAAAGAGCGGGGAAAAGAGATGAATGCTCCCCTTTCGGGTATCGTAGGCGAGGTAGTTTTCTTTCCAAAAGCGGCCGAAGACAAAGAAGTGGGAAGCGATCCGCCAGGGCCTCCGCCTTGTCCGAAAACGCCGGTTTTGGCGCACAACGCTCTCCCACTCCAAAAACCCCGGATGGCCGGGCTCGGGATAGAGCAAAAATTTCCCGCCCCAGAACGGATAGCCGTTGGATTGCTTTAAAGCCTCGACATAGAAGTCGGGGAGCGGAAAGCCCAGCTCCCGGGCGCACCACTCCTTGGCCGCCTCAATCGTCTCGGGCTTGGCCGGCGGAAAGAACTGGGGATGGTCCGAATCCCGCTTCTCCAGTTCCACCCACTTGAATCCTTCAAGCGGGGGAAGGTTCAGCGGGTCTGTGGGGTCGATGGGGTGCATCGTCTACTCCTTTCCTTTTCTTTCTATCCCTACACGGAAATCCGTTTGCGCTTCTTTTTGTATCCAATAGCACAGACCCGGCTTGGACCCCGGCTTTCTTCCCTCTTCCCACAAAAAAGCCCGTCCTGTCAGCGAAGACCGGTCCAGCGGCGGGAGCGGAAGCCGATGCGGGGTATGCTTTTGGCGACTCTATGCTCCATAACGACGGGGCGATCCATTTGGCTACCTCACTCCGCCACCCCGCCTGGGAGAGGACTGTTCAGAATCCGATCGACCAGATCCCTGGCCACTCGATCTTTCCCGATACATTGCAACGTCGTTGCCATCGCGCGGGCTTCTTGCTCCCTGCCCGTCATTTTCAGGCAGAGAACAAGAAAAGAACGGGCGAGATCGCTCTCTGGTTCAACCTGGAGGGCGTGGAGCAATCGCCCAACGGCGCGCGGCGGATCACCGCCGCGCAGGTAGACGAGGCCCTAACCAATCCACGGAAGGGCGCTGCGAGGATATAGTCGCTCCATCGCGAGGAATATCGTTTGGGCTTCTTCGACAAATCCCGAAAAGAGCCCGAGCAAGCCGATTTCCATGAGCATGTCCGGCGGCGGCATCCTTCGCTCTCTCTACTACTCTCTCATGGCAGCGTTGCTTCGTAGCCTTAGGGGTAAGCGTTTAGGGCAATCGTCTTCGCGGCGGCCAGTGCTTGCGCCACGAGCTTCATGGTCTGGTAGCGCTCTTGAGGCAATCCTTCCCGCATCTGTTGCCAGACGGTCTCCTCGTAGCTTTCGATCAGGAGGACGAGCCTTTGCCGGAAGCTCCCGTCCACATCCTGCTGAAGGAGTCTTTCAAGATCGAGTCCCGTTTGCATGGCCGCGCAACCGCTTGCCGATTACGGCGGGCTTAGCGAACCGGATTCAGCCGAGGAGGATGAGCAGCGGTGCCGATGAAGCGGATGGCCCGTCGCTCTCCTCTTCCACCGAGAGCGATCGTGCGGCCCCCACCATCGCCCGCAAAGGAGCCCCTTGCGCGACCGAAAGGCCGGCCTCGGCTTCTCCCTCACCGAGGAAACCTCCCACATCTCCGAAAGTCGAGCCGGAGAAACCGTCCCAGACGCCATAGCCTCCGCGAACCGTCGCCCACAGGCCGCTCGGGAAGAAGAGAGTCGTCCCCATCGTCCCGGCGCCCTCCCCGTCTTCCGCCATTCCTGCCAGCGCATCGCGGAGCTGCTGCCCGAGGCTCTTTACTTCTTCCTCCTCCCGATCTGTGACTCGGCCCACGCGCATGCTTCCGATGGCGTCGAACGGGTGGTCATTTTCTTTCCGAACCCACCCATTCACGACGAATTTCCCGTCCGCCTGCGCCTCCAGGGCAACACCGCTCGCTCCCCGTTTGTGCGTCGACTCAGCCCCTGCGGCGAGGAGACCTCCGGTAGCGTCTCCCCCCGCAGGGGTTTGCGGGCGCAACCGAGAAGCGATCTCCGCAACCGCCTTTCCCAACTTAGACGGCTGGAAGATCCGACTTCCGGCAGCTTTCGCGGCGCGCGTGGCCTCCTGCCACAGCGACACAAAGGGACCCGGCGTCTCCGCGGCGAGGGAGGCGTCTTCGGCGGAGAGCAAAGGGGGCAACGAGGGTAAGAAGGCGTCCGGTGCGGCTTTGATTCGCCGACGAGCCCGGGTTCCCCGGCACCATGGGTTGCGCTCGGATGGAGGCCCCGGAACTTCTTTCCGCCAACCCCGCCGCCGCGGCCTGGTGAACCTTTCCCGATAGGAACGCCTTTCCCACTTGCGAAGACAAAACGCCGAAGAGCTTCCCGAAGGCGCCCGACCATGAATTCCCGTCGCTCGCCCATCCTTTTCCAGCGGACAAGAGCCGCGCAAGCCCCCGCGCCGAGGCGACCGCCATCTCAAGGAGAGGGTGTTGTACGCCCCCCTCCGCCAAGCCAACGGAGGTCGGCCAGGCAAGGAGGTCCGCACCGCTTGTTGGCACAGAAGGCCAGAAGAGCGATGAATTCGGTGTCTGCGCCCTTCCCAGGCTTGCGCCTTTCGCCTCAGACGAGACCGAGGAGAAGTGGAAATCCAGGGGGTGCGCGACAGGGTACGCCGAACACTCCGCGGGCCCACCGTTTTCGGACCCGAAGTTCGGCGCCTCTGGTGGCCGAAACGTGAGGAACGGGTACGGTGCCTCCGCCGAACTTCCCAGGATGCTCCCTTGGCCCGAGGAGGTGGGCCGGTACAGGGGTAGGTCTCCAAAGACCGCCGCGTTGCGCAGGCTGTCGAGCGGTATCAATTCCGTCACTATTCTGATCCTCCCTCGATCCTCTTGTCCTCCCGCCTGCTACTTCGAGCGGATCGCTCGCTTTCTTACGCGAAAATTTACCGGAATTCGACCGTGGAAGGCAAGAAACATCACGATGCTCTATTGCAAACGAGCCGAGCGACCACGTGCATGATTAACCCGCGCTCCCTTCGCGGTAGCCATCGACCCGGTTGAGCCAGCCGCGTAGCCAGCGCTCTTCGTGCCGTGCCGAAGGCGCGTTCCGCACTCTCCTCTCCAGGACAAGCCGTGCCGCCCGCCGGAAGGAGGGAAGCGCGGGGCCGGGTTCCATGGCCCGGAGGACGTCCAACAGCCCCCACCCCGCGTTTTGATAACGCTCCGTCGGAAAGGTGCCGTCCCCTTTGAAATTCACGTAGTCGACAAGCGCAAAGAGACCCCCGGGAGTGGCTTCGAGAGCCCGGAAGTTTGTTTCGATCCGCTGCCGTTCTCCTTCGGGAGCGCAGGCGAGCATCTTCGGGAGCGAGCCGGACAATCGATGGATCGCGAACCGGGTCTGCTCCGCGACCGTATCGGCCAAGAATGACCGGAGCTCGCGCATCCGCCCGCTCTCGAACTCAACGAAAAAGGCCCGGCGGTCCGGCCAGGGGCAAAAGCGAGCCTCCCGGAGCCAACCGGGAACGGACACCCCGCGGCTCTCCAGAAAACGGAGCAGCTGCGGGAAGCTCTCCTCGAAGGGGCCGCGGACTCCGGCGGGATACCAGATGAAGTGGCCGATTCCGAGCGAAGCGAAGTTTTCCCCGGGGTTCCAGGCGGTCAAACCGGAGAGGGTTCCTCCCGACTCGTTCTGCCAGAGACGCCGGCCGATCCATTCCGCTTGCGCCGGAGACAGCGGGAAAGCCGGCGCTGCCGCAGGCCCTGCCAAGAGGAGAAGACCGGCCAGAAGCCGGCGTGCGGCTCCGAGGGCGAGCCGGGCTCGACCGGTTCGGGAACACCGATGCCGCCGCAGGCCCGATCGACCCACCCCGAGGGTAGAATGGCGCAGGACTTCTCGCGGGAACAACGAGGGAAAGCGGCTCGGCGCCTCTTTGTCCTTATCGCCGGCTTTTGCGAGGAACCGCTCCTTCGCCGCCTCACCGCCCTCCTTCGAGGCAGGGGAATCCACAGCAAGATAGCGAAGCATTCCGAAGAAGCGATAACGCTCGCCCATCGGCTGCCTTTTCCCGTCGTGCTGCTCCGGTGGCCGACCGAGTCGCCCGTGCAGGATCCCGTGCCCGGACTCCGCCGGCTTTCCTGGTGGGTCCCCATCCTGGCACTGGCGGAATCGGACGAACCGGAGGCAAGGAGGGAAGCGCTGGAAAGCGGCGCCGACTTCCTCCTGCGATTCCCGGGGGCCGAGCGGGAGCTCCTGGCGATCTTGGAAAGTCTCGGGAGTCGATACGCGCGGAACCCTCCGGAGGAATCGCCGGGCTCGCGCCCTCCGATCTTGGATCGAAAGAATCGAATCGTGCGGTGGCGCGATCAGGCAGTTTCCCTCACCCCTGCGGAACTCACCATCGCCGACTACCTCTTCCAGCACGCGGGGCGGGTCGTCATGGCCGAAGAATTGGCCGCGCAGCTGTATCGCCGCCATCCGGCTCGCCTCCCGTCGCCGCTTTCCCTGCACACCCACCTGTCCAACCTGCGACGAAAGCTGAGCCGGCTCTCTACGGGGATTCTGTTGCGATCGGTTTGCGGGAAGGGATTTCTGCTGGAGTGGGGACCGGGGGGAGAGCCGCCGGAGTAACCGTGCGGGCCACGGTCGCCGGAACGGGGGCCGGAACCGCGGTCGAGGAAGCCGCGCTCGAAGGGCTGGTCCGTTCTCCGCCCGATCCTAACCGGACGGAAATCGAGGAGGTTTGCGGGGGATCCAGATCGAGCCAGGTGAGGACCCCGCCGCCGGCGAGGAAGAGCTGCCTCACCCGTGCCGGATGCTTCGGGGTGATCACGATCCGGTCGCCGTTGCGGATCCTTCGGGGCTGATGCACGTAGAAGATCGCCCTGGCGGGAATCTCGACGATCGGATAGATCAAGATCGCCCCGACGATCCACTCGATCACCCGTCGGCTCTCGACGCCTGCCGGGGTTGCGGTGAAGATCCCGTCCCGGAGATCCGAACGGGCGCTGAAATTCCCCCAGGTCCAGAGGTTCTTCGGATGCGGTCCCTCCACCTTGGCGATGGAGCCAAGCTGCTGGAAATAGACCACGCGCCGAGGCGGATTCTTGTCGGCGGATGCGTTCCGGGAATCGTTTCCTGGCTTGATCGGACGCCCGGCGCTGGTCTGCGATTCGATCACCGGCGGAGCTTCGAGCACCATGCGCGCGATCGTCCCATCCACCTGGTCGATCTCCACGAGCCTGGCCGGATGCTCTTTCGGGATCGCGAACTTGGTCCCTTTGCGGATCTCCGGCAACGGCATCTTGGTCCGGAAAACCACCCGGCGGAAGACATAGTTCCCCGGATTGTCGATAAGATTGAAATGCTCCTCCCAATCGGGCCAGTTGACTCCCTCGTTCACCGAGGCGATGAAGAAGCCGTCGGTGACGGGGCCGCGCGCGGTGAACCGGCCGTAAACCCAGACGTTCTTCGGGCGAGGCCCCTCTTCTTGGAGAATCTCCGGAAGATGCACGAACTTGGTCACACGTGCCCCCGCTCCCGGGGTCTTGCCGGTCGGCTGCTCCTCGGAGGCGGCACGGAGAGAGCCCGTCAGCGCCGCAGCCAGCAAGCCCGCCAGGCAAGCCGACCAGAGGCGGCACCCGGCAAATCCCTGGTCGGCGGGGCGTCCGGCGCTATTTCGCGCCTCCTCGCCGGCGGCCGCTTCCGGCCAAGCTTCGGGAGCAGGAATCATGGGCCGAGAATTCTTGCGCTGGAAAATGCGAACCAGCTCGGCTAGATCGGCCGCGATCGCCAATTTGCTGCCGAGAGGCAAGGCGCGGAAAAGCCGCCTTTGGGCGGTTCGGGGAACATTCCACTGGTTACTGCTCGAATCCGTATCAACTTCCATTCCTTCCTCCTCCCTCCTCGATCGAAAGCTTCAGCTCCGCAACGTCGGCGAGGTCTTGGTGACGGCCGGCTCCCTGCTTCATCGCGATCAGGGTCTCGACACGAACGAAGCGGATCGGTTCCCCGCCCGGCAGACGCTCTTGCAAGGCGTGCTTGTACTCGCGTTCAAAGGAGAAGGGTTCATCGATGAAAATGTCTATCGGCGTCTCCCAATGCGCCTCGCTCTGGAGAGGAAGCACCCGCATCCCTTTTTCCTCGATCCAGCGCTTGCGCACGGAAGGGTCGGCGAGAGCCAGCGGATCGACCGGCGGCACCGGGCGATAGCCCAACCGAGCCAGGGCCGAAAAGACGGCCGAAAGGTTGCGGGGCGAAAAATCGACGACAAGGTCCATATCCATGGTCGATCTCCCATAGCCGTGCGCCACGACCGCAAGGCCCCCGACCACCAGGAACCGGGCGCCAGCGGCGTTCAGCGCTGCTGTGATCTGCTGCAGGCTTTCGAGCTTCACCGACTTCCCTCGCGGGCTAAAAACAACTCTTTTTAGCGATAAGGCTTCGACTAGGCAACCCCGGCTTGCCGAGAGCAAGAAGAATCTTCGCCGCGGGGGGGCACGCTGCTCTCAGCGCGCGCGCCGGATCTCCAGGGGACGGGCGGACGACCCTTTGGCATCCAGGAAGCCGGCGAACTTATCGATAGACCGGGAGGCGCTTTCCAGATCCTCGTTGAGCGCGCCGAAGCTCGGCGGCCACCAGCAGCAGAAGAACTTCCACGCCCCCTCCCCCAATTCGTCCCGGACATCCGGCGGCGGAGGGACATAGAGGGTCAGCGCACGAAGCGCATCGAGGATGATACCCTCGACCATGCCAGCGGCCTCGCCCTCGGTTCGGAGCACGGTCTTTTCGGTGATCACACCGGCGGAGTTGAGGAAGAATGCGACGGCCACGAACCCGTGGGTCGGGGTCATGGCCAGGCCTGCCAAGGAAAGCCGCCTCCGTGCCGCTTCCTGCTGGACCTTGGTTTCGAAAGCTTGGGAGAGCTCCGCCAGATACCGGTCCTTCTCGGACTGCGCTTCGGGCGAAATCTGCGGACCGTACTCGACCACGGCGAAGATCGTAGGCTTTTTCCTAGGGCTCTTTTTTTCGGCGCCGGAGGGGTCGGAGGAAGCGGCGGCCGGTGCCGAGAGAGCCGTCTGCCCGATGAGGCAGAGACAAGCGAACGGAAAGAGAAGAAGACGGGCGTTCATCGGGACTCGGTCGGTCGCTGCGGCCGAAGAAGGGCCAGGAGCTTGAGGGCATTGTCCACCGCCGCTCCCTGCGCCGTATTGTCGAAATATACATGCACCGTGCATCCGTCCCGCCGCCAGGATCCGATCCGGCAAGCCCAGGACACAAGCTCGTTCTCGGAATAGGCGGAACGATACGTGGCCTGGGAGCCGTGCAGGCGGACGAAGACCAGGTCGGTGGTGACCGCGTCCCAGCGGGGCCAATCGGCGGCATCGCTCTGACAGGAGCCGATCCGGCAAGACTTCAGGAGTCGAAAGACCTCCTCATCGAACCAGGAAGGATGGCGGAACTCGAGGACGTGCCGGGGGCCGTTGCGGCTCCCCGCCAGCACCTTGGCGAAGGATTCGAGGCGCCCGAGGTCCTTCCGGAACGAACCCGGGAGCTGCCAGAGAAAAGCCTTGAGCTTCCCTCCGAGGGGAGAAGCATCCTCGACCTGCCTCCGGACCGCCTCCCCTACTTCCTGGAGCCGCTTCACGTGCGTGACGAACCGGTGTCCCTTCAGTGCGAAGGCGAACTCCGGAGGCGTGGACTCGGCCCAGCGCCGGTAGGTTTCGGGCCGATGGCGCCGGTAGAAGGAAGAATCGACTTCGACTGCGAGAAAGCGGCGCGCGTAGAGAGCGAGCCAATCCCGCCTCGGCGCCTCACCGTAGAGGATAGGCCGCCAATCCGGGTAGTTCCAGCCGCTGGTGCCGACATAGACCCGCGGAAGATCGGCGGTATGTGGATCGGTCCGATCCCCTTCTACGAGATTCCGGTGCATCGCCCCCCTCCGGCAGCACTCGCTCCCTCGCCCCCTCCTCCGGCTTCAGAGCAGCTCCTCGAGCAGCCGGCCGGTGAGGTCGTACCGCAGGAACGGAGTGATCAGGTAGACCCCTCCGAACTGCTCGAGCACCGCCTCCGCCAGCGCCCGTGCCGCTTCCAATCCGGCCTCCGTCGCCTTGGGCCCCTCCAAGTGGCGCAATCTCTCCCGAAGGCTTTCGGGAATCGAAATCCCCGGCACCTCGTTGTGCAGGAACTCGGCGTTGCGGGCGTTGAGCACCGGCATGATCCCGACGAAGACCGGGATGCCCAAAGGCTTGAGGTGCTCGGCGGTCTTCCGGATGAGCGCCGCGTCGAAGACCGGTTGGGTCATCGCGTATTGGGCGCCCGCGGCGATCTTCGATTCGAGCTTGCGCACCTGAGAATCGAACTGCACCGAGTTGGGATTGAAAGCGCAGCCGATTACGAAGTTGGTCTTCGCCTTGAGATCCCGCCCCGCGGCGGAGACTCCCGTGTTGAGCTTCGCGATCAGCTTGATGAGCCCGAGCGAGTTGAGGTCATAGACCGAGGTCGCTCCCGGATGGTCGCCCGCCTTCGCGGGATCTCCGGTCAAGGCGAGCACGTGACGGAAGCCGAGCACCGCGAACCCCAGCAGCTCGGACTGGATGCCGAGGAGATTTCTGTCCCGGCAAGCGAGGTGGAGGATCGTGTGGAGGCGGGAGGTGCGCCGGGCCGCCACCGCCGCCGCCAGATTGCTGACCCGGAGAATGGCCAGCGAGTTGTCGGCCAGCGTGAGCGCGTCGGCTCCCGCCTGCTCCAGCGCCCGAACCCCATCGAGAAATTTGTCCATGGCGAGCGTTCGCGGAGAATCGAACTCGACTATGGCGACCGGCTTCCGCCGGTACCGATCCAAGAGGCTCTCTTCCTCGATCTTCAGCGGCTCTTCTTTCCTTGCCGCCTCGATCGCGGGCAAGGACTGCCGCCGCGGCTTCTCGAGCCGGGGACGGTAGCGGGCGAGCACGGGCGCCATCGCAGCGATGTGGAGAGGGCTCGTTCCGTAATCCCCACCCAGCAGGCGGACTCCTTCGGCGACGAACCGCTCCACGTTCGCGGCGAAATATTCCGGGCTGGCCGAATAGGAGAGCCGCCCCTCGTAGAATTCGGGCTTCCCCGCGTTCGGGAAGGCGCAGAGGAAGGCTTCCGGATGGACCTCGATATCCTCGAGCAGGTGGAGCGAGGCCAGGACGCCGCAGCTTCCGCCGATACCGACGATCCGGGCTCCCGATTGCCGGAGCGAGGCGAGGCCGGAGCCGAGCGTCTCCCCGTTGCCGAGCCGGCCTTCCTCGAAGGCGGCGAGTGAAACCGCCGCCAGAGGGGCTCCTAACTCTCGGGCGACCGAGAGCGCGAGTGTCGCTTCGGAAAGCTCGGTGAAAGTCTCCAGAAAGATCACGTCGCAGCCCGCCTCCAGCAGAGCGGTGATCTGCTCCCGGTAGAGGATGCGCCGCTCCTCCGGAGAAAGGCTCCCTTCCCAAGGGCGGAGCCAGATCGGCCCGATGCTTCCCGCCAGGAAACACTCGCCTCCCCCGGCCTCCCGCGCGAGCTCCACCCCACGCCGGTTGATCTCAACAACCCTCTCCTCGAGACCGAACCGGCCGAGACTGGCACGATTCGCCCCCGTCGTGTTGGTGCGGAGGAGGCCGGCTCCGGCCCGGCGGTAGTCGGCATGCGCGCGCCGGACCAGATCGGGACGGCTCAAGTTCGCCTCTTCGAGGCAATAGCGGCGCGGGAGCCCGAGCGAATAGAGGTAGGTTCCGAGCGCCCCGTCGCCAAGAAGGAGCCGCTGGGAGAGGTATTCTAATAGATTTGCCATGAAAGGAAGCCGACGCATTATAGGGCCGGGATGACCGAAAAAAAAAGCGCGGGCTATTCGACGGGCGAGCCTGCGCTGGATCAGAAAATCCTCGAGTTGCTCGACGCAGCCGGCATCCGCGGCGCTCAGCGGGAATATTTTGAGATGGTGGCGACCGCCCTCCGCTTCGGCCGCCAGGCGACGACTCCGGGTGACATCCGGATGATCAACCAGGTGCTTAAGGAGATCCGGTATGCCGACGCCGTCTTTCAGCCCTACCGCGGGGTCAAGAAGGTGACGATCTTCGGCTCGGCCCGGGTCGCTCCCGACCAACCGGATTGGCGGATGGCCCGGATGTTCGCCGAGCGGATCGCTAAGGCCGGCTTCATGGTCCTGACGGGCGGCGGGGAGGGGATCATGGGCGCGGCGCAGCTCGGAGCGGGAAAGGAGATGAGCTTCGGGTTGAACATCCGCCTTCCCTACGAGCAGCGCCCCAACGAGGTGATCGAGGGTGACCGGAAATTGATCTTCTTCCGCTACTTCTTCACTCGCAAGCTCCACTTCGTCAAGGAGTCCCACGCCATCGCCCTCTTTCCCGGCGGCTTCGGCACGATGGACGAATGCTTCGAGGCCTTGACCCTCATGCAGACGGGCAAAGCCCCCATCGTCCCCATGGTCTTCCTCGAACACCCGGGAGGGTGTTATTGGAGCGCCTTCCGGGAGTTCCTGAACAAGGAGCTCCTCTCACGCGGGCTCATTTCGGAGCAGGACTTTTACCTGTTCACCTTCACGGACGACCTGGAGGAGGCGGTCCGGGAAATCGAGCGCTTCTATCACAACTTTCATTCCTACCGGTTCGTGGGTGATCTCCTGGCCTTGCGGCTGCATCGGGCTCCGGGCGACTCGGACCTCGCCGCGATCGAGCGGGACTTCCACGACATCGTCGTCGGACCCGGCTCCTTCGCAAAGAGCGGCGCGCTGCCGCCCGAGGCCAACGAGCCCGAGCTGCTCTCTCTGCCGCGGGTCTGCTTCCCCTTCGACCGGAGATCCTTCGGCCGGCTGCGGCAACTGATCGATCGGCTCAATGAATTTTGAACCCTGGGATACCTCGAGGCTGGGCTTGGTTCCGAAGGGAACCTGGTTTCATGTTTCGGTCTGGGAGCAGAAAGTCCGCGTACTGCGGGACAAGGAGCCGCTCTGGGAAGCGCCGGTAAGCACCGCCCGGCTCGGCTGCGGGGAGGAGGCCGGCAGCCACCGGACCCCACGGGGATGGCACTTCGTCTGCGAAAAGATCGGGGAGGGAGCTCCGCTCGGCACCGAGTTCCGCGGGCGAAAGCCGACCGGATTCCTTTGGACTCCCGACGCCCCGTTTTTCGAGCGGAGCCTGATCCTCACCCGCATTCTCTGGCTGGCGGGAATGGAGCCTCACAATCTGAACACACGCGAGCGTTTCATCTATTTCCATGGCACCAACCGCGAGGATGCGATCGGAAAACCGATGAGCCGGGGCTGCATCTGCCTCCGGAACGAAGATATGATCGAGCTCTTCGAGCATGCCTCGATAGGCACGCGGGTCTTGATCGAGGAAAAGGGACATCGGCTATGAGCCGGGCCATCGGCACGATCCTGCTCGACTGGTCGGGCACCCTAGTCGACGATCTTCGCTTCGCCCATCGGGCGGCCAACCAGGTGCTCGCCCTCTACCGGAAGCCTACGATGACGCTGGAGGAGTTCCGGGAGCGCTTCTTTCTCCCGCTGCGCGACTTCTACCGGACGATTCTTCCGGAAGTCCCCTTGGAGACCCTCGATCGCTTCTATCACGCCGCCTTCCGTTTCTTCCGCCCGCGGATTCCTCTTTTGCCCCACGCCGTCGACTTCCTCGAGTTTTGTCGTGCCAAGGGCCTGCGGATGATCCTTTTGAGCACGATTCAAAAGGACCATTTCCTCGATCAGGCCCGACGGCACGGGATCCTCGGCTATTTCTCCCAAATCCATACGGAGGTCACCGACAAGCGCGTTGCGCTTTCCCGGCTGCGGGAGGAGATGGGGTTGGCGCCGCAAGAGGCGATCTTTTTGGGCGACATGGTCCACGACATCGAAGCGGCGCATGCGGCAGGCATTCTTTCCGGCGCCCTCCTGACCGGCTACGACACCCGCGCCAAGCTCGAGGCGGCGCGCCCGAGCTTTCTCTTCGCAGATCTGGCCGAAGCTCGGAGCTTCCTGGAAGAGAGGCGGGAGACAAAAGGCGGCTAGCAGCGCCGCCCGGCCCTTTCTACTTCCCTTCCCTTCCTCCCCGTTCCGGCGCGGAAACGGACCGCAAGGGAAGATGGAGGCTCAAGGAGCCGCGGAGCGACAGCGGCCGGCCCGGCCCGAACGGGCCGCCCGTTTCCCGCCTCCCTGCGGACGGCCTTCTTCCCATTTCGGCCTCCTTCTCCCTCCCGTTCCGATGGAGGGAAAGCTCGAGCGCGAGGTGCAGCCCGTAGCCGCCGGAGAGATCTCCCGCCGCCGCGGGACTCTCCTCGAGCTTCTCTTTCCGGGCCCGGCGCAGTCCGCCCTCCGCCTCCTCCACCGCCTTGCGGCCGGCCTCCCGCGTCTGGCACACCCGTTCCTCGGTCTCCGGCTCCTTTCCGGCGGCAGGCACGGATTCGGGGTGCGAACCGGCACACGGCTTTGCCTTCGGATCGGTTCCCTGCTCCCTCGCCGCAGGCGACAAGACCTTGCTTTTCCCGCTTTCCTTCCCCCCTTCCGCCGCGCACGGCTCCGGCGGCGGAAACGGGGAAGCGGCGAAGAATTGCCGGGCCCAGGCGAAACCCGATCGGGCGACGGAAAGCAGATGGCCCGCCGCCCGGAGCAGATCGGCCGTGCTCAGGGAAGCGGAGAACGGATCGAGATTGCGCTGCACGAAGGAACGCATCTGCGGATCGAGCGTGGCCGGGACGTGCGGCATCGAGGTGTGGTGGCCGACGCTCAGCTGGACGTGGAGGGAAGCCATTTCTTTTGCCTCCGTTACGAAAGGTTTCGGAATCTTTTTTTCGGCAGTGCGTCGATCGCCCGACCCGCGTCACCCGGCTCCTCCTGCACCGGGCTCTGCAAGCCGGCGGAGGCGCAGCCGCTTTCCTCTTTGACACCGCAGGAGCAATCCGGCAAAACCGGATCAGCGTGCCGACAACCGTTTCTTCCTCCCTCGACTGGGGCCGCCTGGGCGCGGAAGCATTGGAGATCCTGCAGGCGTACGTTCGTATTCCCTCGGTCAATCCGCCGGCCGACACGACGAAGACGGCGGACTTCCTGCGGCAGGTGCTGGAGGAAAACGGCGTTCCCGCCCGGGTTTATGCCAGCGGTCCGATCGCGCGCAACGTCCTGGCCCGCCTTCCGGGCCGCGATCCCTCGCGAAAGCCCCTCCTCCTGCTCAACCATAT
This sequence comes from Methylacidimicrobium sp. AP8, assembly GCF_903064525.1. Lineage (NCBI taxonomy): Bacteria > Pseudomonadati > Verrucomicrobiota > Methylacidimicrobium > Methylacidimicrobium sp. AP8. Next base: position 1,280,861 of record NZ_LR797830.1, read on the forward strand.
GGACGTGGTGCCCGCGGACGCTTCCCGATGGAAGGTCCCCCCGTTTGCGGCCGCGGTTCATGATGGTTTCCTCTGGGGTCGGGGCACGCTCGACATGAAGGGACTGGGGATCCAGCAGCTCATGGCCTTCCTGGCGCTCAAGCGGGCCGGGATCGTGCCTCCGCGGCCGATCCTCTTTCTGGCCACGGCGGACGAGGAGAGCGGAGGCCGGGCGGGCATCCGCTGGATGATCGAGAACCATTGGGATGTGCTCGATCCCGAATATGTGCTCGACGAGTCGGGATTCGGCACCCGCGATCTTTTCGCTTCCCCCAAGCTGGTCTTGACGGTGCAGGTGGGGGACAAGCAACCGGTTTGGCTGCGGCTCGCCGCGACCGGCCGGCCTGGGCACGGCTCGATCCCCACTGGGAACGACGCCCCGGCGATCCTCCTACGCGCAATCGGAAGGATCCTCGAGCGAAAGGAAGCCGACCGGCCTCCCGCGGTGGTGGAGGCGATGGTCGCCCGAGTCGGAGCTCCTCTCGCTCCCCATCCCTTCACCGACTCGATCCGGCGCAACACGGTCGCCTTGACCAGCCTTTCGGCCGGGGTCGGCACCCCCCCGAAGATCAACGTGATCCCCTCGTCCGCCGAGGCGACCTTAGACTGCCGCCTCCTTCCCGGAGTCGATCCCCAGGAGTTCCTCTCCTCGATCCGAACGCTGGTGCAGGATCTCCCGGTCACCATCGAGCTCGCCAACGAGCTGGCCGATCCCGCGCCTCCGAGCCGTTGGGACACCCCGCTCTTCGCCGCGATCGAGCGGACGGTCGCGGCGCACTATCCGGAGGCGGTGGTCACCCCGCTGCTTAGCTCGGGCTTCACCGACTCCCGTTACCTGCGTCAGAAGGGTGCGGTCGGTTACGGGTTCATGCCGATGATCCTGGACTCGGAGACCGCTTGGAGCGCCCATTCCGATTCGGAACGGATCCCCATAGCCGAGTTCCAGCGCGGGATTCGGGTTCTTTTCGACCTGTTGCAGGAGGATTTTTAGATACGCCCAGGACAGGTTTTTCCACAACGGCTCAAGGCAGAAACACGATGAAGATCGCCCTGCTCCACCACGCGGCCCTTCCGGTCACCGACCTGGAACGATCGAAGGCCTTCTACCGGGAGATCCTGGGACTCCAGGAAGTACCCCGCGCCCCTTTCCCTTTTCCGGGAGCCTGGTTCGCCCTTCCGGGCGGCCAGCGGATCCATCTGATCGTTTCCCCCGGTCAAACCATGCGTACCGGCAAGGGGATCGACTCGCGGGACGGACACATCGCGCTTCGGGTCGCCAGCTACCGGGAAACCCTCGAGGAGCTACGGGCGAAAGGCTACAGCCCCGAGGCGGCCGACGAGCTTCACCGGATCAAGGTCGATCCCCATTCGGTCGCGGGCTTTCCGCAGCTCTACCTTCTCGATCCCGACCGGAACTTGATCGAGATCAACGCCGAGAAGCTCGATTTATAGAAAGGGCGGCGGCCGTGCCCGATCGCGACCGAACATTCCGGGCGGATCCGCTGTTGCTCCTCTTGCTCTTTCTTTCCCTTCTCGTATCCGGTTGCGGTCGCTCCTCCTCTTCGCCCGAGGGCGAGTACGGCGGCACGTGGACGGAAGCGGATCGGTCGACCGTCGAGGTGAGGTTGGCCCTCAAGCCGGGCGGCAAGGCCTCGATGCAGCGGACGGTGCGCTGGCCGGACGGCCGGACCGAAGCCGATTCCTGGGAATCGGACTACCGTTTGGAAGGCGATCGGATCCTGATCGGTTCCGAGGGGAAGGTCTACGCCGTCTTCCGTCGGCAAGGGACCTCTCTTCTCGACGCGAGCCACTTGGTGGACGGGAAGCCGATCCGCCTGGCTAGGCTGGCGTCGCCGCCGCCTTAACGGCCATTTCTCACAAATTTCGTAGCCGAGGCGCCGCAAATGGGCTTGGATGCGAGGCGGGCGCAGGTTTTCCACCGGAGCTGCAGGAAGACATACTGCGAGCATGGAAAACCAAGCGGGAGCGAAGCGAACGAACCCGTTTTGCAAGCCGGAGGAGAACGCTTGTGAGAAATGGCCGTTAACCTAGGCCCAGCCTTCCCGGCGACCGCTGCGGATATTTGAGGCAACAAGACCCCGAGAGCGGGAAACTTCTCCATTGCAGAACGCGCCGAAGAAACGGGAGAATGGGGCGCATGGCTCTCCGGATTTCCGTTCCGTCTCGACTCCTCTTCCTTCATCTCTACTCCCCTTTTCTTCTCTGCTTTTTTTGGGCTGCGGCATCGCTTCGCGCCGAGGGGAACGAGATCCGGATCGGGCCCCATGACCCTTGGACCCGCAGCGACATCCTCCTGCCGGAGGAGTTCCTGGCGCAAAAAGGATCGGGAAGCTCTTCCTATCTGGTCTGCCACGTCGGCTTCCGTTTTCTCTATATGGCGGGCCATATCCCGGGAGCGATCTACGTCGGCGCCGGCAAGGATTCCGACGGGATCGAAGCCCTCCGAAATGCCGTATCGGCGCTGCCCAGGGATCGGAGGATCCTCCTCTACTGCGGCTGCTGTCCGCTGGATGTCTGCCCGAATCTCCGCCCCGCTTTCCAGACCGTCCGGAAGCTCGGATTCGCAAACGCCAAAATCCTTTACCTCCCCCACGACTTCGCCGAGGACTGGATCCGCAAGGGATATCCGACCGAAAAAGGCCGATGAAGCCTCCGGCGGAACTGGAGTCGTCTATGCCTTTCGAACGCGGCTCCCGCTCGGCCGACGACCGGCCGCTCGACGAGAAGGCGGCCCGGACCGCAGCGCGCTTCCGCGACGGCGGCGTCGGGATGCGTTTTGCCGTGGGCACCTGCTCGCTAGGGTTCATCCTGGTGGCCGCGAGCCCTTGCGGGGTTACGGCCATCTTCCTTGGGGATGCTCCGGATGCGCTTTCCGATGAGCTGCGACGCCGCTTCCCGGAGGAGCGGCCCATCGCCGGGGGTGAGGCCTTCGGCCGACTGTTCGCGGAGGTTGTGGGGTTCATCGAGGAGCCGAGCCGAGGCCTCGATCTCCCCTTGGACGTCCGCGGCACCGCCTTCCAGCGGCGGGTTTGGCAAGCGCTGAGGGCAATTCCGCCCGGAGTCCGGGTAAGCTATCGCGAGATCGCCCGGCGCATCGGCGCCCCCCGAGCGGCACGCGCGGTGGCTCGCGCCTGCGCGGCCAATCCTTTGGCTGTTGCGATCCCCTGCCACCGTGTCGTGAGGACGGACGGCGAGCTGTCCGGCTACCACTGGGGTGCCGCGCGCAAGGAAGCGCTCCTGCGGCGCGAAATTGGGCTCCGATCGGGTCGAGAACATCCGGGAGCGCGCGCGCTTGCTTCGCGACCGCGGCGCAAGCGCGATTCCCGGTTCGATCGCCCCGGTTGTTGAGGAAGCCGGAAGGCCGGATCCCTATCGCCGCCACCCTCGCGTTCGACCGACCGCGTCCTTCCACGCTTCCCGCTTGCGGCGCCGTTCCCGCGCATCGAGGAGTGGGGAGAAGATCCGCTCGATCCGGCCGAAGCCGCTCCGCTCTTCGGGTGTGGCGAAGAAGCCCGCTTCCCGTCCCGCTAGGAGCCCGACCCCCAGGGCGGTGGCCTCGCGGCAACCGGAGCGCACCACCGAGAATCCGAGCAGGTCAGCTTGGATCTGGAGGAGCAGATCGCTTCGCGCGGCACCCCCGTCGACCTTCATTTGGTGCAGCGGAGCTCCGCCCGCCCGGGCCATCGCCTCGATCACGTCGCAAACCTGGTGAGCGATTCCTTCCCACACCGCCCGGGCGATGTGCGAGGGCCGGGTCCTGCGGGTGATTCCGATCAAAAGTCCTTCGGCCGAGGGATCCCAATACGGACTCCCGAGCCCGGTGAGGGCCGGTACGAAGACGAGCCCCTCGGTTTCGGAGGCCTGCCTCGCCAAGGCTTCGGCCTGCTCGACGCCCGGCGCCAGCCGCAGACCGTCCACCAGCCATCCGACGGCCGCCCCGGCGGCGAAGACGCAGCCTTCGAGCACGTAGGTCGTCTCCCCTTCGAGGCGCCATCCGGAAGAGACCAGCAAGCCTTCCGCCGCCGTCGGGGGCCGGCTGCCCAGGTTCATCAGCGAGAAAGCCCCGGTGCCGTAGGTCGTCTTGAAGCTTCCCGGTCCCCAGCAGAGCTGGCCGTAGAGCGAAGCCTGCTGGTCGCCCAGGACCGCCAGGATCGGAATTCCCTCCCAAAAGCCCGCTCCTTTCCCGAAGGGTCCGGCCGAGGGTAGCACCTCCGGTAGCAGCGAGGGAGGAGTCTGGAAGAGGGCGAGCAGATCGGCGTCCCACCGGTGTTCGTGGATGTTATACAGGAGAGTCCGCGAAGCGTTCGACTCCTCGGTGGCATGGACCTTTCCGCCGGTCAGCTTGGCGAGAAGCCAGCTGTCCACGGTGCCGAAGCGGAGGCGATCGCGCCTGCCGGAAAGCACCGGAAGGTTTTCCCAGAGCCAGAGGAGCTTGGTCCCCGAGAAATAAGGGTTTAGGCGGAGCCCGGTCTTCATCCCGATCGGCTCTTCCCAACCCGCCTTCCGGAGCCGGTCGCAGAGAGCCGTCGATCGACGGTCCTGCCACACGATGGCGTTTCCCACCGGTTCGAGGCTCTGTCGGTCCCAGAGCAGGAAGGTCTCCCGCTGATTCGCAATGCCGATGCCTGCGATCCGGCGGGGCACGGCACCCGCGCGTTCGAGGGCCTCGCACGCCGCTTCCTCCAGCGATCGCCAGAGCAGCTCGGGACTCTGCTCGACCCATTCGGGCTTCGGCGTCAGGAGGGAAACCGGCCGCATCGCCTGCCCGGCGATCCGCCCCTTCCGATCCAGAAGCAGCGCCCGGGAGCTCGTTGTTCCCTGGTCGAGAGCGAGAATGTAGTCCATGCGCCCGCTATAGAGCAACGAGCAGCTTTCCCAAGGACTTCCCGTGAAGCAGGTCGCCGAGCGCCCGCGGGGCGTTTTCGAGCCCCTCCACGACGGTCTCCTTGTAGCGGAGCTTCCCGTCGGCCGCCCATCGCTCGAGCCGGGCCAGGGCTTCCGGCCAGCGATCGAGCCGATCGCCGACGATAAATCCCTGGAGCCGGACCCGGCGCGAGAGCAGAAACTCCCATCCCTTCGGCAGAGGGCTTTCCGGCCGGTCGTAGGTGGCGATGTGGCCGCAGAGGACGATGCGCGCAAAAGGATTGAGGAGCGGCAACACCGCTTCGAGAACCGCTCCTCCCACGCTATCGAAGTAGACGTCGATCCCCTCCGGAGTCGCGCGGCGGAGCTCGGCGGGAAACTCGGCCGCTTTATAGTCGACCGCCGCCGCGAAACCCAGGTCTTCCACGATATGCCGGCACTTGGCCGCCCCTCCGGCGATCCCGACCACGTGGCAAGCGTGCATCCGGGCGAGCTGGCCCGCGATGCCGCCCACCGCCCCCGCCGCCGCGGAGACGGCGACCGTCTCTCCCGCCCGGGGACGGCCGATATCGAAGATGCCGAGGAAGGCCGTCACCCCGGGCATTCCGGCGACTCCGAGGTAGGCCGGGAGCGGCAAACGCCCGCTCACCTTTCGTACCTCCGCGCCGCGGCAGATGCCGAAGAGCTGCCAACCGAGATAGGTCACCACCTTATCGCCCGGGAAAAGCTTCGGGTCCCGGGAAGCGACCACTTCTCCGACCGCCCAACCGGGCATCGGCTCCCCGATGGCGACCGGCCGGGTAAAGGTCTCCCCGCCGCCCGCCAGCAGCCGTTGATAGGGATCGACCGAGACGAAGAGATGGCGAACCAAGATCTCGCCCGGAGCCAGCTCCTCCGAGAGTTCGGTCGCAACGATCAGAAAATCTTCGGTCCGCAAGGCCCCCTCCGGCCTTCGCACTAGAATCACCTGTCGATTCCGGAGGCTCATCGCTGTCCCGATCCTTGAGCGGCGGGGCTCGCTCTTCAATCGATTTTTGCCCGAATTGCCGCCGATGCGCTCAAGGGAGCAAAAAAAGTCGGCTGCTCCCGCGAAGAAGCAGCCACCTTTTTTCGGAGAGGGAGTAGAAACGGCCGCGCCGACGGCTAGCCGAGAACCTCTTTTTCGATCGCCTTCCGGAACTCGGCCGCCGCCTTCGCCTGGGCGACTTTCGCCTGCCAGCGGGCTCCCTCGGCCGCCACAAACGCTTCGGCTCCTTTTTCCAGGTGCGCGCCGTACGCCGCGCGGATCTTTTCCTTCAGAATTTCGGTCACGACCTCCTGCCAGGCCTTGCAGCCGGCGGATTTCCACCAATGCGTCATCTGCTCCACCAAGCTCCCCTCTGCGTGAGACTTCTGGGCTTCCTTATCGTGGCCGCTCGCCTCCTCGCAGCAGCTCTTCTTTTCGCAATCACTCATTGTACTGTTCTCCTTGGTTGTGTTTCCGGAATCAACCGACCGATCCTCCGATCCGGCAAGCGATGCCGCGGACGATTCACCGGCGAGTCTGCCAGCGCGGCGCGGTGTGCACCAGGGCGCCCACGGACAAACTTCGGGTCGAAAACGCCAATCGCTTCTTCTCCGTTGGACGGAAGCGGCCTCCCATCTTATCCTTTGGCGCGAGATGGAGCGCTCCCGCCCGCTGATCGCCCTGATTCCCCTTCTCTGCGGAGCGAAGCCCATATCGGTTGTCGGCCCTGCGCATCTCCTTGGCCGGATGGGGAAGTCCATGGACACCCCGTGCCTAGAACGCGGGCAAGGTCGCTTCCGGGTTCTTTGGGTCTCCGCCAACGGGATGCTGGCGGAATACGGACCGGTCGTGGTTCGGTCCGAGGGTGCGATTTCGGATTTCGGCACGCCCGATTTGATCTATGTTCCGGCTCCGGATGGGGATTTCGAGGAAGCCTTGCGAAGCAATCGCCCCTACCTCGATTGGCTGCGGGAGTGCCACGCCCGGGGAACCATCGTCACAAGCTCCTGCACGGGGGCGCTCTTCTTGACCGAGGCTGGCCTGCTCGATGGGCGCCGCGCAACGACCCACTGGTGCTATGCCGACTTCTTCGCCTCCCGCTACCCCAAGGTAGATTGGCAAATCTCCCGGTTGGTCGTCGAGGATGGCAGCGTAATCACCGCGGGAGGGGCGACCGCGTACCTCAACCTGATGATTCGGATCGCCGAAAGATTTCTTGGCCGGGCGCACGCCCTAGCGGTGGCCGGTTCGCCCTGGTGGATTCCGAACGCGACTCCCAACTTCCCTACATGGTTCACGGAAACCGGCGGCCGCATGGGGATAGCGTGGTCCGGAAGGCGCAGGAGCTTCTTTCCCAAGACCTCGCGGAGCCGATGGCGCTCCCGCAACTGGCGGCCGCCTGCGGCGTCAGCCCCCGCACCCTCTTGCGCCGCTTCCGGACCGCCTTGGGCCGGAGCCCGGGGGAGTATCTGCAGGAATTGCGCATCGAGAAGGCCAAGGATCTCCTGGAAAGGACCGATCGCACCGTGGAGGAGATCGTCGCGGCAGTCGGCTACGACGACTCGCGGTCCTTTCGTCGCCTCTTCCGGCACCGAATGGGCATCTCGCCGAAACGCTACAGGCGCAGGTACACCCTATTTCCGGCCGGATGCAAGGAGGAAGCGGCGGTTCGCGACACACGCTGCTGCCAGGCGCCGGCATAGACCTGCAGGCGGCGCGCTCTCCGGATCGGCGCGCGGGCGCCGCCCGAAGCCGCTTCTCTTAAGACCTCAGGGGAGGTCGCGGGCGCTGACGGGCAGGAGAAAGAAGGGCTCCCGGAAGAGGGAGGCATGCTCGGGATGGACCCCCGGGTCGTTGCCCAGCACGAATCGGCCTGCGTCCGCCTCGAGCCGCCACTGGATGGTCCACCGGCCTTTTTTCAGCGTCGCGTCGGCGCTCACCATCACGATCCCTTGGCGCCACTTGCCCCAGGAGCGATCGGCATACGAAAAGAGACGAAACATCGTTCTCGGTTCCAAGGTCAACGGATCGAGAACCCGCCGGAGGAGCAGAAAGCCCCCTTTCCATTGCACCCCGGCCCGCCTCTCTTCCGGAGAGATATCGCGAGAGGAAGACCAGACCTCCGGACCATGAAAATTGGCGATCTCGGCGAGCCAGGACCAACCGGCCGGCAAGCCGGCGGCTCCCGGAAAAGCACGCAAAAACAGAGACCGATACTCATAGTTGGCCGCCCTCAGATAGAGATGGCCGTTTTCTCCGATCCAATATCTCCCCTCGAGCTGCCGGAGCGCGAGGGCTCCCAATTTCCTGGCATAAGGCTCGTCGGGACATGTCAGCGTCAGCCCGCTAGGGGTTAGGAACGTCGATCGGCCCGGCTCCACCGCGCTCCTCTCTCCGGTTAAGAAAGGCCCGCTCGTCCCTTCCGGAGGAAGCAGAAAGGATGCGCTCGAGAGCGGATCGCGGTCGGATCGATCGCCGAAGAGCAGCCGGTCGAGCAAGACGCCGGCCAGCGCGGCCGTGGCGACCAGCGCCATGAGATCGAACGTCTTTTTTAGTATTGGGCTTGGCATGATCGATGCACAGCTTCCCGACAAGGCTGCCTCCTGCACCCGGCACCGTCTCCGCGCGGCGGGAGGAGAGCACCCGCATCGGGAATCGGAACGGTGGGAAAAAGCCGACGCTCGATTTGCGAAACAATCATAATCGCCTCACGACGGCGAGCAGACCGAATCCGGAAGCGGATTTAGACGGGCGGCCATCCGCTTCGCTTCGGCCGCCGCCGGGAGCGGAGATCGTCGCCCGCTCCAGGCCTCATCCACCCGAGCCACAGTCGAACCATCCACAGTGTTCGACGTTGCTCGGGCGGATCTCGTTCAGCGAACGTTTCGCTCGGGCAAACGGATCGGGACTACTGGCCTTCCTCCGGGGGAGCCGTTGGCGCCTCGCCCTCCTCGGCGGGCGCCTGCTTTTCTTCATCGCCGGCGGGCTTTTCCTCCCAAGGGAACCCTTCGGGCAGCCCTTCGATTCCCTGCACCGGGATGGCCTGAGCGAAGGCCTGAGGATTCCCAAGCGATCCCCCCTCCCGGCCGGTCCGGTCCACGGGCACGGGCCACATTCCCTCTGCTGCGGCGGCGGTCTGCCACGGCCGATCGGCAAACAACCCTTGGCCGAAAACGACCGGCGGCGACAGAAAAAACCCAAGCGCGGCGAGAAGGACTGGCACGCCGCCGAGTGAAGGCGCGCAACTCCGTCCGGTCAAGAAGGAATCCTTTCCCGTCCTTTTCCCGCCGGCTTACGGTACGGAGGCGGGCTCGCGGTGAGCGGGTGAAGGGAATCGAACCCTCGCTACAGGCTTGGGAAGCCCGTGTTCTACCACTGAACTACACCCGCAGTTCGGGAAACAATCGTTTCTTCGATCGAGAGAATTGTCAAAAGCAATTCTCGATCCCGGCGGATTTAGCCGAGGTATTCGACCTGGCCCCGTCCGTCGCGGAGGGAAACCGACGCACCCGGCTCTGCGAGAGTAAGCTCCAGCCGGGAGCCGGATTCGAGGACCAGGGAGAAGCGGTCGCCCGCTTCGAGGACCTTCTCGACGGTGCCGGTTCCGGAGAAGGGCGGTGCCTCCCCCGCCAGCCGCACGACCAAGCACGACCCATCCGCAAACGTGATGGAGAGCTGTCCGGGGCGGGCTTCATATTTGACGATCGGACGCCCGCGTAAGATCGGACTAAGCTTCCGATTCAGGGCCATGGCCGCCTTTCTCCTTCGCCTGTTGCGCTATTCGCCTGTGCCATGGGCGGGATGGAAGCCCTTCGCCTTAGCCTCCTCCTCGGTCATATAGTGCCCGCGCTTGGTCTTGCCGTAAAAGGAGGAACCGGCCTTCCAGTAGGTCCCGGAGCGCGTGTTCACCCAGACCCGGGCCCCTCTGCCGGGTGGCGTTGCCGATGACCGGGCCGCCCTATCCTCCTTTTTCGGCCGTCCGCCGTCCTCGCCGATGTATTTCCGGTAGGCTTCGATCCAGTCGGTCGCGATCGCCTTCTGGGCTTCCGCCAAGTCGACCTTTCCGGAGCAGACAAGCTTGTGGAGCCGGTCTTCCAAGAAGTCTTTCTTCCGGGCATTCCACGGCTGGGTCTTCCGGGACTGCGGCCAGAGATTCCGAATCGAGTTGGAGCCACCCAGCGAGAGCGGGATCAAATGATCGATCTCATAATCCCGCCGGTCCGCCAGGGGAATTCCGTAGCGGCGGAGCACCTCGCGTTTCTCCTCCCACGGGACATCCCGGACCTTCTTGGCGTAGCCCGGGGTGCAAACGTCGGATCGGCTCACCGGAAAGGTATCCCCCGGGGTCAGCTGGGGATCGGGCAGGATCGGCGGCTCGGCGACCGCCGAGCAAGCGACCGCGAGCAGGAGGACCGATGCAAGGAGCGCCGGACGCATGGGGCGATGCTACCCGATCCGGAGTTCGGTCAGCAACGGATTGTTTGCTCTATGCCAACGGGTTACCCTAAGAATCGCGTGAAGACATCTGATCTCCCCGAGACCGTTCGATCCTAGCGGCCATTTCTCACAAGCTTTCTCCTACGGCTTGCAAAACGGGCTCGTCTGCTTCGCTCCCGCTTGGTTTTCCATCCTCGCAATATGTCTTCATACAGCTCCGGTGAAAAACCTGCGCCCGCCTCGCACCCAAGCCCATTTGCGGCGCCTCGGCTACGAAATTTGTCAGAAATAGCCGCTAAGGCCGACAGGCTGCTAGTCGGCGGCGTGCGAGTGATCGGCTTCGATTGGGCTGGCGTCCCGCCCGTCTTTCCGATAACCGGAAAGCATGCTTCGGCTCACGATCCTCGCCAGCGGGAGCAGCGGAAACGCGGCACTGCTGGAAGCGGGGAGTCGCCGTTGGCTGGTCGATGCCGGGCTCAGCAGCCGCCGTCTGGAAGAGCGCCTCCGGGCGGCCGGAGTCGAGCCTTCGAGTCTTTCGGGGGTCTTCTTGACGCACGAGCATGCCGATCATGCCCGCGGTTTGCGCGTTTTTCTGCAACGCCACTCCCTGCCGTTGTATTGCAACGAATTGACCTGGCTTGCCCTCGGGTGGCAAGCGAAGATCGACTGGCGGCGCATGGAAACCGCCGTCCGGCTCGACTTGGGCGGGATGGAGATCGAGAGCTTCCCGGTTCCGCACGATGCGGCGGATCCCGTCGGCTTTCTCTTTCACCATCCCGCCGGAACGATCGGTGTCTTGACCGACCTAGGCTACGCCACGCGCTTGGTCTGGGAAAAGATGAGCCGCTGCCGGGCGCTCCTCTTGGAAGCCAATCATGATCCGGGGCTCTTGCAGGCCGATTCCCGGCGGCCCTGGTCGGTCAAGCAGCGGATCCTCTCGCGCCATGGCCATCTTTCCAACCAGAGCGCGGCGGAGATCGCCACGGAACTCGCACGCCACGGCCTCCAAGAGATTATCCTCGGCCATCTCAGTGCGGACTGCAACCGGCCGGAACTGGTGGAGGAGACCGTCCGGAGCCGGCTGGAGGAAGCCCGCCTCCCTTCCCTCTCGGTTCATGTCTGGACCGAGGGTGCGCCCGTCCCTCCCCTCTGCTGGGGATAAACGCGCCGCCGGAGCCGACTCGCCGCTTGTTGCCGCTCCCGCGCTCCCCGCCGCTTGCTCTGCTGCGTTCTCGGATGCAGAGAGCGCGAAGTGGAGATCCAGCGAAGGCGCTTTTCTCGGCGCTGCGCGAGCGGTGCGAGATGCTCGGATTCGCAAAGGGCCTGCGCCGACTCCAGCACCGGTCGAAGCATGATCTGATTTCCGCTCCGGTTGACACCTCCGGTGGTCGCCGCGGGGCCCATTCTTCGTCTCGTTTGGGGGTTAGTTGCCGGCTGTCGGTGGAGAGGCGGCCGCCGGCTACCAGTCGCCGGCGGAAAAGACGCCGAACCGATTCGTCAGAACAAACCCGAACGTGAGGACCATGACGAAGAGTATCAGAAGGATAAGAATCAAGACGGGGCGAAAGTTCGTCTCGTTTCCGTCTCCGTCGGAATACGGCCATTTTGGATTACTGACCATTACGAGCAGCATACCAGCACTTCCCAGATCCCCAAGACAAGAATTCCATGGCGGGGGAAACCGGCGGATCGGATTTGCAGAAAGAGGAGCGGGTGTGCAAGGTTGCAAGAAGGAAGATGAGCAACGGCGTGAAAGCGGCCGCCGCCCTGATGGCTCTCGGCGGCTGGATTCTGCTTGTGATCGCGACCGCATCGGCCTTCCCGTTCGGAGCTTCCCTCTGGCTTTCGCTGGGTCACGCACCTCTGGATGCCCTACCGCAGATTCTCCCGTGGCGGAATGCCGTCTGGGCGCTTGCCGCCGGAGCGGGCTGGCTCCTGCTGCGCAAGCTCCGGTCGCGGCTCGAAGAGCGGCTTTCGGCCGAAGCGCAACGGCCGAGCCCCGAGGCGATCGAGCGACGCCTGCGAAGCGGCCGCCTCTATCAATGGTTCCTCATCGCCGTCACCTCCACGATGATCTTGGCCGCATGGATTTTCCATAACGCTCTCGGGTATGAACAAGAGCGGTTTAACCAGATTCTGCTCTGGCTTCTCGGGATTCAAGGCTTCCTGACCGCCGGAACCATCGCCTTCTTCGCCTACGGCGTAGATATCAGCGGCTTCTTCGGCCGCGGTACCGGGCGGCGCCGGCGCGGATAGGGCGAAGCATCGGCCGGAGCCGCGACACCGCTCGGGAAGCAAGAAGCTTTCCTCCGATCTCCGCGGGAGCCGTCGAGACCTTCCTCGCCGTATTCTCCTCTCGGAGAGCCTACCTACCGCTCGGGGACAAACTCGAGGAAGTATTGATACGGGAGGAAGTCGTGCTTCTCCACAAGACGGTAGCCGGCTTGCCGGAACTCATCCTCGGCTTCCTTCTCCAGGATCCGATGCGCCGGAGGCGGTCCCACGGGCGAGGTCGGGTTGAAGTCGATCAGGGCGATTCTCCCCCCCGGACGAAGAGCCGGCGCCAGCTTCCGGAGATATTCGATCCGGTTGTCGATGTGGTGGAGAACGACGCAGAAAAAGATCAGGTCGACCGATTGCGGCTTGAGGCCCGGGTCGCCCGGCGGAACCAGCTCGACCCTTACGTTCTTGAGGCCTTTCTTCGCGACTTCCTTGCGCAGGTAGTCGGCCATGGCGGGCTCGGAGTCGATCGCGTAAACCACCCCTCTCTCCCCGACCGCCCGGGAAAACCTCCGGGTGAAATAGCCCGTCCCGGCGCCGATATCCGCAACGGATGCCCCGGGCCGGAGCGCGAGCGCCTCGATCACCCGATCGGGCTTTTGCCACTTGTCTCTCTCCTTGGACTCGAAGAGCCGGGCATACTTCCCCACGTCGTGAAAGCTGTGGTGATACCCGTGCAGGGCCTTCGATCCTGTTTCCGGCGCGCTCGGCGCCTCTCCGGGAAGGATCGTCGCGCTCCCCAGCAGAAGAAATGCGGATAATGCGGATAACCGGACGAGCCGCCGGCCCGCCGTCGGAGGCAAATGATTCATGGGCACAACATCCTTCCCGGGTTTCGCAAGGAAGCACATTTCAGGGCACACGCACGGGCGTCCGCCGTGTCATGACAAGAATCGGCCTTCCCGCCCGCCCTGTCGAGAGGGTTTTTCCGCTGCCGGGACCTTCCTCGCGGGCCGCCCTACCCGTCGCCGCACGGCCGGACCCGGATCCTCGCGGACCCGAGAGCCGGGAGATGGGCGCGCAGATCCCGCTCCACGGCCGCGGAAACCCGCTCGGCCTCCCGGAGAGTGGGGTTCCCGTCCATCCCCAGGTCGAGCTCGACCGCCAGCCGATGGCCGATCCAGCGAGCCCGGACGTCAAGCAGCCGACACACGGACGTGGTATGGTCGGCGGCGTAGCGGATCGCCTCGACCACTTCCGGCTCGACCCCGTCGAGCATCCGCAAAAGCACCACGCCGGCCGCCTGCCAGAGGATGCCCAGGATGGCTGCGGTGATCGCCAGGCCGATCAGCGGATCGGCAACCGGAAATCCGAGCGCAGCACCGATGGCGCCCAACACCACAGCCAAGCTCGTCAGCCCGTCGGTGCGGGCGTGATAGCCGTCCGCAATCAAGGCTGCGCTCTGGATCCGCCGCCCCACACGGATTCGGTAGAGAGCGACGAGCTCGTTGCCGAGAAAACCCGCCACGCCGGCGGCGGCCACCCAGCCGGCGCCCGCGAGCGGCTTAGGGTGCAGGAGCCGCCGGGCCGCCTCGTAGCCGGAAACGAGCGCGCTCAAAAGGATGATGGCGACAATCGCCAAGCCCGCCAGATCTTCCGCCCGGCCGAGCCCGTAGGGGAAGCGCGGCGTCGGCTTGCGCCGGGCCAGCCGGAAGGCGGCCACGAGGGGAAGCGCGGTCGCCGCGTCCCCGATATTGTGGATCGCATCGGCGAGGAGGGCTACGCTGCCCGAGAGGAGGACGATCCCGAACTGCACCGCGGCGGTGACCAGCAGCACGCAAAAAGACCATTGCACCGCCCGGACTCCCTGTTCGGATGCAGCGATCGCCGGATCGATGCTCCCGTGCGAGTGGCCGTGACCGTGGACCGTCATGGGCTGAGGCGCGTGGGCAAATCCGGACGCCTCCCGCAGATGCGCGCGCGGTCGACCGCCCAAACGGGCGGAGGAAGGATCGTCCATCGCTCGGATTGTAATCGAATGCCGGCGGGGACAGAAAGCCGTTCCTAAAACCATAGACAACCATTCCCCTACCAGGGAAGATCGTCCACGACGTCGGCCGAACAGTGTTGCCGACGATTCGCGTGCCGGGGTTTCGCCGACAAAGTCCGGGTAGCGCCCAATGCCCGCGCTTTCGGGAGCAGAGGCGCGGGAGGCAAGCGGTTGCCTCCCGACCGGGCATGCGCTGCATGCGCCGCTTTGAGCCCCTTCCGAACGTCCGACCAGAACGACCACACATGCTTCGTCCGATTCCTCGCGGGTAGGGCGAAGGTGACGTGGCCGCCATTGCGGGTCGGCACGACGGCCTCCCGCACGGACGGGCGCTCGGATAGGCCCAATCCTCTCCGGGCGATGGCGTAGGCCGCGCCCTGGTGAGAACCGATGCCATGACGGCGCGCGTGGTTGACCGCGCCAATCACGGAAGTGTAGGCCGGGTCGACTTCGATCACCTCGACTCCGGCACGAAAGGAAGCCGCCTTGAGCATCGCGATTGTCTTGGCGTAGGCGAAGGATGAGAGCGAGCGAGCCCGGACGGGATCGACCGCCTCCAGCTCGGCCCTCCGCTTGCGAAGATCCAATCGCTCGATCACGAGCGGCTTGCCCGATTCGGCGCAGGCCCGGGCGATCTGTCGGCACGCATCGCCGATTCTGGCTTTCGCTTGCTCCTCGCTCTTCCCATAGAGATGCAATCCGATCCGGCGGACTTCCACGAGATTCCCGAAGCGATCCGTTTCGGCCAAGGCAAGATGATCCGGGTTAATGTCAACGCCGATCGCTCCGGCAAGGCGGCGTGTCACCAGGGCAACCGGTTGCGCCTCGACGCTCACGAACACCCGCCAGCCTTTCCGATCCCGCACGAAGCGGTAGCTCACGGCGGATCCCTCCCGCTTGCGGACGAGCTTCACCGTCTTGGTTTGTGCGATCACGACCCGGCCGGCGGAGAGGGTCTGGAGGATCGCTTCCTGGCCGTAGGCGAAGCGAACACCCTCAATCACCAGATGCTTGCTTGGTTCCCCCGTTCCGTCCGGCAGCCGCAACCGCAGCCGCAGGCTGCCGTCCGGAGCGACCGTGGCTTGGCAGGACTGGTTGCCCGATGTCTCGTCCTTCGATCCGAGCACAAAGAACTGGCTGCTCCGCTCCGCCTGCCAATCCTTCTTCCATGCGGCATGGTCCGCATAGCCGTTCTCTTCCAGGGCAAACTGCCTCCGGAAGAGGCGTCGGGAACCGAAGCAGAGCCGGACCCGGCCGGACTCCTGATCGGCGCTCAGAGAGGCGAGTTTGGCCTGGAGGATGGCAAGCCGACGCTTTTTCTGATGCAGGGTGTTCGATCCAGGCGCTTTCTTCTCAAGCCTGATGATTGCTTTCTGGCCTCTCTTGATTCGTGCTTGTAACTCCTCGATCAACTCGGGCCGCCTCTCCCGGATCGAGGCGATCTTGCCTTCGAGCTCGACCCGAATGGCGTTGAACTGCCGGGCGGTGAGGCCGAACCGGCGCAGAAACGACCGCTTGAGCTCGTTCATGGATGCGCCAGCCCGCATCTTGGCGAAAAGAGTCCGCTGCGCCCGCCCGTAGAGTTCCGCATAGACATCAAGCGACGCCGACTGCTCGGGTGTGAGCCGCAAACGGGTCTGGTAGGTGACAACCGGGAGCTTACTCATGGATCGCTTCCAGTGCCTTCTTGGCGCGGTTCTGGGCGGATCGCTTCCCGTAAAGCCTGGCACACATCGAAACTATGACCTCGTGCAGGTCGCGCACGATATCGTCGGTCATCTCGTCCGGATCGACCACTAGAACCGATCGGCTCTGCGCGTACAGAAGCCGCTTCCACGTACTCCAAGCCGAAGCGCATCAGCCGGTCCCGATGCTCCACCAGAATGACGCCAACCTTCGGATCACGCAAGAGCCCGATCATGCCTTTCCGATGGCCGTTCATTCCGGAGCCGACCTCCTTGACGGCCTTGACGATCGGCAACCGTTTGCTTGAGCGCGAACTCGGTCAGCCGAGCCAATTGCCGGTCCAGATCCGCTTTCTGATCGGAGCTGGATACCCGTGCGTAAAGGGCGACCCCATTGGGTTGCGAGGGCTCCGCATGCACGATCACCGTTCCGGTCGGCAACTGCTCGGCCGGGACGGGCAAACGCCCTTCCTTCCACATCCGCCAAGCCGTCTTGTAGCAGACGCCCTGCCGCTTGGCCCAGACACTCAACTTCACTCGGACATACTGCCATTAAACTTGCTATGTGTCCATATATTTTTTAGCTGCTGGCAGCCCCTAAGAATCCGGCCGCAGGAGAAAGCCCGTGAGACCTGCCGACCGGGGCGATCCTCAAGGCTTCGGCGGATCCCTTCGAAGACGCGAGCCGGCCCGACCTATCGGACCTTGCCTGCGCGGAAAAGGAACGCTGCTCGGCGCGGGAACAAAGGCTCCGAGCGAGCGTATCCGGTCGATCGGGCCGGAAGGAGAATCCTCGTCCTTTCCGGCGGAGCGCCGGCGACCGATGCCGGACGGGACGGCGCCGCCCCTCCGGAGAGTTGGAAACCGCGGGAGTCCTTCCTTAAGGCTCCTTGTCGTGCATCGTCGCCTCGCCCTTCGCGGCCTCCTCGGCATGGTGCTCGGCATGTCGGGCATGCCCATGGGCGATGTGCGCGTGGTGCCCGGACTCGGCGTGCTCTCCCTTGCGATGGTGCTCCGCCGCCTTCTTGTGATGGGCGGCTGCACGCTCATGATGCATGGCCGCTTTCTCGTGGTGTTCCGCGACTGTGTCCGCCATAGATACCTGTCCGTCTTCCGCGTTGGAGTTGGTAGGAAACCAAAAAGCAATGGTCTTTGGTTAGCAATTTTTAACTAAATCCCTTGTCCCTCGTCAAGGGGAAAGCGGCGGATCCGGAGCGCCGGGTGGCGCCGCGCCTATGGCAAAAGAGCGGACGCTCCTCCGATCGCCGGTCTCGGCTGCGGAAAAACTCGCTTGCCGATGAAATCTCATTGTTCTCCGCCTGCCTTTGGGCTTACAAGCGCTAGGCTTATGCCGACAGGAATCCTCGAAGAGCGTCCTCTCTCCAACGCAAGCCGCCGCCGATGAAACGGATTTGCTCCTTCAAGATCCCGACGCTTTCCCTCCCGCTGATTCTCTTCTTTTTCTGCCCCGCAGCGAGCCGAGGCGCGGCACTTCTGAAGACGACCAAGGGCTACCGGCTCTCGATCCTCCCGGCGATGGGGGCGGAACCGGTTGAGCGCGAGGCGCCGCCGAAGGCCAAAGGGAAGGTCCGTGTGAAGACCTTGCGGGAGACGGTCTACGGAACGAAGAAGCGCCCGTAGCGCCCGCTCTCCGGGCCGGCTCGGGTTTCCCACAAAAGCGATAGCCGCGCCTTAGCCGCCTAAGGCGCCGCGAGCTTTCGGGCGAGTTCTTTCCCCGCATCGGGATCCAGCTCGCGAACCTTTCGGCTCGCCTCGGCCATTTTATCCTTGCGGCCCGCTTCCTTGTACACGGTCGCAAGATTATACCAGGCTGCTACATAGTCGGGCTTGAGTCGAACGGCCGTCCGGCACGCCGCGATCGCCGCATCGTATCGCTTCAATTCCCCGTAGGCGCACCCGAGATTGCACCACGCCTCCGGAAGGTCGGGCCGGAGCCGCGTCGCCTTTTCCAAGGCTGCAACCGCTTCGGAATGGCGCCCGAGCTCTACGTAGACCGCGCCCAAATCTGACCAAGCTCTGCCGAAATCTTCCTGCTGCCGGACGGCCTTCTTCAGGGCATCCGCCGCTTCCGCGTACCGCCCCAAATACGCATACAGCAGGTTCCCAGGTTACACCATGCCTTGGCAAAATCCTGCTTTCTTCGGATCGCTTCCCGGTAGGCGCGGATCGCTTCGTGATACTTGCCCAGCTTCTCGTCGGCGAGACCGAGGAAAAACCAAGCAGCCGCCTCGCTCGGATAGGCCTCGCTCCATTTGCGGGAGAGGTCGAGCAGGCTCTTCCATTCGTTCGCTTTTTCGAGCGCGATCGCCCGCTTGAAGTAAGCAAGTTCCCGATCGCCGCCGTCCCGCTCGCGACGAGCGCCGGCGATGTCCGATTCGCGAAGAGGGCTTTCCGACAACTCCTCGGCGGGAAGCGCAACGTCTCGGAGGCCCGCGCCGTCGGACAGGACCCGGTCCGCGACCGGGAAGGAAGGGAAACCGGTCTGCTTCCCGCTTAGCGCCCAGGCCCGAGCCGAAAGCGGGAGCAGATCGAGTCCCGCCCCGAAAAGGAGGAGAACGGAAGAAACAACAGCCCGTCGCCTGCCGCGGAAAGAGGGTCGAGGGCGTCCGACGTGCTCGGCCGCAAGGACGTGCATCGGATGAAGGACCCTTGGATGATCCGTAGGAGAGAATGACATCCCTAGCTGCCGTTTTTTTTGGGTGGGAGTATGTCCGTAGCACCTCCTTTTGGCAAAGGAATTAGCACAAGGCCCTGTTTTTTCAGCCGGCCGCGCAAGGCGGAGCGCCGACCTCGATCGACCCGAGCACGGCCAAAGAGATTGCCTTTCCGCGGATGTCTGCGCCATAAAATAGCCGGCAGACGCAACCGCACCAGTCTGTTTTGCGGCCCATGAGCATCCCCGTCCTCGATCTGACCATGCGCCCGCCGCGCAGCCCGCGGGTTCGGTTGGGAGGGTACGTCTGCCTCCCCCGCCTCCTCGACAAAGGCCGGGCTCATCTTGCCGGCAAGGCGGGCGACTATCGGTACAACTGCCCTCTGGACCAACGCTGGTTTGCCTTCGCGGGCCTTTCGGCGGATGCCCTTCTGGCCGAGATCGCGAAGGAGAAGGGAGACGGCGAGCTGCTGGCGTGGATCTCCGAAAACGCCGCGTGCCGGCGCGCTCCCTGGGAGATCGCCGCCTGGTCCGCCTACATGGAGGCCCGCGCCCCTGGAGATGCCGAATCGCACGAGATCTTCGCCGAAAAAACCCGCAAGCTCGCTCCCTTCCGGGAAGACATCGTCACTTGGTTCGATCTTCTCGATCTGGACGACTATGTCTCCTTCGGAGGAAAGGCCTAACCGCCGTTTCTAAATTCCGTAGCCGAGGCGCCGCAAATGGGCTTGGGCGCGAAGGCGGGGCGCAGGTTTTCCCCCGAAGCTGTAGGAAGGCATGCTGCGCGGAGGGAAAACCCACCCCAACGAAGCAGACGAGCCCGTTTTGCAAGCCGTAGGAGAACGCTTGTGAGAAATGGCGATTAACCATCCAGCCGGCCCAACGCCCGAAGCAGGAGATCTCGATCCGGGGCCGTCCGGATCCCGGGCTCCGGAGACCTCAGCTTCTCCTTCAGCCGGCGGCAAGCCGCCAGGATGATCTCCCGGTGATCGAAGGCAAGAGCAGGGAGGTCGGCGACCGGAAACCAGCGGACCGCGGCCGCATCGCTTCCCGCCTCGGCGCGCACCGACCCGGGCTCGACCCAGGCCGCATGAGCGACGCTCACGACGGGCCCGCGCGGATCGCGCCCAGGTCGCCCGAAAACGCCTACTTCCCAAAACGCAAGACCGGCCAGCCCCGCCTCCTCGCGGAGTTCTCGAGCCGCCGCCGCAAGCGGCTCTTCTCCCGCCTCGACGAAGCCTCCGGGGAGAGCCCAGCAGCCCGCATAGGGGGGATTTTTCCGCTCGACCAGCAGCACGGAGAGCTCTTCCCCGTTGAGCCCGAGGACAACCGCGTCGGCGGTCAGCGCAAAGCGCGCGATCTCCGCCCGGAGGCCCGGAGAGGCGGGCGATCCGCCCGCGGCTCCGGCCGGTTCTTTTTCCTCGGTCCGGAAGACGATCCCTTCCTTTTGCACCTCCCGGTAGGGCAATAGCCAGACCAGCGACTCGTCATGAAGATCGACGACCTGGATCCGATTCCCCCACGGGTCCCGGAAATCGCAGCGGAAGCCCGGAATGAGCGAGAGCCCGTACTTCCGGGTGATCTTCTCGCGCACCTCCGCCAGCTGGCGCTCGTCCCGGACCAGAATTCCGAAGTGGCGCTGCCGATCCGGCCGGACCTCCGGAACGACGAAGAGAGCCAGGAACTGGTGCTCGCCCAGGGCGAAGAACGCGTCGCCCTCCCCTTGATCGAGCAGCCGCAGGCTGAAGACATCCTGATAGAAGGCGATCGCGGCTTCTCGCTCTCCCACCTCGATCGCGACATGGTTGCACCCGTAAACCCGGACGCTCACGCGGCGATTATCGGCGAGCCGGTGCCGAAGGACAATTCGGATTCCCCAGCTCCCCCTCAGTCCGCGGAAGCGCCTCCCGCCCGAAGCCAGAAGGTGACTGGCCCCGCGTTGACCAGCGCCACGTCCATGTCGGCGCCGAAGATCCCGCTGGCGACCTCTCCGTGACGCTCCCGCGCCCGATCGACTAGATACTCGAAGAGCTCCCTTCCGATCTCCGGGCCGGCGGCGGGCGAGAAGCTCGGGCGGCACCCCTTTCGCGTGTCCGCCGCAAGCGTGAACTGAGGAACCAGCAGCAGCCCGCCGCCGGCCTCGCGGAGAGAGCGGCCCATCCGCCCCGCCTCGTCCGGAAAGATCCGGTAGCCGAGCATCCGCTCCAGGAGCCTTTCGGCCGCGGCCTTCCCATCCCCGCGCTCGACGGCGATCAGGCCGAGAATCCCCGTTCCGATTGCGCCCACCGGCCGCCCGGCTACCAACACCCGCGCCTCGCGTACCCGTTGAATCAACGCGATCATCTTCGATTCTCCCGCCCGCCGGTCGTCTCGATCGGGACCGGTTCGGGCCCGCCCCGGGCGAAAACAAGTCCGGGATTGCCGGAATTTAACCTTGCCAGCCGTCCGCTTCGATCGTAAAGAAAGGCAATCTGTGGAACGGCCCCGAGCGGTAGCAAACGCCCGGAAGTCGTCCACCCAAACTTGCATGCAAGGAGGAAAACGAAATGAAGCATCGTAGCGTAGCACTCCTGACGGCTGCCGCCTTCGCCGGATTGCTCGCCGGATCGTCCCTACGCGCCAGCGGGGCGGATCTTACTACGGAATCGGGAAGCGCGCACTCCCAGATGACGTCGGAAAAAGGAAGCTGCGGGCAGTGCAGCAGCAAGAAGGAGAAGAAGGAGAAGAAGTCGAAGAAGAAAAAGAGCAAAGAGGGTGAGCAGGGCGGGCAGCAGTAGGCGTCCGGCCTGATCGTCTCTCGATATTTCGGCACTTCTAGGCAGGCGGGTTGGCTCGCCTGCCTTTCTTCTCTCTAAACCGGCTCCCTTGCCCAGCAATCGATTCAACGCGTTCTCTGGATACGGCATCGGTATCGGGCTGCGCCTTCCCCATTACGATCACATTCTACGGGAGAAGCCGGTAGTCGACTGGTTCGAGCTGCTCTCCGAAAATTTTCTGGCCGAAGGCGGGAGGCAGCGGGCGGTGCTCGACCGGATCCTCGAGCAGTACCGGGTGGTCCTCCACGGCGTCGGCCTCTACTTTGGCTCCGCCGGCCCGCTCGACCGCGACCATCTTCGAAAGCTCAAGGCGTTGGTGCGCCGGACGAAGACGCCCTGGCTCTCGGACCATCTCTGCTGGGGAAGCGTCGATGGGCGGTATAGCCACGACCTTCTCCCCATGCCGTTTACGATGGCCGCGGCTCGGCACACCGCGGCCAAGATCCGCCAAGCCGCGGACTTCCTCGAGGTTCCCGTCTCCGTGGAGAACATCAGCAGCTACATGGAGCTCAAAGCGTCCACTATGACCGAATGGGAATTCCTCCGGGAGGTTTCGGAGCTGGCCGATTGCGGGATCCTGCTCGACGTGAACAACGTTTATGTCGCAAGCCGGAACCATGGCTTCGATCCCGGCACCTACCTCGACAACGTTCCGGCCGATCGCGTGGCGCAGATCCATATCGGAGGCCACAGCCGCCAGGCCGGCCTCCTCCTCGACACCCACGACCGGCCGGTGGCCGATCCGGTCTGGCGGCTCTACGGCCGGGCGATCGCCAAGTTCGGACGGACCCCTACCCTCCTCGAATGGGACGATCGGATCCCCTCTTTTGAAGAAGTCCACCGTGAAGCCCGCAAAGCCGACCGCTTCCTCGCCTCCCTCGCCCCGGTCCATGCCAAGCGCGGATAGCCTCGAGGAGCTCCGGGAGCTCCAGCGGCTTCTCTTCTCCTGCATTACCCGCCCTTCCGGCCCGGACGAGGGTTCGGTCGGCTTTGCGGCGCAGCTCGTCCGATCCTCCGGCAAGCTCGCCCCCGTCGACCGGATCGAGATCTACCGCCGACAATACTGGATCCGGCTCCTCTCGGCTTTGTCCGAGGACTATCCGGGCCTGGCGGGCCTGCTGGGAGCCGAGCGCTTCCGCCGGACCGCGCAAGCCTACCTTCTCCGCTATCCTCCCACTTCTCCCATGCTCCCGGAGCTCGGTTCCCGGCTTCCCCGCTTCCTCCGCGAAGAGCCCGGCTGGGCGGCTCCTTTCCCGCCGCGGCTGGTGCTCGACCTCGCGCGATTCGAGTGGGCGAAGATCGCCGCCTTTCATGCCCCGGAAGCCCCGCTTCCGCAAAAGGAGGAATTGAGCTCTCCGGAGATTCGGCTTTTCCTGCAGCCCCACCTGAACCTCCTCCATCTGCGCTATCCGGTCGATCGGCCGGAGCCCGGGGAGACCTTCCGGTCCACCCCGCTCCGTCCCGAAGCCCGGCGGATCGTCGTCCACCGGCAGGGATCGACCGTCTACCACAAGCTCCTCCCGCGCGAGGCCTTTTCCCTGCTCCGCTCCTTCGCCAAGGGAATCTCTCTTTTTCAAGCCTGCCGGCGGACGGCCGCCCGGTTTCCCGATCTCGCGCCCGAGCGCTACCGGGACTGGTTCCGGGAATGGGCCGCGCTCGGCTGGCTGACGACCTCTCCCTCCCTCGCCAGGGCGGGTCGGCCGCAGGCCTCCAAGACTGCTTGACCTCCCCGTGGTTATCCGTATTGGTTTTCCTGCCCCGCCGAACAGCCCCCTTTCATGGAACGCCCGGAAACCGCTCTTGTCCGCTGCGAATTCGGCCGGGGCCTCCTGCAGAAGGCCCTTCTCCGCTTCTTCCGGATCGCGGTCGCCGCCGCCTTCAACCTGATCATCCTCCTGCTGCTGGTCGGACTGGGGATCGAGATCGTCCGGAGCATCGGGGAGCTCGCTCCGACGCTGGTGGGAGCCGCCCCGGCCTGGAGCTTCCGCAACCTGGTCGCCAGAACGCTCTCGCTTGTCGTGCTCCTCGAGCTCTTGCGCGCCTTCGTCGAGTACTTCCAATTCGATCGGATCCGGCTCCACGTGCTCTTGGAGGCGGCGGCCGCTTTCGTCTTGCGCGAGCTGATGCTCTCGCTCTTCGACGAAAAGATCTCCGGGGTCAACGTGCTCATTTGGAGCGTCGCGGTGGTCGTCCTTGTGATCGGTCGGTCGATCGCGCTCTTTTCCTCTCCGCAGAATCTCTGGCCCCCATCCGGCAAGCGGCCGCTTCCGGAAACGCGCGCCGAGGGCTCCCAAGCCGGCCGCCCGATGGTCGACTAGCAGATACGCGGCAGCTGCTCGCCCGGCAGTAGCGGGAGCAGGCGCCGTCCGCCGATCACAGGCGACCCCTTCCAGCAGCTCCTCCACCGCCATTTCTCACCAGTGCGAGCTTTCGCGCGAGAAAGGTGCTGGTCGAGTCGCTTGCGAGCCGTTCCGGCCGCCAGGATCGAGTGAGATTTTCATTCGATTTGCCTTAAGGCGAGCGCTGCAAAGCGCAAAAAGCCGCTTGTGGAGCAAGGCTCCGCCCGATCGTAGGCTTTGCGGAAGGAGAAGAGGTGGGGTTTTGATACCTGCTCAACAACGCAGCACTCGGAAGAGGTGAGTAAAGAGGCTCTTCCAAGGATAGGCGCTGCTCATCGAGAGGAAGACGCGGCGGACGCTGACGCGGACCAGCGTGCCGATCTTAAAGAGCTTGAGCCGTAGGGTGTCGACCTGGGCCTCGGCCCAGTCCGTTCCTCGCAGACCGAGCCGTCGCAGCGCTTCCAGGTACTCGGCTTTGGCGACCACCCGGCGCTCCCTCGACCAGCTGCTCAAGGTGCGGTAGGCAAACTCGGTAAAGAAGCGGGCCGACTTGCCACTCGACTCGTGCAGACGACGGGCTTGCTCCATCGACCCCTGAATGGTCCGGCACAAGCGCTCGTTGCGCGCCAAGCCGAAGAGGTAGTCGACTTGATTGGCTTCGCACCAAGCCATGATCTCTTCCCGGCAGAAGCCCGAATCGGCCCGGAGCACGATCCGGACTCCGGGCCAACGGGTACGGAGTTGTTCCACGATCCGGCTCACCTCCGTAAGGGAGCCCGCCGACGCATCCTGGTTCGATGGCCGAAGCCGGACGCCAAGGAGTTGATCGCCAGCAAAGATGTAGAGCGGCAAATAGCAGTAGGAGTCGTAGTAACCATGGAAGAAGCGCTCCGGCTGATGTCCGTAAAGGGGGATGTCGGTCGCATCCAGATCGAGCACCACCTCCTCAGGGGGCTGGGGATGCGATTGGAGGTAGAGATCGACCAGAAGACGGTCGATCGCTTCGGCCGAGTAGTCGATCTTGTGGTAGCGCTCGCTTCGACCCACCAGTTCCAGCCGGTTGAGCGTGCTCTTGCCCGCCAGATCCTCTTCCAGATCGCTTTTCCCGCTCAGGAGAGCAACCAGCGGATCGGTCCGCAACTGCTCATGGTCGTCGAGGTCTTCGTAGCCCATCGCAATCCCGAAAATGCGCTGGGCAAGCATCTCCCGTACCCGATGCACAATGCGTTTCGGATGGCGTCGATCCACGAAGCAACCCTCTAACCGTCTTAACAAACCGATCTTCCGATCCGCTTCCCGCAACAGAATTGCGCCCCCATCGCTGGAGATCCGACCCGCGGTAAATCCCGCTTCCACCCGTCGCGAAAAATGATCTGTAAACGCAAAAGTCTCTTGGCTACACTCTGTCAGGGAAGGCCGTTTCTTTTTCCTGGTTGTAGTAACGTGTTGTTAACGCACTTATACCAGGGAAAGACGGCCTTTCCTATGCCCTTTTGCCGGATTTTTTGCCTTCCGCTATGCCTGCCATTGGTGAGAAATCGGGGCTAAGGCCGACAGGCTGCTAGCAGATCCGCGGCAGCTGCTCGCCCGGCAGGAGCGGGAGCGGGCACCGCCCGCCGATCGCGCTCCGCAGGAGCGCCTTGCCCGGATGCTCTCCGACGACTCGCCCGATGACGGCGGCCTGCGGCCACCCGTTCCTCCTGAGCTCGGCAACCGCCTCCTCCGCGACCCCGGAGGCGACCACGGCGGCGAACCGCCCTTCGCAAGCCACGTAGAGCGGATCGATTCCCAGGATCTCGCAGGCCGAGGCGACCGGATCCTCCACCGGAATCGACGCCTCGTCGACCTCGATCCCCCGGTGGCTCTGCTGGGCCGCCTCCGCCAGGACGGTGGCCAGCCCCCCCCGGGTGGCATCGCGCAGGAAGTGGATCTGCGGCCCGAACCGGTCGAGCAGCCGGAGAACCGCATCGTGCAAGGGAGCGGTGTCGCTCGCGATCGTCGATTCGAAGGAGAGGCCTTCCCGCACCGAGAGGATCGCCGCGCCATGGTCGCCCACCGGCCCGTTGAGAAGGATCCGGTCGCCTTCCCGGATTCTCCCGGCCGAGATCGCGGCGCGGGGGTGGAGATCCCCTATTCCGGTCGTGTGCAGAAAGATCCCGTCGCCCTTGCCCCTTTCGACGACCTTCGTGTCGCCGGTCACGATCGCCACCGAACATTCGGCGGCGGCCTGCCGAATCGAGCAGAGAACCTTCCAGAGGTCCGCGACCGGAAGCCCCTCCTCCAAGATCAATCCCAAGGCCAGATAACGGGGCCGGGCGCCGCACATCGCCAGGTCGTTGACCGTCCCGTGGACGGCGAGCCTGCCGATGTCTCCTCCGGGGAAGAAGAGGGGAGAAACGACGAAGCTGTCGGTCGTCATCGCGATGCGGCCCCCCGCGGCCACCACCGCCCCGTCATGCCTTTCGGCAAGCTCAGGACTGCCGAACAAGCCGAAAACGGGCTCGAGCAGCTTCTGCATCAACACCCCGCCGCTCCCGTGGCCGAGCTGGATCTCGGAGAAGTCGAGCTTCGGCAGCGGACAGGAGAAGCCTGGATTCATGTTTGGCCGCCGCCCGCGCTTCCGGCTCCCTCCCCCGAGCCGATCCCGGCGAAATGATAGTAGGCGGCGCAGGCTCCCTCCGAGGAGACCATGGGCGCCCCCTTGGGGGTTATCGGGGTGCACTCCTTGCCGAAGAGCGGGCACTGGTGCGGCTTGAGAATCCCCTTGAGGATCAGCCCGGCCCGGCAGCCGCTTGCCGCCCCCCTTCCGCCGGAATCGAGCGCAAACTTGAGGCGCGCGTCGAAGGCCTTCCACTCCGGGCGTAGATCGAGCCCGCTCCCGGGGATCGTGCCGATCCCCCTCCACTCCCGATCGACGCGGGCGAACACCCGCGCCAGCAGGGCCCGCGCCTCCGGATTCCCCTCCCGGCGGACTACCCGGCGATAGGCGTTTTGCGCCGTCGCCCTTCCCTCTTCCAACAGGACGACCAGCTCGAGGATCCCCTCGAGCAGGTCGAGCGGCTCGAAGCCCGTGACCACGATCGGCACCCGGTGGCGCGCGGCCAGCTCCTCGTACTCCTCGTATCCCATGACGGTGCAGACGTGGCCTGCGGCCAGGAAGCCGTCGATCCGGCAGTCGGGATCGGCCAAGAGCGCTTCCATCGCGGGCGGAACGAGCACATGGGCGGAAAGGAGCGAGAAGTTGCGCAGGCCCTCCCGGGCCGCATGAACGACCGCAAGGCCGTTGGCGGGAGCCGTCGTCTCGAAGCCGATCGCAAAGAAAACAAACTCCTTGGCAGGGTTCTCCCGCGCCATCCGCACGGCCTCCAAGGGAGAGTAGACCATGCGCACATCCGCTCCGGACGCCTTGGCTTCCCGCAGGCTCTTCCGCGAACCGGGAACCCGCAGCATGTCCCCGTAGGAGCAGAGGGCGACCCCCCGCTCGGCGAGCTCCACGGCTTGGTCGACCAGGCGAAGGGAAGTGACGCAGACCGGGCAGCCCGGTCCGTGGACGAGCGTGATCTCCTTCGGCAGAAGCGAGAGGATCCCATACTTGACTAGGTTGTGCGTCTGCCCGCCGCAGACCTCCATGATCCGCCAAGGGCGGGTGACTCGTTCGCCGATCCGGGCCAAGATCCGCCCGACGAGCACCGGATCCCGATACTCGGAGAGCAGCTTCATGGCGGGCCCCCCCGGTCGTCTCCGCCGTCTGTCGGCGCCCGGGCTGCTTCTTCCACCTCCTCAACCTCTCCCATCTCCCGCAGCAGGGCGAAGGTCTTTTCCGCTTCCTCCGCGTCCACCCGGGCGATCGCCAGCCCCACATGGACCAGGACGTAATCCCCCTCCCGCGCCTCCGGCAAGAGCTCGAGGTTCACCTCCTTGACCACCCCGCCGAAGCTCGCCTTTCCCATCCGGAAGCCGCCCGGAAACGGGGTATAGATCTCCTTCAGTTCGCCAGGAATTGCCAAGCACATCGGCTAGCCCCCTTCCTTTCCGCCCGTCATCGCCCTGCCCGCAGACGTCGGGCTTCTCTCCCTAAGCCGGCCGGCCGCCCAGGCCGAAGCGACCATCTGGCCGAAGGAGATGCTTTCGTCGTTCGGCGAAAGCTCCCGGCAAATATAGACCGAAAACCGATCGCCCCACAAAGCGTCGATCAGGTCGACCAGGAGCCCGTTCTGGAAGACCCCTCCGGCCAGCGCCATCCTCCGGCAGCCGGTCCGCTCGGCGACCCGCCCGGCAACTTCGGCCAGGGAAAGATGGAAGCGGAACGCGATCTCCTCCGGAGGCACGCCGCGCTGCCGATCGCAGGCGACCCCTGCCAGCAGCTCCTCCAGCCGCACGGTCCCCGCCGGGGAGACCGTCAGCGGATAGGGGGTGCCGGGCTTCGTCCCTTTCCTGATCCCTCCCAGCGATCGGGCGCGGCGGACCGCCAGCGTCTCGAGCCGCCCCGCCGCCTCTCCTTCATAGGAAGCCCGGTCGCATAGGCCGAGGAGGCTCGCAACCCCGTCGAAGAGCCGGCCGACGCTCGTCGTTCGCAAAGCGCTTCCCCGCTCCAGAAGATCACGGTAGACGGACCGTTCGGCCGGACGGAACTTCGCGGCGAGCACTCCTTCCATAGCTTCGCTGGAGCGCCAGAGGCCGAGCGCCGCAAGGCGCGGCTCCCGAATCGCCTTCTCGCCCAAAAGGAGCGGAAACTCCTCGAAGTGGGCCGCCCGCTCCATCCTGCCGTCGCGCCAAAGAAAAAACTCGCCTCCCCAAATCACGCCGTCCTCTCCGAGCCCGGTCCCGTCCCAGATAACCCCCAGGACCGGCTCCCGTCCCCAGAGCAGGGAGTTCTCCGCCAACACCGCCCAGAAATGGGCCCGGTGGTGCTGCACCTTCTCCAAAGGGAGACCCAGTTCCCGGGCGATGGCCGCTCCCTCCTCGCTCGAGACGTATCCCGGGTGGAGGTCGACCACGATCCGTTGCGGATCGAAGGAGAGAAGACGCCGGAGATGGGCGAGCGCGCTGCGGAAATGCTCCTGGGCCTCCCAGCTCTCGAGATTCCCCAGGTATTGAGAGAGATAGATGTTCCCCTGATGCGCCAGGCAGACGGTCGCCTTCTGCTGCGCGCCCATCGCCAGAACGGCCGCGTCCGAATCGACGGCGAAACCCCGAGGCAGGTAGAGCGGGGCGAATCCCCTGGCGCGGCGCAAGAGGATGGGACGGCCGAAAAAAGGAGAA
Source organism: Methylacidimicrobium sp. AP8 (assembly GCF_903064525.1). NCBI lineage: Bacteria > Pseudomonadati > Verrucomicrobiota > Methylacidimicrobium > Methylacidimicrobium sp. AP8. Next base: position 1,310,273 of record NZ_LR797830.1, read on the forward strand.
AGCCGGGCCACCGAATCATCCAACGGAGTGGCGATTTCCCGGTCGTGGCTTAGGATCGCATCGGAGACCCCGCCCGCCGGGCCGAGCATCTCCGCCTCGGTCGTCAAGATCGGGCATCCCGATAGATTGGCGCTCGTCGCCACGACCGGGCCGCCGAGCCGGTCGAGAAGCAGGGCGGGCAGCGGTGCAGAGGGAAGCATGATCCCCAGGGTATCCTCGCCCGGCGCGACACCGGGGGCGATCCGGCTCGGGCCACTCCTCCGCTGCAGAATCAGGATCGGCTTCTCGCGGCGCAGCAGCCACCGCTCTTCTTCCGGGCGAAGTTGGACCTCCTGCCGGATTCGGTCGGGATCGGCGAAGAGCAGGGCCAGGGGTTTGGTCGGGCGGTGCTTCCTCCGGCGCAGCTCGGCCACGGCTTTCCCGTTCTCCGCGTCGACCAGGAGGAGATATCCGCCGATTCCTTTGAGGGCGACGATTTGGCCTCGAGCGATTCGGTCGGCGGCTCCCTCGATCGCCCCGCTCCCGGAAGCCGCAACCCGTCCTTGCGGGTCGAGCAGCGTGACCCTCACCCCGCAGGCGGGGCAGGAATTGGTTTGGGAGTAGAAGCGCCGATCGGCGGGGTCGCCGTATTCACGGGCGCATTCCGGGCACATCCGGAAGCGGTCCATCGTGGTCCGCTCGCGATCGTAGGGGAGAGCGCGAATGATCGAGTAGCGCGGACCGCAATCGGTGCAGGTGATAAAGGGATAGCGAAACCGGCGGTTCTCGGGATCGGACATCTCCCGCCGGCAACGCTCGCAGAGGTCGAGATCGGGAAGCAGCAGGACCGTCGCCCTGCCCCCTTGCCGGCTCTCCCGCACCGCGAAGGCGGAGCTCGCCTCGGGCGACACCTCCCGGATCTCCACGCCGGTCACCGACGCGATGGGGGGATAGTCCCGGACCAGGGCCGCGCAGAAGCGCTCCAGCGCCTCCGCCTCCCCCTCCACCTGGATGTGGACCCCGTCGGCACCGTTGGTCACCCAGCCGGCCAGCCCCGACGCACGCGCCAGCCGGTAAACAAAGGGCCGGAACCCCACCCCTGCACCTTTCCCTCCAGGTGGATCCGCCGCGCCTCCACCCTCCGGCCCACCCTACATCCCTCCCGTCCAGAGCCAGAAGACCCCGATTCCGATTGCAAACCCGCCGGTCGCCAGGCGGGCGGCCCGAAAGCCCCGGCTTCCGGGCGTGATCGGCCGGGAAACCCATTTCCCCAGGACCCAGGAAAAGAAGGCCATGCCAAGGATCGCCCCCAGTCCGAAGCCGCCGATGTATCCGGCAGCCGCCGCCCCGTTCGGAAGGGCGAGCACCGGAAGGGCGGCCAGGAAATGGTGGCTTCCCGCCACTCCGTGAAGGAGCCCGATCCCGAGCGGGGCGGGATGGCGGTGGGTCCGGCCCGCCCGATCCGCCTCCGCGCGGAAAGAAAAGGAGTCGCCCGGGGCGGAGAGGGGGAGAGCGATCCGGCTCCGGAGAGCGCGCCGGCAGGACCAGACGCCGATGGCCACCAGCACCGCTCCCACGAGCCGCTCCCCCCAGTGCGAGAGGACCGCGGTGGGGACGGCGCCGCGCAGCCCCAAGGCGAGCACGCTCAAGACCCAGACCCCGCCGCTGTGCCCGAGCCCCCAGGAAAGCCCGATCCGCCAGGCGCCGCTACGCCTCTCGAGCGAAAGAGGAGCGATCGCCGCCAAATGATCCGGCCCGGTGAGCGCATGCACGATCCCGGCAAGAAGCCCCGCCCCGAAAGCGGCTGCAAGCAAGAAGTCCACTCTCCCCCCCGCCTACTCCGCCGCCTCCTCCGCCTGATAAAACGCCTTCTCGCGAAGCCACCCATCCTCCACCCAGCGGAGCCATTCCTCCATCCCCTCTCCCGTCTTAGCGGAAAGGAGGAGCGAGTCGAGGCCCGGCCGCAGCCGGTGGGCGAACTCGGTGCATTCTTTTACGGAGAAACTGACGTAGGGGAGGAGATCCGCCTTCGAAAGAAGCAGGAGATCGGCTCCGTGAAAGGCCTCGGGATATTTCCGCGGCTTGTCCTCCCCTTCGGTGACCGAAAGAATCACCACCCGCTTGCCTTCTCCCAGGTCGAAGAGCGCGGGACAAATCAGGTTGCCGACGTTCTCGATCCAGAGAATCCCCCGGAACGGCAGCGGCAGCTCTTCGAGCGCGTGGCTCACCGCGTGGGCGTCGAGGTGACAGCTCCTGCCGGTCTGAATCTGCAGGGCGGGAACACCCGTCGCGCGGATCCGCTCCGCGTCGAGATCGCTCTGCTGATCGCCTTCGATGACCGCCATGGGAATCCTCCCCCGAAGCGCCTCGAGCGTCCGGGCGAGCAGGGTCGTCTTGCCGGAGCCGGGGCTCGAGATCAGGTTGACCGCGAAGATGCCGCCGCGGCGGAAGACTTCCCGGTTCCGGCGGGCGAAGGCCGCATTGGCCTCGAGCAGGTCGGCCTCCAGATCGATCCTCCGTCCCTCCGACGACTCATGGGGATGGTCGTGTCCGTGGGGGAATCCGTGCTTGTGTCCTTCGCCGCCGCATCCGCAAGTCGCACACATGGTTTTCCCTTTCTTCCCGCCGCCGCAAGCACCGCCGGTTCAATCCACCACGATCTCCCCCAGGCGGAGCCCGATGTCCTCCTTAACCAACAATCGATAGCTTCCGCACTGCCGGCAGGGTTGCGCAAGCTTCGCCACCCGGCCCTCGCATCCGCAATCAAGGCAGACCGCCCGGGCCGCAACCGGATGGATCTCGAGAAGCGCTCCCTCGGCCAAGGTTCCGCGCGCGGCGACCCCGAAGGAGAAGATCATCGCCTCCGGCTCCACCATCGCCCGCGGCCCCACGCGGACCTCCACCCGGAGGACCCTCCGGTAGCGGTGGCGCTCGGCCTGCTCTTGGAGAATCCCGAGGATCGACCGGCAGAGAGAGAGCTCGTGCATCGACAGCCGTCTCGATTCGCCGGGAAAGCCGTCTTCGCCCAGCAATTCTCAGCACATCTTCGCTCCGATTTCGGCCGGCGTCAGCAGAAAAAACGCCTGAACCCATTTCCGGCTTCGCGGCTGCGAAATTTGTAAGAAATGGCGGAGCGAGGCGGCTTTGCACCGTCAACGGCTCGCGGAAAACGGCATTTCCGGAAGGGCGCCCGGAAGGCGCAGAAGGCCGCCCCGCCGTCCGCAGGGCCTTCCGGTCCGGAGGCGCGCCGGCTCGCTTTCCGGCGTCCGGCAGGGATCGAGGAGTCCGCCGAAGGGTTCGCCGTAGAGGTGGCTCGGGTGGCTCCTCCTTCCGCCGATCCGCCCGCTCCGACTCGCGCCGGACCGACCGCCTGCGGCCTGATCCGCCGCCGAGATCCCCGCCGGCATGGAAGCGCGCCTCCCCAAGGGTCGGCTCTTTCTCTTTGCCCGACCGCGCGAACAGACCCCGCGTCCCTCGCCCGGTTCCCGATCGCTGCACAGAGCGCCGGAGGCTACTTCTTCCCGTCCGTCACCGAAAAATCGGGTCCGCGCTTCTCCTCGATCGGCCCTTTCGGCGGGATAAAATCCCGCCTCTCGAGCATGAGATCGGCCAGAGTATACCGATCCAGCGTGCGAACAAAGTTGTTGAGCGCTTCATTCAGCACCTCGGGCAGGCGGCAGCGCTTGGTGATGACGCACCGATTGCCGGCGGCGAAGCATTCGACCAAGGCAAAGTCCGGCTCGGTCGCGCGTATGACGGCGCCGAGATGGATGGCCCCGGGCGGCTTTGCCAGGGTGAAACCGCCGGAACGTCCGCGCACGCCTTTGAGGTAGCCCAACCGCGTCAGGATGTTGACCACCTTCATCAGATGGGCGCGCGAAACGTTGTAGGCCTTCGCCGTCTCCTCGATGGTAATAAAGACGCTGGCCTTCGGCGGAGGCATGCATCAGCACCCGGAGCGCGTAATCGGAAAATGTCGTCAGCCGCATCGAAGCATCCGATCGAGAAGATCTGACCGATCCATGCGCCGGCGGCGCGACAGCAACCGACTTCGCGGCCGGTCCGGGGCGGCTCGGCCGCCGCGCGTCAACTCTCTCCTGCTGTTACAAGGATGATGCAATCCATAAACAAGCGTTCCAGGTTTGTCCAACAAGCTCGATACGACTTCCTCACGGCGGCGCGTCCCGTTGCGGTCGCGCTCTTTCCGGGCGGCGCAGGCAACCGGTCGCGCCCGGACCTTTGCGGCAACGCACTGCGCCCCGCATATCCGCGCCGGACTCCGCGATACGGCGGACGCCGTCTACGGCGGCGGCTTATTGCTCGCGGCACGGCCTTCTCCTCGCCAGGCCCGTGTGTCCGGCGGAGCCCCAGACCGTTGGTGCGCAGCGCCTGGAATTTGCCATCGACACTACCGGGCCCGATTTCAGCCGTCGCGGGCGCCGGCGGCTCCCGGGCAAAACGGGCGTCCGGAGCGTCGCTCTCCGCGAAAGGCAAGGCGAAGAAAGATTTGGCACCTGGCCCGAGGGTGCTCGCAATCCGCTCCGGCTCCAGGCTTGCGATCATGCGCTTTCCGTCCTCGGCCGGGCCAAGCGCTGCCCGGCTCAAGCCCGCCCACTCCGCCGGCCGCCGCTCCGTCAGGGAGCCGCTATGCCCGGCCGACCCCTTGACCAGTAGAGGCCGAGCGGCTAACCTAGCGGGTCACGGTGCTTATTCGGCGGCTCCTCTTGCCTCTGCTTCTGATCGCGCTCCTGCCCGCGCGGCTCTATGCTCCGCTCGTCTGGAGGCCCGGAGAGGGCTGGACCGACGAAAGCACGGGAGCCGGCCTCTCGGCGTCGAGCTCGCGCGATCAGCTGGCGCTCGGCAAGAAATTTCTGGATGCGAAGGACTACGACAACGCCATGCGCGCGTTCATGGTGCTCGTGCGCCGCTGGCCCTATTCCTTCTTCGCCCCGGAGGCGCAGTTCCGGATCGCCGAATGCCTGGAAAAGCGGGGGGATTTCCTCAAGGCCAATAAGGCTTACGACAAGATGATCCAGAAATATCCGGCGAGTTCCTTCTTCGAGCAGGCGCTCGAGCGGAAGCTGGCGATCGGCAACCTCTACCTGGCGGGAGAACCCCAGCGGGTGATGGGCGTGCCGTTCGGTCCATCGATGAAGATCGCCGTCGATATTTTCGAGTCGATCATCCGTGCGGCTCCCTACGGCCGGCTGGCTCCGATCGCGGAGTTTCAATTGGGCTTGGCGCGGACCAAGGAGAAGAAGTACAGCGAGGCGATCGCGGCCTACAGCCGGATTCTCGATAAGTATCCGAACTCGGAGCTGGCCGACGACGCGCAGTACCAGCTGGGCTACACTTGGTACCTGTCGGCCTTGGCGACAGCCTACGACCAGAGCGCCGGGGAAAAGGCGGTGGAAGCCTTCGAAGATTACATCATCCGTTACCCCTTGGGAGACAAGGTGGCCGCCGCCCGGGAGCATCTCGAGCTGCTCAAGAAGCGGTCCACTCTCGGAAGCTTCAGCATCGCCTCCTTTTACGAGAAGACCCGCAACTACAAGGCCGCCTTCATCTACTACAGCGATGTGATCCGCCAGAACCCCCAATCCGAGCAGGGGAAGATCGCGGAGCAAAAGGTCAAGCAGCTTCGCCCGATGGTCGAAAACCCCGATATCTCACCAATAGCGGGCATAGCGGAAGGCAAAAAGCCGGCAAAAGGGCATAGGAAAGGCCGTCTTTCCCTGGTATAAGTGCGTTAACGACACGTTACTACAACCAGAAAAAAGAAACGGCCTTCCATGACAGAGTGTAGCCAAGAGACTTTTGCGTTTACAGCGCATTTTTCGCGACGGGTGGAAGCGGGATTTTCAGTGGACCCCGATGGCAAGACAGATTTCCTCTGAATTTAAGCTGCATCTATTCCTTCAGTCGCAGCGGAACAGCGCTGCCCTGTTGTTGCGCGGGGAGAATCCCCTGCGCAGCGTAGCGGAGCAGGGCGTTCTCCCCGCGTTCCGCCGAAATGATCCGGGATGCTGGCCCCTCCTCCATTGCCATCCGCATAAACGGCGTTCGGTGTTCGGTAGCCCAGCGACTGGTGCGGACGCTCGCCGTTGTAGAAGGCAAAATACTCCTCCAGCCCGAGCGTCAACTCGGCCACCGTGCCGTACCCCTTCAGATACACATCCTCATGCTTGAGGCTGCGCCAGAGCCGTTCGACAAAAATATTGTCCAACGCTCGACCCCGTCCATCCATGCTAATCGCAATGCCTGCGCCCTTGAGCATGCCCGTGAACGTAGCGCTGGTGAACTGGGAGCCCTGATCGCTATTGAAGATCTCCGGCTTCCCGTACAGAGCCAGCGCATCCTCCAGGCAGTCGACGCAGAACGAGCTGTCCAGGCTGTTGCTGATCCGCCAGCCCAGTACCCGCCGCGAGTACCAGTCGATGATCGCCACCAGATAAACAAAACCTCGCAGGAGTTGAATGTACGTAATGTCGGAGCTCCAAACCTGATCGGGCCGGCTGACCTCCACGCCGCGCAGCAGGTAGGGATAAACAGCCTGCTCGGGATGTCCCACGCTCGTCGAAGGCCCCGGCGCCATCCCAGCCAACCCCATATGGCGCATCAACCGCTGCACCCGCTTGCGGTTTGCAACATATCCCAGTCGCCCCAGAAAACCACCATCCGCCGGCTGCCGTAAAACGGCCGCCGCGTGTATTCCTCATCCATCAGCCGGCACAGCAGCAAATCCTCCTCGCTTTGCTCGCCAGACGCCCCCCGCCCGTAGAACGTAGCCCGCGCCACCCCTGCCAGTTCGCATTGCCGCACCACCGCCAGTTCCGCCTCTCGCTCTATCCAGCCTATCCGTGCCTCGCTGCTCATAGTCCGGACTTTTTTTTAAGCCAGTCCAGCTCCATCTTCAGCCGACCAATCTCCCCATACAGCCGATCTTCATCCGCATGCGCAGCCGGCTTCGGCCCTCGCTTCCCTTCAAAAATCGTCGCCGCCCGCTCCAGGAGCTCTTTCTTCCAATGCCCGACCACGACTGGATGCACCCCGTACTGCTGCCCAATCTCGTTGAGCGTCTTCAACCCCCGGATCGCTTCCATTCCCACCTTCGCCTTGAACTCCGCGCTATGTGCCTTGCGCTTCCTGCCTTCGCTCATGCCATCACCCTCCCAAGATGGCAGCTTAAATCCCTGTCTCAAAATCGGGGTCCACTATAATCATGCGGGACCTGACACCTATCGACGACGTCGGCGTCGGATGGTTTGCTGCGTGTCGACATAACGAGGCTCCTCGGTCGCCGGTTCGATCCGATCGGCCGGCGAGAGCGACCTCTTTCTCCGGATGCTCGAGACGGTTCCGCAGACTGGATATCGCCTATTGTCGGACGCCCGATGGGTGCACCGCCGAGGCCGGTATCGGCACGCTGAGCATCGGTCACGACAGCAAGCTCTTTGTAAGGTCGCGACCATCGACGGTCTTCGGCATCCCTTTCTGCGACACCGCCGGGCGGTCGGTCGACTCTGATCCCGGCGCGATCGACGGCGGACTCGGAAGGGAACTGCGGTTGGTCGCGGCCGACCGATGTAACCGCCTTGCTCGTAACTCCGACTCCTGTTCTTCGATCCGCCTTGGATCGTTTGTGGAAGCTTACTGCAGCTTCCCTATCAAACATATATGAGCCCTATATCTTTGTTCGTCTTTTGCTGCCACCCACCTCTTCGACCGATGCGTCCGACGCGTCCACCATTCGGCCCTCCGCCGGGAAGAGGAGCTTCCGGCTCCCCATCCTCAGGCTGGTGACGACAATCGGGCGGCGGTGATTCCGCTTGCCGCCGATCTCGCCGACCAAAAGCTGCCTCATTCCGCTCCCCTTTCCGCCCGGCCCGGGCGCCGACCGGATTCCATGATGCGGACAGCCGGACGGAGGCCCGCTCCACCGGCTGGGCCTTATAACGCCCCGGGTTGCTGCGCCCGCATTGCTGCTCCGCCGTTTCGTGCGCAGGAGCAGGACGCCCGCATCCCGAACGGCGAAAGCGGCTGACCCTGGAAAAACAGACCGGTTCGCTCCGGCCGCGAAACGGTTGCGAAATGAAGCCGAGACGAAACATATCGGCGCCGTTCTCTTTTTTTGTTGCCTTAGTTGTCATCATAGCAATAACCTCGGCATGCAAGCGGTGCGGATGGGACTTTCATGAAAGCCTTCGGAAAGGGGGCGGCGGGCATCGGGGCCAGGAACGAGCGGGAGTACGAAGCGCTTCGCCGGCGCTGCGAAGAGCGTCTCCGGGATCTCGAGGCGGCCAAGCCGCTCCGCGAGGTGAACCTGCCCTCCCTCCTGCGCTCGCAGGGGATGAGCCGCCGGGATTTTCTCAAGTGGGCTTCGGCGACGACCGCCCTGCTCTTCCTGCCCGGGAGCTTCGAGAAGCTCGTGGCCCGCGCGGCGGCGGTAATGAACCGGGTGCCGGTGATCTGGGTCGAATACCAGGATTGCGCGGGCAACTCGGAGGCGATCCTGCGTGCGGACGGTCCCACGATCGACGAGCTGCTCCTCGACGTGATCTCCCTCGAGTACAACGAGACCCTGATGGCCCCCGCGGGCTTTCAGGCGGAAGCGCAGCTCGCGGACGCGGTGGAGACCTTCCGGGGGAAGTACATCCTGATCGTCGAAGGCTCGATCCCCACCGAAGCGGGCTTCGGGTGGAACGGGCCGCGGGGAGAGCTCTTCCTTGAGAACCTTAAGCGCCTCTCCCGCGACGCCCTGGCCGTCATCGCCGTGGGGAGCTGTGCCTCTTTCGGCGGAATTCCCGCCGCCTATCCCAATCCGACCAAGGCCGTCGGCGTCTGGGATGTGGTCAAGGGGAAGCCGATCGTCAACATTCCGGCCTGCCCGATGAACCCTGCCAACTTGGTCGGAGTCATCCTTCACTACGTGCTGACCGGCACGCTTCCCGAGCTCGATTATCTGCTCCGGCCGAAGTTCGCCTTCGGCTATCGGATCCACGACAACTGCGAGCGCCGCGCCCATTTCGACGCGGGGGAGTACGTCGAAAGCTGGGGGGACGAGGGAGCCCGCAACAACTTCTGCCTCTACAAGATGGGCTGCAAGGGCCCCATGACCTTCAACAACTGCTCGATTATCCGCTACAACGACGGAACCAACTGGCCGATCGGCGTCGGCCGGGGATGCATCGGCTGCTCGGAACCCGGCTTTTGGGACAAGTATGCTTATGAGCGCCCCATGGCGGGAGCGAATATTCCCGTTCCGGGCCTCTGGAACCTCGGAATCGAGAAGAGCGTCGACATTCTCGGCGTCGGCCTCCTGACCGCCGCCGCCGCAGGAATCGCGATCCATGCCTTCCTCAGCGCCAAGTACGGAAAGAAATCGGAGGAGCCGGGCGGCGGAGCGCGTCCCGACAAGGAGCGGCCATGAGCAGGCGCATCGTCGTCGACCCGATCACCCGGATCGAGGGTCACCTCCGGATCGAAGCAGTGTTGGATGACCAGAACACGATCCGGGACGCCTATGCCTCCGGAACGATGTTCCGGGGGATCGAAACGATCCTCAAGGGACGCGATCCGCGCGACGCCGGCCTTCTGGCGATGCGGATCTGCGGAGTCTGCACCGGAGCCCATTACTGGACCTCCATCCGAGCGGTCGAGGACGCCTTCGGAATCCGCATCCCGAATAACGCGCGGCTCGTCCGCAACCTGATCGCAGGCTCTCTCTACCTTCACGATCACTCGGTCCACTTCTACCATCTCCATGCGCTCGACTGGGTCGACGTCCTCTCGGCGCTCAAGGCCGACCCGCGTAAGGCGGTCGATGTCGCCTACCAATTTACGGACACCCCATGGAACGCAAGCGTCGAGCACTTCCGGAAGGTCCAGCAGCGGCTCGGAGGCTTTGCTGCTCAGGGCCGCCTCGGGATCTTCGCCGGCGGCTACTGGGGAAACCCGAGCTACCGCTTCTCCGCCGAGGAAAACTTGGTCGCCGTTTCCCACTATCTCGATGCGCTGGCGATGCAGCGGGGCGCGGCCAAGATGATGGCGATCTTCGGGGGAAAGAACCCCCACCCCCAGTCGATCGTCGTGGGCGGGGTCACCTGCGTCCAGGACATCGAGAACCCGAGCCGGATCTCCCTCTTCCAAAGCCTGCTTGAGGAGCAGCACCGGTTCATCCGGCAAGCCTACCTGCCCGACATCCTGATGGCCGCCCATGCCTACCGCGAGGAGGGCCTTTCCGGCATCGGGTCGGGCCTCAAGTCCTACTTGGCTTACGGCTTCTTCGACATGGACAACGACGGTCCGGGTCGCGGAAAGACCCTCTTCCCGAGCGGGATGGTCCTGGATGGAGATCTGTCCAAGGCCTACGATTTCGATCCCGGCAAGGTGACCGAGGACGTTCTCCACTCCTGGTATCGGGGCGGCGACGGCCTCCATCCCTATGTGGGAGTCACCGATCCGTCCTTCACCGGGCTGCGGAAAGAGGGGGACATCGCTTATTTGGACACCGAAGGCAAGTACAGCTGGATCAAGGCGCCGACCTACGACGGGCACCGGGTGGAGACCGGCCCCTTGGCGCGCCTGATCGTCGGCTACGCCCGGGGCGATGCCCGAATCCGAGCGGCGGTCGACGGGGTGCTCCAGCGCGCGGGTCTGCCGGCCACCGTCCTCTTCAGCACCCTCGGCCGGACGGCGGCTCGGGCGATCGAAGCCGACCTGATCGCCGACGCAATGGCCGGCTGGGCGGGAGAGCTCGCCAAGAACACGGCGGCCGGAGATCTCTCGACCTGGACCCCGTTTGATTTCGCAAAGGTCTCCGGGGACGCCCAAGGCTGCGGCTTGTCCGAGGCCCCGCGCGGGGCGCTCGGCCACTGGGTCAAGATCCGGGATGGGAAGATCGAAAATTACCAGGCGGTGGTCCCCACCACTTGGAATGCCTCTCCCCGCGACCGCAAAGGCAGGAGGGGAGCCTACGAGGAGGCGCTCATCGGCACCCGCCTGGCCAATGCCGACCAGCCGTTGGAAATTCTTCGCACCATTCACAGCTTCGACCCCTGCCTCGCCTGCTCGGTCCACATCGTCGACTTCCGCGGGAGAGACTTGGGTACCTATCAAGTGCTGTAGACCGGAAGACACGGCGGAGGAACTGTCGATGAAAGGAGAAGCAAGCGGAAATCTCGTTCGGGTGCTCCGGATGCCCGTAAGCTGGCGGATCTTCCACTGGGTCAACTTTCTTGCGGTTTTTGCGGCGGTCGTCACCGGCATCTACATCGCCCGCCCGTACTACCAGGCCATGATCGCCGAGCCGGCGGTCCGAAAATTCGTGATGGGATGGAATCGGGCGATCCACCTCTACGCCGCAATCCTGGTCGATGTCCTCTGCGTCGTCTCCTTCTACCTCTATTTCCTGAGCCGATTCGAGCGTCCCGTCCGCAAGCTCCTGCCGACGAAGGAACATCGACGGGAATTTCTCGAGGTGCTGGCCAACTTCTTCACCTTCAACCGGAGGAAGCGCTTCGATTCGGCCGAGCTCGACACCTTCAACGCCGCCTGGTTCACGCTCCTCCACCTCCTCCTCTTTTTTCAGCTATTCACCGGCCTTCAACTCTACGTCGACGGCCTCGAAAGCGGCCTCAGCTCGATCGGCGCCTGGTGGCCCTGGATCATCCACCTCGGCACGGACTGGACCTATTGGGCCTTCGGCGGCCGGATGGGAGTCCGCTGGGTCCACCACTTTACGATGTACCTGATCCTCGCGTGGATCGCCTTTCATGTCTATTATGAGATCTGGCGGACCGTCTACTGGCGCGAAGGCGATATCGCCATCGCCTTCGGCGGCGAAAAGATCGCGCGCCGGCTTCCGGGTGCAGCCGCCGACTGACCTTGCCGTCATCGGCTTGGGAAACGTGATCCTCCGCGACGAGGGGCTCGGCGTGCTCGCCGCCTGGATTCTGGAAAGCAACTACGCCTATGCGCCGGAAGTCCGCTTCTTCGATGGCGGGGTTCTCGGCCTCGATCTGGTTTCCGAGTTCGAGCGCCACGGCGGGCTGATCGTCCTCGATGCGGTCGCCAGCCTCGACCCGCCGGGCACGATCTATCGCTTCCCCGGAGAAGCGCTCTGGAAGCGGGAGGGAATGGCCCGAACCGCCCATGAAGTCGATCTGCTCGATGTCCTCAAGGTAGCCACGCTCCTCGGTTCGGTCCCCGACCTGGTCCTTCTCGGCATGGTTCCTGCCGAGGTCGGAGGACCCGCGCTCGGCCTCTCGTCGGCCCTGGAAAACTCCTTTCCTCGGTTCCTGGCCGCGGTGCTGCGGGAAATCCGCTCGCTCGGGATCGAGGTGCGGAAAAAGGCCTGCCTCTCCCTTTCCCAGATCCTCGAGGCCAAGACGCGGGTCCCGACGCCATGAGCGTTCCCTCGGCCCCTCTCCTGCTCCGGCTCGACCGATTCGATCCGGAAAGCGGGCTTTTCGCCTCCTTTGCCGATTCTCCCCGGGTGCCCCTGCTCCGCCTCCGCCCTCTCCCCACCAGCGGCAGAAAGATCCTCGAAGCGATCGGAGCCCTCGACGAAAACGCGGCACGGCTCCTGCCCCGGTTCCGGCGGAAGTTTCCGGACATGTGGGCAGCGGTGGAGGCGGTCGGCGCGGGTCTTCCGAACGGCACGGATCAAAGCCTTTTCTTCTTTTTCTCTCTCTGCAGCGTCGCTCTCGGGATCGAGGAAGCTGACATTCGGGATGCCGCCTCCGTTTTCTCCGGCCTCCAGATCGACTATGCCCTCATCCAGGAAGAGGAGCAGTGGCTCCTCGACACGAGAACGACCCTCCGTAGCCTCTGGAGCTACAAGCTGGCGGAGGTATCCAACGCCCTTCTGCTCTTCTCGCTCTTCGAATCCCTGGGGCAAACCCTGGGAGCCTTCGCGGGACGCTGCGGCGACCTCCTGCGGGCGCAGGCGATCCGCCTCTCCGGCGACCTGGCGGCTCATCCCTTTCTCCGGGCGGGCCTGCGCCGAGGCCTTCCCCGCGGGTTCGCAACGCTGGAGGAAGCACCGGCCTCGGATGCCTCATTGCCCAACGGGCTCAATGCTTCCGGGCGAAAGAGCGCGGACCCCGATCTCCTTCCCGCTCCGGCCGCTCGCGCGACGGAAGAGAGAGAGCCGACCCGAGTAGAAGGCTAGCTGTCAGGTCCCGCATGATTGCGTACTGCTTTTTGGAAGAGATGCGGATGGGATTGTTGCCATGTTTTTAGGGCCTGAAGTGGGGTTTGGTGATTGAGCGATTTTTGAGGGTGGTGTTCGTTGTAGAGCCAGGCGTAGCGGTGGAGCGTGGTTTTCAGGTCGAGGGAGCTTTGGAAGTGATGAGTACGGAGGATCTGCGCCAGTCTTCCGTTGAAGCGCTCCACCATGCCATTGGTGCGAGGCGACTTTGGCTTGGTCAGGCGGTGCTCGATTCCCAATGCTTGGCAGAGCGCGTCGAACTCATGGGCTCCGGTAGCATCCTTGGCTGCTTGGCCGAAGACCCGATCGGTGAACTCCTTGCCGTTATCGGTGAGGATGGTTCGGATTTTCACGGGTGCCGCCTTGGCCAGCGCCTGGAGAAAGCTGCGGGCGGCCGCTGGGGTCTTTGCACGCTTGACCGCCAAGAAGACCCAACGGGTGGCTCGGGTCCTTGGCGACGAAGACATAACGGCGAGACGTCTCGTCGGCCATCTGGGGCAGGTATTTGAGGTCCACATGAAAGTAGCCCGGCAGCTAAACTTTAAAGGGTTGAGTGGGATTGGCCGGTTTTTCCGGTTGAGGCAGCCGGCAGTGGCCTCGGCGCCGCAGGAGCCGGCCCAAGGCCGAGCGGGTCATGGAGGGTTCGATAAATTCGCGGATGACGGCCAGCAGATCGTCCAGCGGCAGCCGGAGCTGCGTGCGCAAGTAGATCACCAGCTCTTCCTGTCCCGGATTGAGTGTCGTCGGAAGATGATGCGGGGTGTGGCTGGCATCCTCGACAAAATCCCGCTTCCGCCACCGACGAATCGTCTCCCGAGTCACGCGAAACTGCCTCGCCAACTCGTAATCGCTGCCCTTCGCCCGCCAGAATCGCCGTGCGGATCGCCGGCGTAGTCGTCGCATTTTTGTGCAGGGTGATTCTCATATCTTTACCTCGGCTTTCCAGCTTGCCACAACCTCCCGAAGCACCGCACGCCCGATCAGCAACGGACGGCGATTTGCTAGAAGGTAATCATGCGAACCCCAACATCTAGCGGCCATTTCTCACAAGCTTTCTCCTACGGCTTGCAAAACGGGCTCGTCTGCTTCGCTCCCGCTTGGTTTTCCATCCTCGCAGTATGTCTTCATACAGCTCCGGTGGAAAACCTGCGCCCGCCTCGCACCCAAGCCCATTTGCGGCGCCTCGGCTACGAAATTTGTGAGAAATGGCCGCTAAGAACGATGAGAGCCGCCATCTTTCCGGTCCTCGTTTTGCTCTAAGAGTTCGGGCTTCACGAGCGCTCGCTCGAGCGCCCGAAAGACGATGCCGAAAAGATGCGGCGATCCCAAGAGGCCCATCATCGCCGTCATCAGAAGCGCCGCTCCCTCCGCAGACGAAATCTCCGGCCGAAAGATCCCCTCCTCGCTTCCGTCCCGCAGCATGGCCTCCAGCCCGCCTCTCCATTCTTGCAGGAGCGGTTGAAGAATTCGGTCAATCGCCGGGCAGCGGCGGGAGCGATGAATGAGCTCTTGCATCACCAGCAGCAGCCCTTTCTCCTTCTCCCAGTAGAAGGCGGCATCCGCGAATTCCTGCCGGAGCCGCGCCAGCCCCGGGTTCCGCGCCCGAGGCGGTCCCGGCGCGTGCAGCGCCCGGAAGCGCTCGGCCAGGTGCCCCGCGACCCCTTGAATCAGCTCTTCCTTGGTCGGAAAGTAGTAGTGAAGCGTTGCGACATTCACACCCGCCTCTTCGGCCACGCGCCGGGTCCGCAGGCCTTCGAAGCCGCATTCGACCAGCACCGTCATCGCCGCCTCGATCAGCTGAGTCCTCCGGTCGAGGGCATCCGCCCGGAAAGATCGCTTCGGACGCCCCCTCTTTTTCTCCGCTCGGCTCGCCGCTCTTGCCTTCACCTCTTCCCCTACTTTTTCCCACGGGAGGCGACGAGCAGTGGGGAGTGGGAGCCGATCTCGAAGGATTCCACCACGGGAAAATCCGCTTCGGCCAGCCACTCGCCATACTCCTCGGCCGAAAAGATCCCTCCTTCCTCCGTGTTGAGAACCATCCGCAACCCGAAGAGCACCGGGTCGAGCGGCCCCGTCCTCTCGCGGTTGGGGAGGAACTCGGCGATCGCAATTCGTCCTGCCGGCCGGAGCGCCTCGGCGACCCGGCCGAGGAGCCTGCGCGACTTCGCCTCCCCCTCGCTATGGAGAATGTTGGCCAGGATCGCCAGATCGTACTCGGATTCGGGCAGCGAAACCTCCTGGATGTTGCCGGGCAGATATTCGTAGCGGTCGGCCATCCCGTGACGCTCGACGTAGCGGCGCGTATGCGCGAGCACGCCGGGGAAGTCGACGGCGGTCACCCGGGCCTCCGGATCGGCGTGCCCCACGGCCAGGCTCCAGACCGCCGATCCGCAGCCGATATCGAGAACCCGCAATCCCCGATGAGACGCACCGGCTCCCAGCGCATGCGCGGCCGCGATCGCCGGTCCCCGGTTGACGACGTGGAGGAAGCGGATCAGCAGCGGGAAAAACTCTTCGGCCCGCTTTTGCCGTTCCACCGCCTCGACCCCCTCCGCAGGCCCTCCGTTCCGAACCGCCTCGGCCAGGCGGTCCCACTCCTGATCCAAAACGGAGCCCTGGACCAGATCGCCGAGATAGTCGGGGCTTCCCGGCACCAGCAGCGCTTCGGCGATCGGCAGGAGCCGGTACGAGGCCTTTTCCTTTCCGAGGAGCTGGAGGGCCGTCAGGCCGTCCAGGAGAGCCCGTGTTCCCCGCACGCTGATTCCGAGGGAGCCGGCGACCTGCTCGGCGGTCCCGGGCTCCTTTGCGAGCCGGGAGAAGACGCCGAGGTCTACCGCAGCCCGGACGATACGGGAACCTCGAACGCTATCGGTGCAGAACAAAAAGGGCGAGAGATCGAAATCGAGCGCAAACTTCCGAACATCCATCGGTTTTTCCATCTTGTTTTCTCCTTTGCATTTCCCGGAGGACCGGGGGAAGCGCCGTGCTTATCCATCAACTGATTGATGAAATTACAAGAGCGCCCGCCGCGTCACAAGCGGCTGCTGGTCCGGAGGAAACGCCGCAGCGCAGCGGATCGCAAACTTCCCCGCTTTTTTTGATCTTGCCTCCGCTCGGCGCGCGTATCAGAGTACATGGTCGTCTTGCGGGTGTAACTCAGTCGGTAGAGTGCAACCTTGCCAAGGTTGATGTCGCGGGTTCGAGTCCCGTCACCCGCTCACCCCCTCAAAAGGAGAGCGCCTTTGTCCGGCCGGAGGAGCCGACCTGGATGGGATCCTCTGCGTTCAGGACGACCGGATCGTGAGCAACGATAACACGGTCCACCGGGGGCGGAAGAAGCTCCGGATCTTGCCCCAAAGCTGGCGCATCGGCTTGGCCAAATGCCGCGTCCGGGTCTGTGAGCCTCTCGACGGAAACCTCAGCGTCCGGGATGGCCACCGGATCGTCGGCTGGCACGACTCGGAGGGCAAGCCAGCCGCTGGAACTACACCAAACCAAGGCGGCTTAAAAGAAGAGCAGAACTTTGCCCCTGCCCCGGGGCCAGGGCAAGAACCGCAAAGGAAAGAACAATCCAATATCCCAAGCGGTCAGATTACTTGCTACCGAAGCGGTCAGTTTGACATGCCTTCAACAAGGAAAAAGGACAGGCGCGTGCAAAAAAGTTATGCACTGTGTGGCACTATTTTTTTGCGAAAGTTCGTTCGACAACCCTGGAGCCATCGTCAAAAGGGTCGCTTTTCCCCAAACATGGGACGGTTCACGGGCCGGCGGCGTCATTCCGAAATTCCCAGGAAGCAGCCTCTCCACGAAGGGGGGAGGGTGCGAAAGGCGGGAGTTCCGAAGACGCCGGTTATCCGCAGCTCCGCGAACGATTCTGTTCTGCCCCAGAACAATGTCCAGCCATCCTCGCCGCCGCATGAACCCCAAAACAAAAGACCCTGCTCCTACCTCTCCGGTCCTCGCGAAGGAGGAGGCCGCCGCGGGCCCGAAACATACCCCCAGCCGGCCCGGCAAGGGCGGCCTGGCTCCTTCTCGGGCTCCTCCGGCCTCTCCGGCCGAAGCGCGCCCTTGTGCCGTTTCTCCTCCCTGGCGGGGTAGGGGAAGCGGCAGAGCTCCTCCCCCCGCTCCCGGCCTCTCCCCTCCGCCGCGGCCGAGGAGATCCCTCCGTGGGGATCGCCCCCGGGGACGGCCTCCTTGGCCGGGGAGCGATTCCGCCGCCAGTCCTCGATCCGCGCCGCCTGCTGCTCGGCGAGAGCGGAGGCGGCCAACGCTCCCGCCATCCCCCAGGGTCCCGCTCCGGAAAGCACCAGATTCGCCGCGCCGCCGACCGCCCGCCAAGCCGCCTGCCGGAGCCGATCGGCCGCTTCCGGGGCGTCCCCCGTACGGAGGCTCCGCCACGCCCGGTAGGCGTCATAGCCAGCCTCGGCGAAGCCCGCGAGGGCTCCCATCACCGGCAGCCGCTTGAGCACCATCCCCACCCCGGGGGTCCGTAGGAAAACCCTCGCGGCGGGAGCGAGCGCGTTGGCGGCCGCGCCCGCCGCCTCCACCCCATCCCGGGCCGCTTCGGGTACTTTCCCGTTCCGCAGCTCCTCGCCCGCTTGGCCCGCCTCCGCATACGCCGAAGCGGCCGAAGAAAGGCTCGCGGCTTTCCCGAAGGCACTCCCCATCACCCGCCCCATCGTGGGAACATCCTCGATGACGGGCAGGCCCCGGGGCCCGAGCGGCTCCCGGGGATTCTCCCGGGCCCGCCTCCAAAGCTCCTTCCGGCGGTTTGCTTCCGCCTGCTTTTCGGTCAGGATCTCTTGCTTTGCGGCGGGATCGCCCGCCTGGGCCAGCGCCTCGGCATACGACTTGCGGAACTGTTGCTCAAGCACCGCGGAACGTCCGGGGTTCTTGATCGCAATCGCCTCCTTCGCCATCCCCAGCGCGGCCAGCTCGGCCTTCTTTTCCCCCAAAGCCTCAAGCTCTCCATAGAGCGGGATCGCCTCCCTTCCGGCCTTAGCCACCGGAAGGCGGACATCCTGGCCGCGTTCGATCCAATCGCTGAGCCGATCGTAAAAGGCGTCATCAAAAGCATGGTGCGCCGCCTTCGGCAAGAGCATCAGGTTGGAAGGGGCGTTGATCTCCTCGAGCGTTTTGCCCCCGGAAAAGGCCAAGGGAATCCTGTGGTGGAAGGCATGATCCCTTCCGGTCAGGTCTTTTGCCAATTTGCTAAGGTCCCTTAGCGCTCCGCCATCCCGCGCCGCCTTTTCCACCCAGGAGCGGAGCTGGGGATGGAGCTCGGCCAACCCCTCCTTGTGGGTTTCGAGAAACTCCCGCCAGAATTCCGGAGGCTGGTGGGCCTTTTTGAATTTCTCAAACTTTTTTCGCCACCCTTTCCTTTCTTTCGGATGCTGCCTTTGCAGCGTCTCCCACGTAAAGCCCGCCTCGAACTGATCCCGGAGCCTCCGGAGCTCTTCCCGCTCGATCATATGGCTACTCCTCCTCTCCCGCCCCGTCCTCGGAGGAAGGGAGCGGAACATCGTCGAAGAGATCCTTCACGAAAGAGTCGAAGTCGGGCGCGCTGACGGTCGCCATCCCCAGGTCGGCGTCGCTCGAGTCTAGCTCATGAAAGGTGGCGCTCGGCAGGTGGCAGACGTAGTAGATGCCCTCGGAGGCACCCCCGAAGCAGAAGAGCTCGTCTCGATAGGCGCGCGCTTCCTCTTCGTCAAAAAAATGAGACCGCCGAAAGCGTTCGATGTATGCAAAGAGATAGTCCTTTTCCCACTCGGGAATCCCGGCGTCCTCGATCGGAGCAAACACCAGATCGACATTGACGTTGAATCCGTTGATCCGGCGGAGGAAGTCCCGGTAGAACGGGGGAAGGGGATAGCCGTAGTCCCGCTCGCAGCGCCAGTCGGCTGCGGCGAGCGCCTCGGGGCGGGCCGGTGCCGGAGGCCAATCTGGTTCGTAACTGGACAACACGGCCTGAAGGAAGGGGAAGGTCCGGGGATCGAAGCGGGCGGGAGCCCGGGAGCGGAGCCGGCCCAGCCGCTTGACCAGCTCGACCGTAAGCCAGTCGTGGCGGAGGTGGGCCGCGTCGCCCTCCCGGGTTCGGAGCACGCCCCGGAGCAAGGCCCCCAGGTCGGGAAAGCTCGATAGGCTCTCCCGGGTATCCTTCCAGGGAAAGAGCGGGGACATCAGGTGAAAGGTCCCGGCTCGGGTATCGTAGACCAGCGGCTGAAAGTGAAACTCGCCGAAGACAAAGAGGTGGGAGCCGATGCGATAGGGCTCCTGCCGCCGTTTCCGGAAGCGGTGGTTTTGGAAAAAAAGGTTCTCTATATTGAGGAGTTCTTTCTTCCCCTCCTCTGGAACGGCATAAAAGGCGCCATAGCCAAACGAAAACCCGTTGGAAAGGGAGAGCAGCTCCCGGCAGAAGCCGGGAAGCGGAAAGCCGAGCTCCCGCTCGCACCAGGCTTCGGCCTTGGCGAGGGCCTCGGCGCTGATGGGTGGCGGGTAAACCTCCGGGTTGTTCCGGTATCCGGCGAAATCGAGCGCCTTTTCGATATGCTCGAGGAGCTCCGGGGTGAGTTCCTTCATGGGGTTGCCCTCCGCGGGAATGCCGCCGCACGATCTTACCGGCGCCGGAGCCGAAAGCAAGCCGCGCCCCTAGGATCGATGGCTACTCCTCCTCTCCCGCCCCGTCCTCGGAGGAAGGGAGCGGAACATTGCTGAAGAGATCCTTCACGAAAGAGTCGAAGTCGGGCGCGCTGACGGTCGCCATCCCCAGGTCGGCGTCGCTCGAGTCTAGTGTCCTGTATTGTAATTGGAATAACATACGGTCAGCAGGGCTTCCCATGCGCGGTAGATCTTTTCTAAGGTCTTCTGCGCATCCGCATGCCAGCGATAAGGCCGAGGATTCCCATTGCGTTCGCCGATCCAGCGGGTGATGTCTGCCACGAGAGCGGGAACGCTGCGAAAGCTTCCGCGAACGATGACTTGGCTGGTTAATTCGGCGAAGAAACGTTCGACCATGTTCAGCCAGGATGAGGATGTCGGCCCATGTTTGGGGGAAGGTCTTGTAAGTCGTTGCGAGACAGTACCCGTCATTTCCAATTGGCACTACAGGGGCTATTTTTGCCCTTTGCGGTCGGCTACGGCTCCCGGGCAGAGATGCGTAAGGCGGAGAGGATTTGCCGGGCCTGATGATTCCCGGCGGTGACCCCGCGACGTTTTTCGCTTCCGAAGGAGAAGTCCACCAGATGGATGGTTCGGAGGGCAACCCAAGCTTGCTCGCTGGAGAAGGGTAGATTGGCCGCCTTGAGCTTCTTCTCCAGGAGCCGGTCGAGCAGGAAGGCTAAGGCGGCGACGAAGACGTGCGCCCGCACCCGTTGGGGATTGTGGTGGTAGATCGGAAGAAGCTCGAGCACGTCCTTGAGCTTCCGGAAGGCTCTTTCCACCTCGGAGAGCTCCTTGTAGGCCCGGACCGCCTCAAGCGGGGAGAGATCCTTTTCCTCGGTGAGGATCACGTACTCCCCTCCAGAAGCTTTTCGGTCTCCACCGGCTCTTCGGACACTTGGAGCTTGCCTGCCCGCAGACTCCAGCGGAAGTAGCGGTGGCCGCGATGGAGAGAGAGGATTCGGGCGACGGAGCTGCCGATCTCTTCCCGATTCCGAAGCTCTCCTTTTTCGATACGCTTGGCGAGTTTGCCCAACTCTTCCCGGGTCTTCGTGACATCCCTCTCCCGCATGGCCTGCTCGTAGGCCAGCCGCTCGGCGCTTTCGACCACGAAGATCCGCTGCCCGGGAAGCGCTCCCTCGACTTCGCAGACCCGATCCTTTTCCTCCGGAGAGCAGGGCTGCCAGGAACCGCTCTGGGCCTTGCGGACATACTCCAAGACCTCCGGGCTCCTTCGTCGGCGTAAGCCGAACAAAAACCCATGCCCCTGGCTCCACAGGAAGCCCAAGTTGGCCGTGCTCACCATCCCCCGGTCCCCGACGAAGACGATCCGACGCAACCCGAAGCGTTTCTCCAAATCGGCGACGATCGGCAGAACTGTTTCCGAATCGTGCCGATTGCCCCGGAAGACATGGTGGGCAATCGGCCAGCCATTGGCCATGACGACCCCCAAGAGGATCTGCCGGTTTCCCTCCCGCTGATCCCGGCTGTAGCCGTATTGAGCCAAACCCTCGGGGCCTTCCCCTTCGAAATAGGAGGAAGTCAAATCATAGAAGACCATCTCGGGCTTAAGAGAAAAGAGATCCCGCAGCCGGGCAAAGAGCCCTTCCTAGGGTCCGCTCCTTCCGCCCTATGAGCTCGTCAAGGGTCCGGTACCACGGCCAAAGGAAGCGGTGGTCGACCCGAACTCGGCCATTCTGCTTCCAGACCGGCCGGATCCGCTCTCCTCTCCCGTCGGGAACGTAGTCGGTCTCCAGCCACTGGGCCAAGGCGTGTTCGCTCCCCGGGGACAAGAGCCGGTTGACCACAAGGACGAACGCCCGTTCCGCAAGGGACAGTCCTTTGCCTTTCCCCCTCTTCTCCTCCAAGAGCTCTTCCATACCCAGCTCCTTCCAGAGATGTCTGGCGACAAGCGTTGGACCCCAAACTGTGGATTCCTGAGGCTCAAGCGCTCTCCGAGAAGCCGGCGCGCTCCGCCCGAGCAACTCCGCGAGCCGATCCAAGTGGGGTGCCAAGAGATCCTTGCGGCCAAGAGTCGCGACAATCCGCTGCTTGACCTTTCCCTTTTCCCGGTAGCTTTCCACCAAGCGGACATACTCCGCCTCGCTCCCGTCCTTCCGACGCAACCGCAGGGTGCGCAGAAACAGGAAATAGCATTACCGGTCGTCACCGTGAATCGCAAGCACAAAAGGCCACTTTCATGCGGACTACATTTTTGCAAAATTTCCTTCCCCAACCCTGGAGCCGTCGTCAAAAAGGCCGCTTTTCACCAAACATGGGCCGAGGCGCGAACGCCTCGGATACGTGGTCGTAGAGCGGACTCAGAAACAGCCTGCGTTTGGCTGCGCTTCAATGAGGCCGAGGCGCGAACGCCTCGGATACATCGCCAGGACCTGGGCCGAAATCGGCCAGCTAACGCTTCAATGAGGCCGAGGCGCGAACGCCTCGGATACACGAAGGACGACTCCACAAAAAAGGACACCCTAAAGGCGGCTTCAATGAGGCCGAGGCGCGAACGCCTCGGATACCATCGAGTTCTTGAACCTCGCTTCGCTCCTGGAGAGCTTCAATGAGGCCGAGGCGCGAACGCCTCGGATACCCGGACGGGATGTGAAATCCCGGTCCCGGACTCCAGTAAGCTTCAATGAGGCCGAGGCGCGAACGCCTCGGATACCGGGAGAAGCGTCGTGGTCGATACTACTATCATCTCGCGCTTCAATGAGGCCGAGGCGCGAACGCCTCGGATACCCGCCGACATACAGTGAGATGAAACTCGCCAAAATCCCGCTTCAATGAGGCCGAGGCGCGAACGCCTCGGATACCCCCCCTCCGGCTGATAGCGTTTCTATCGCTACAATGAGCTTCAATGAGGCCGAGGCGCGAACGCCTCGGATACGTTCAGCGACAAGAAGCGTTGCACTCCTGGATGCGCGGGCTTCAATGAGGCCGAGGCGCGAACGCCTCGGATACAGGCTGGCCGACCTGCAATCACGTATAGAGTGGTGGGGCTTCAATGAGGCCGAGGCGCGAACGCCTCGGATACCTGGGGAGAAAGTGGTAGGCCACTTCGCGCCGGGCGATAGCTTCAATGAGGCCGAGGCGCGAACGCCTCGGATACCGGTCGCATATTTCCCGTCCTGGTCGCCCCCGAAATAGCTTCAATGAGGCCGAGGCGCGAACGCCTCGGATACAGCCGCTATGTAAGTCCTTGGTCACCAAAGTCCAGTTTTTGCATTTTCGAGCGGTCTCCTAGAGCTGTCGCCAAAACGCACCAATGTCTCTGCCCCGCGGTACCTGCGATGTCAAAGAACACCACGACTCCAACGACTTGCAGCATTTCGAGCGGGTCCGGGGGTTTGCGCGTCACCGAACCGCTCGAAAGCAGCCGGCGGAAACCGCGCAATCCCTCCGGGAACCACCCACCCTTGTCGGAGTCCCGGGCCAGCTTCGAAAGCCGACTTAAATGATAGTGGCGCGCCGTTCGACTTTCGAGAACGTTTTTCCGATGCTCTCGATGGCAAGCTCGATTTTCTCCGCCGGCCCGACATCAATCAGAAGGACGTGATCTTCGCCGTTCTTGACCAGTTGGCGCAGTCGCGTCTCGAGCTCGGCGCGGCGCCGCTGCGACAGACGGCATTGGAAAACGGAGAGCTGGATCCATTCTCCGTACCCGTGCACGGCTTTGAACACCTGCCGCCAGCGCTTCGGATTGGAGATGTCGTAGGTGACGATGAAGAGGCGTTCGTCGGCCATCGGAGCCTTTATCGGGGTAAATAGTGAGGATAGGCCGGCAGTTCTCCCAGGAGAAATCGGGAGAGCAGCCGTGCCTGAATCAGGAGCATGCGGCGCATGCTCCCCGGATAACCGAAGACCGGATGCGTGGTTTTTTGAGAAAGACGGCGCTCGAAGGCCTCGACAAAGCGACGGCGTCCCGCTTGCGTCAGCGCAGTCCCGGTAATCCCCACGACGAAATCCTTCGGCCCGACCTCGCCGGTGTTTACCGCCGAGAGCACGACCGAATCGGCAAGGATCGGACGAAACGGTTCGATGAGGTCGAGGGCCAGCGCCGGACGGCCGTACCGGGGCGAATGGTAGAAGCCCCGATAGGGATCGAGGCCGACCGATGCCAATGCGATCGTCAAATGCCTGGTGAGCATCGCATAGGCGAGCGAGAGCATGGCGTTGACCGGATCGGTCGGCGGCCGCCGGTTCCGGGCCTCGAAATGGAACGGCCGCATTCCGGAGACGCCTCCCCCCTCGGGCGGTTGCAACAAACCGGAAAAGGCTCGGAAATAAATGGCGGCCGCGTCTCCTTCGACTCCGAGGAGCTGCGCCTTTGTTGACGCCCGCTCCGCCGATTGGCGTGCGGCTCCTAAGCGATCGAGCGCTACCTGCCGTTCCTCCGGAAGCCCCCGCCAATTCCGGCGGAGGATCGTTCTCTGATTCATGACCTTTGCGGCGACCAGCTGCTTGGCGAAGCGGAGGCAGGCGGCCTCGTCAAAGCTCATCCGGTATTGCGCCGTGCGGACCTCCACATTCCGGTGGCCGATGCCGTGGGCGATGCCGCGAAACCAGCCGCCGTGGCTGTGAAACGTGACCGGGATGTCGCGTTCGAGCAGGGCAGAGAGCGCCGGGGTCGTGATCGAAACGTTGCCGAAGAGCGCCACATCCGAAATGTCGATCAAGCGCACCTGCGTTTCCCCTTTCCCCTCATCGGTAATCTTGAGGGTTTCGCCTTCCTTGGCGATGCGGGCGTGCTGGGATTGGACGATCAGCGGCAGCGCCTCATCGGGCGGGACGGCGATCGTTCGCGGGGCGAGCGAGGAGCCGCAGAGCGAGTGAACCTCGTCCGGCAAGCATACCGTCACAAGCGCGCAGCGCGGACATTTCGGGCTGTCCCGGAGGGGTGGGGGGATCCGCCCCTGACCAACGGTTAGCCGGAGCTCGCTGACCGCGGCTCGCGTTGCGGCGCGCAAGGCTTCATCGAAGAGGACCCGTACCCGTTCGCGGCTTTCGGCATAATAGATTGCACCTTCCTCTACTCGGTAGCCGTGCTCCTCGAGGAGCAGCCCTTGGAGGCAGAGTTGAATCCGTTCGGGCTCATAAGCTCCCTGGGGAACATGGGGCCGCTTGCCGCGCTTGTAATCGATGGGGGTCACGACCCCATCCTGGGCCTCCGCCACGTCGAGCTTGGCGATCACTCCCAGGGCCACCGAGGAGAGGGTCAGGGAACGGGTGCGGACCTCTTCTCCGGTTTCCACCGCCTCCGGCGCGGGAAGCGGAGCGGCCGGCGTGTCGGTGCGCACGTGGATGCGGCTTCCCTCAACCGTCTCGGCCGTTTCCACCCACTCGCCTTGCGTCCACATGAGGTAGGCAAGCCGGGGGCAGTAGACGAACTCGTTCACCATCCGCGCCGGAATGAGCGGGGTGTCGCCGCCGAGCGGCGGGGCCGGCAGAGGGAGCTCGAGTTGGTCATCGGTCGACATGCCCATCCTCGTTGGTGGCCGCGAAGAGGCCGCTGCCCATATGGTTACCGCAACCGAGGAGGAGAGGGCCTTCCACGGCAACGGCGAACGCGAGGCGGAGCCGCGCACGGAGGCCGCCGCGGGGACCGATGTGGTGGTGGCCGCTGCGATTCCCGATCTCTCTCACAGCCATCGGATGATCCTCCGCCATAAGCGCTTCTAACTCAAGGAGAAACACTGCGCTGGGTCGCTTGCTGCCGTGACACCCATCCCATTGGCGCAGTCGTTCCGAAGCCCAAAATAGGAGGACAACTTCAGCTGTCGCCGGGCGATCCGTTCCCTATGTCACTCGACATGGATTGCTTGGCGCCTTGTTTGCCTGCCGAGTGAAGCAAGGGCGGTGTCTGTGAACACCTTCCCAAGCTCCTGCGCCGCCATCCATCGGATACGCTACGGCCTTCCGCCCGGTCCAAGGGAACCGATCGATCGTCTTTTTGACCCGGTCTTCTCGGAAGCGGAGGCCGCCTCTGAAAAAACCGAAAACTCCGCCTTCTCCCGCTTGTTTCGCTGGCACCGGCCTGGACCGCCATCTCTCCAGCACCGGAAAAAAGTGTAATCCTTGCTCATCTCTGCGCTGCGCTGGCGCTCCGGGGTATATTCCTAATGGCCAGCAACGAGGGGTGCACTACCGACGAGGTGTATCCGATCTCGCCCGAGCCACTGGCAATGGCAGTCCGAAGGGAATGCCCGGGTGCAGGGCGCCCCGCGAGCCTCTCCTCCTTCCGCTGGATGCCGGTTGTGCCTGTACCCATGGAGGATATGATCTGATGGTGCAAGCCGGATTTCGTGCCCCGGAGTTCCCTTGGTGGTGGAGTCGGTTCTCTTTGGTCGAATTGGAAAGGTTCCCTTCCCCGCCCAGTTCCCGGCAAGGACCTACGAAGGATCGGCACGTTTCTCGGCTCTCGCCATCCGAAGCATCCCAGTCGGCTGCAGGTTCCACGCGGGTATGTCCGCATCACCGGTCCATCGTGAGCCGGGCATCCAGACAGGACCGCTGATCCGGGGATCACACTGTCCTTTAGCCATGTCCCATCCCCCGATGGCTTCCTGGTTGCCAGAGAGATCGGCTTCCGTGTCGTGCGCATGTGCCGGCAGGTACTCGGCGACAACACGAGGCTCATCCTGATCTAGCTCCACCTCCATCCCGAAAAATGTCGCGGCTGGCTCCATGGACTCCCGCTCCAGTCGTCCAAGCCCGTAGCGGGTGTCCCCACCGACAAACAACCTTGCTATCGGGCGGATGCGTTCCTCCGGGCCCGATTCCTTGAAAAGGATATAGCCGGCCATCGCGACCGGCTCGACCGGCGCGGTCTGCGAATCGTCGCCTTGTCGCCAGAAAGGCTGGACGCACTCCGTCTCACGCAAGGACCCTTCCCGTGCGGAATCGCTGTCAGGGACGATGGCAGTACCGGATCGCGCCCAAAGGAGACGACGACGGAAGCGTCTGTCCGAAATGCGATGGGCGTCATTATCCTCGCGAACCCAGCAGAGGCCCTCCCCCTCCCGATATTGCGGAAGCCAGGCGCACCAGCCGCCGTGGATGACCTCTGCTGGATATAGGTAAGAGAGGCGCGTATGGTCCCGAATCATCTCCCCAATCCCAGCGTAATCCGGGTCGCCGGATGCTTCCTGGCGCGCCAACTCGGCGGTGAGAGCGCCCCAAAGCGGCCGGGCTGGCACATAGAGCCGACACCGATTCAGGGCGCCAGATGGCGTCGAGCCGACAAAAAGTGGACTCGCCACGCGCCAGACCCACCGGCATAGGTTCCAACTCATTCCTAGCTTCTGGCGTTACTTCGTGCTTTGGCCTGATAGCGGCCGTAAACGAGCGCTTGGCGCAAGAGGTCACGGGCCAGCAGAAGCCGATCGATGTCCTTGGCAAGACCTCGGACGCCGGATAAGGGGTCGGCCGGGTCGATTGCGCTGCCGACTTGAGCCTTCAAGAACGACGAGCAGCTCTCGATGAGGGCCTTCCGATCGTCCTTCTGTTGGAGGTAAAGGAAGAACGCGTAGAGGCCCTGCTCTTCGAGAACGGAGAGAGCATCGGTGAGTATCTTGTCGTTAGCCTGCTGCGAAAGCTTCGAGCCGAGTCTCGCACACTCCATGTCCAGATTGATCGCCATCACTTTTCCTCCGGCGATGCGCTCCGGGCGTTCGGCTTCTCGGACTTGAGCACGCGAAGGCGTCCCATGCCCCGGGTACCCATGCCGCCGATTCCCAGCGCCTCCATGTAGGGGAATCCCTCCTCTACGACCTTGTAAACGCCATCAGGACTGTCGACTTTGGCAATGTTTTCCCCATTGATCTTGAAGTGATGGGGACTCTTGCAGGTGACCTCCCAGAAAAGCACCGTGCCGCGGGGCAAGGCCTCGTAGGTAAAAAGCGCTCCTTCCTCGGCCGCGCCCGTCGCCGGATCGATCGCGACCGATGTACGCACTTCAAGGTTGCTGTTGACGACGTGGGGAAAAAGCTTGTCGGAGACGAGGCCGAGACGCTCCAGGATATAGGGGGGAACGCCCATCGCTTGCAACTTCTCTTTTACGGTCTCCATCTGGCCGTGTTCGACGACCGGGAGCAGGAGCCATCCCAAGTTCAACTTGTCCGCCGCGGCAGCGCGGTTAACGGCATCCTCACGGACATCCATCACATTCTGGAGGCCCGCCAGCCATCGGAGCGCGAGCGGCGCGGTAATCCAGACCGGTCCTTCGCAAGTCGCGACCGGAAAGAGCAGCACATGCGCATCGCTAAACGCGGCCAGCCCCGCGAACCCGCCGCGTTCCCCGCGCGCGAAGCCGAAGACCGTGCAAACGGGGCAGGTGAATTGGCCACAGTGCCCCCCGGAACCATCCGGGCGGGGTTGACCTTGACCCGCGCAGTCCGGGAAGTAGGGTTTCTCTCGGCTATCGATCCGCCGATTGCCCTCCGTGGCTTGCTTACGCATGGCGACATAGCTGCGCAGCACGCCCGCCAAGCTTGAGCCGGGGATCTTCGGCACCTTTGTAACGGGATCGCGGACGATGGCGTTGTCGACACGTCCCAGCCGCGTTCCGCCGGTGCCCACATGGATCGGATCGACCGCCAGGGCGGCCGTAGGGTATGTCTGAAAGCTCGGGTTCGTCATCGCCTTACCTCCACTGACTCTTTAAGCGCTCTCAGATGCCAATCAAGAGTGAGCTCCAAAATTCCGGAGGCGGCCGCATCCACGAGCGTTTCCAAAACGGCCCCCTCCACTTCTAGGCATTGCGCGAGGACCGGACGGGCGAGTTCCACCCATGCGCGGCGGGTTTCTGCGGGATCGGCAGCCGGTCCGTCCCAATCCTCCCTTACCTCCACCAGGATGCTCCAGGCTCTCCGCAACGCGGTGATGCTCGGGGCTTCCCGCCGGAGGAGGGACCAGATACTGCGCAGCCGTTTCCAGTCCGAGAGATAACGCGGGCGGACAGGCTCGAACCGGCCGGCTGTGCTCTCGAGGAAGAGGAGCGCGAACCGGGCGGGCGCAATCTGAATCCGATCTCCCAAGGCCAGGTCCGCCACATGGCGGTAGACGATTCCTTTGGGCGTCGCGAAATCGCGCGGCTGCCGCAGCTTGCCGTCGGCAACCTCCAGGTAAGGATAGAAGACATCCGCCCGTCCATCGGGCAGACAAGCCGGAACGACCGCCAGTTCTTGCTCGCCGTCCGGTCGAGCGAGGCTTAGTGCGGTCATCCCGCCGCGGGAGACTGTCTCGACGACCCGCCACGCTTCTTTCTTCTCCTGAATCGGCGCATGCACCGCATCCTCGACATTGCGCGCCGCCTCGACCACCGCCTGGAATGGAGTCCTGCGCGCAAAGGCCACCGCGCTCACGCGCAGCGGCATCCGGCCCCAGACGCGCGAGAACTCCTGCTCCCACTTCTCCACGGCGGCCTCGATGCAGGCATTGACCGCGCTCAGCGGCAAAAGGATGCGAAAGCGCTCGGGGTCTTGTTCCAGGACGAGGATGGGGGCATAGGACCCCAGTCCGGGGGCGGTCTTTGCCGAAGCGATTTGGAGCGTTCGCGCTTTTCCGTCATCCCCGGCCACCTCGATCGGTTGGTCGATGAGGAGATCCTCGCTCTCCTCTTGCCCAAGCAGGCGGGAGAGGTTGCAGATCGTCACGAAATCCCTCCTCGCCGAACGGTAAAGGACCTCAAACGGAGCGCCGCGAAAGGACCCGAGATAGGTTTGCCGGTCTTCCCATCCCGCTTGATCCGGATCATTGACATTGACGGTGAGCGCCAAACGTCGGGTGCGCCATCGATTGGGAGCCGCCGAGGCGATCTCCCGGAAGCGGGGCAAGAGCTGATCGAAGAATCTCTGGGTGGTCCGCCAAAAGCGGTAGATTCGCCCCGGGGAAGCGTTCTTCCGGAAGAGCTGGTGGGCCAGCCAGTGGGCCCGGTCTTTTTCGGTGAGAGAATCCCATGACGGTGCGTCGGATCGGTCCTCGACAATCTTTTGAAAGAAGGCCTGGATGTCGTCTTCCCACGAAAACCCCTCATTGAGGGAGGCCAAAAGGGGATTGTCCAGCTTACCCGACCGTTTTCCGCTGCGAACCGTGACTGGATTTCTTACGAAGCGCTCGATTTCCTCGACGATCGAATCGTGAGGCCGGTGGATATCGACGGGATTATCGGTTCCATTGAGGGTCGGGTTGTGCCGCCGCCACTCCCTAACGTTTTGCGTGCGCAAGCAATCGATTTGCGAACCATCGAGCCACGGGCCGAGGTCGAAGCTTAACGTAAGCAGGGCGAGCCGGTCGTTTTCGTCCGCTACTTCGGAAATCCAGATCGTCTCGTTGCCGGAAGCGAGCCAAGAGTCGAGCCGTCCCTTGCGGCGCTCGCTGCACACCCGACATGCGCGCTGCTTGGAGAGGTTCGCATGCCTCTCCTCCGGCCCACCGTTGAACCGAACTTGGCAAACCGGGCAGACGTGCCCCTGGCCTTCGTCTGTCTGCGGGATCGACCATGAGCGGTGCATGGGAACGGCGAGCGTCTGCCGAGCCCCTCGCAGCTCTGCGGTCATAGGGATAAGGGACCGAGTGGATGTGGAGAGGCGGCAGAGCGGGGGCGTTTCGAAGCTACGGTCTTTTGCGAGCTCATCGATCTCCTTTTCGAGCTCCTGGCGCAAGGTCTCGGCACTCGAATCATCGAGGCTGCCCCTCGGGGCTGCGCTGTCGACCTCATCGAAGCGCAGGCCGGGAAAGGTGAAGACCAAGAGTTGGTTGTCCCGGAAGACCAGCGAGCCGATGGCGAGGTCAACCTCGATGAGGCGCCGGATATCCTCAAAGAAGGCCTCGATCTGCCGCCGAGCCCCGGCCCAGTCTCCGATCCGCACGGCGCGAGCCTCGTAATGGTCCGTGCCGAAGCCTACGGTGAGCACGCGCCAGCGGGTCTGGGACTTTAGCGATTCCCAGCTCGGGTTTTGCGAGAGCAGGCTCCCCGCGACGGCCGACTTGAACAGCGCGGCGGCGACATAGGACTGGTCCCAGAGCGTGACGTCGTTGTTGGGTAGCCTGGTCTCGGCGAGCGTGGCCATGAAGGCCTGACGCAACCAGCCTTCCGGCCCGATCGCCTCCTGCCGCCAGCGCCACCAAGGTTCTAGATCCGATGGAGGAGAGTCGCCGAGTTCTGACAAACCGTCCAGCAGCGCGCCTATCCGCGCAGTTAGCCCTGCCCATCCATTTTGCGTGAGAACTTCCGGAGGATCGGAAAGCAGGTTGCGGATCGGGTGACCGAAGGGCGAGGCAAGCCACATATGCGTGGCGTCCTGGCCGAGATACTTGGAGGGCTGCGTAGGCAAGTTCTTCTCGACCCCGGAGGCCATTGCATGCCCGGCTTGAAGGAATCCGACGAGGGTGTTCTTGGAATCTCGGTTATCGTATTCCTGAAGGAACTCGAGAAATGTGCTCGGCCACCGCTGAGTGGTGAATCGGGAACGGAGCCAGCCAAGGCGCGTGCTCCAGTCCGGGTCAAGACTCTGATGCCAATTCTTTTCGTCATAAAGCACGCCCGTCGAGCCATGTCGGCGCAAAAAGTCGGGGTGCGCCTTGCCGGTCATGTGCAGCCAGCCGATGGCCTCGCAGGCAAGAAGCAGCGGGCGGTGTTCCCGGAGCTTCCCAAGGCACTCTTGACCGGCTAAGCTGGTCATTGTTTCCCCTTCCCCTCGCCGAGAAGCTTCGCAAGCAAGGTTTTTGCCTCTGCGAGAGTTTTCGCCTCCTTCCAACCAGAGCCCTTTGTGCACAGTTTCCGGGCTTGGATCCCCGCGACTCCCCAGCCCGCCGTCCGCTTGGCCGAGAACCCGTATCGGGTCAGCAGCTTTTCGAGCGCCGGGAGGAGACGATCAAGGACTTCGGTGGGCACCACGCCCTGGCGCCGGGCTTGGCCCGGCATCGGCGCATAAAGCAGAGAGAGTGTCCCGGAGGTAGAAGCCGGCACGACCTCGTAGAGGATGGGCTGGGTGCCTGCTCGCCGCGCTCGATCATGGGGATTGATGACCTCGAAGCCGATTTTGTTGAACCAGGTCGGAAAGCAGTGGAGAGCTCCTCGTGAGAAGATTTCATCCTCTTCCTTCCCGTTGCCAAAGAGATGGAGGATCCAGCTTGGCTCCTTCCAGCCATCGAGCCCGCCCTCATGCTCGGCTAGATGCTCGAGCAGGCCATCTTCCATCCGGCAGGCCCAGCGCAGTAGGCCCTTCCAGCTTGCCGCCGACATGAAAGGGAGATCGAAGACTCGATCCTTCCGCACCGGATTGTCGCGCACATGAAAGGGACGGTCGTCCTTGGAATACCAGGGCGTCCGGAGTTTGAAGACGACCTCAATCGCCAGCCAGCCGGCAAGGAGCGGCTTGGGCCGTTCGCTGTGATCGAGCAGATCCGGCAAATTGAGGTCCAGCTTTTCCACTTGCCTCTGGTAATGCCTTCGAGCTCTGTTGCGGTCGCAGGTGGACCAGGAGAGGAATGCCTCGCCGAATCGGCTGACTAGATCCGCCGCGGCTGAAGCGGATCGCTTGGCGCTTTTTTCTGCTAAATGGGCGTGAAGGTCAAACATCAGGAAGCGGCTCCGCTGAGAAGCTCCTTTAGGATCGCCTTGCCTTCTTTTACCTCGTGGTCCGCGAGATCACTCCATGCGCACTTCAACTTGGTTTTCATCGTATCAAAGGTGACATCCTTGCCGTTCACAAAACCGAAGGTTCGTGCCGGATCCTTGAAGCTGAACACCTTCTTGCTTTCGGCGTCCACTTTGTGGGCTCGATCCGGTCGGCGTCCGGCGATCCACGAATCGTTCCCGCTGCTTTGTCGCTTCGGCTGAGGGCGTCCGATCAGATGGTTAAACGAGCTGAAGCTTTCGTTCTGTCGGGCCAAGTACTTTCCGTTCACGCACCAGAAGTTCGCAAGCGAGGCCCAGGCAAAGCCGGCTTGGTTGACTCTCCGCCAGCACGGACGGGCGGCATAGTCCTCGAGCATTTGAACGGAAAAGGATTGGATGTCGGAGGGGCGGCGCTCGATTTGGATCAGGCCGTAGTCCTTATGGTGTGGCTCGTTCTGCCGGTTCTGCTCGTCGGAAGGCTTCAGGACGGTCTTGCCCCCAATCGCCCCGTAGTCGGCGATCAAGCGGAGTGTTAGGTCGAGCAGCGCCCATTCTTTCGGCTGAATCGGCCGGAGCGGCATGAAGGAGAAGCGGAAGGAATTGTCCTTTTTGATCTGCTGGGGCATGTCATGCTGGTCCAGCACGTCGAAGCGAAACTTCCGCGCCCAGCCGGTGCAGCCGAAGAATTCACAGGTGGGGCACCGCCGGCCCGAATCATCCGGACAGGAGCCGGGACCCGAAGGGTCGCACACCATCCCGCCGAGGCCGCGGACCACCACTTCGAACCACCAGCGGATCGAGCCCAGCAGCCCGGTAGTCACCAGACGATCGGGTTTCCCGCGGCAATCGCCCGTCCATAGATCGGAGCGAGCCTTGAGCTCGTAAATGACGGAAGAACGCATCCTTGTCCTCAGTCGCGATATTCCCGTTGGTTCTCCGGCGATGCTACGCTATTATCCCGATTCTGGCAAACGCCTTGTGCGCATAGAGAATAGCCTCATCGACCTCGGGAAGGGCCTCGGGAGGCGGAAAGGGGAGGCGGCAGCGTGACGTTAGCTAAAGGGGGAAGCGGCGACCAAGGATCGGCCCCAGGAGAAAAGTTCGAAAGCCGTAGGCACCAGGCGCGCACCGGGATCGGGCCTGGAGGAAAAAAACATGGATATCACTGAAGTTAGCCGCATGGTCGCCGAAGACGCCGCCTTGCGGCGCAGGCAGAAGCTCCAGCCGATGGGCGGCAAGGGCGACAAGATCTTCCCGCCGACCTATCCGGGAGAAGGGCGCAACGCTCCACCCCGGCATGTCTATGAGCTCCGCCGCCTGAATGGCCAGGATGTCTGGTGCGTCCTTATTGACAGCGTGCAATCCCAAGCAAACCGGCTGGAGGAGTGCCTGCTCCAAGCGATCCGGGACGGCCTGCCGATTCCGTACGTGGTTGTGGATTTCAGCGAAGCCAAGCTCGACGGCATCACCCGGATCACCTCGCTCGACGCCCCGCATCGCGTTTATGACGCCATTCTGCGCGACAGCCTTCTGAATGGCGAGCCATTCATGAACAGCGACACGGGGAAACGCCTCGCCAAGGCCAAGGCGGAGGACGCCTCGGCACTTCTGGAAGTCTCGCCTACCGCTCTCCTGTTCGGCGCCTGGCATTCGACCGGAGAAGGCGGCGGGCTCGGCGCTAAGTTTGCGCGTTGCCTCGTCTCGGAAATTGTGGGCATCGGTGTGCCGGTGGAAGAGGTCGTGAACCAGGGAAGCGGCGAGAAAAGCATCCGAACGGCGGGCCGCCGCACCGGCAGCCGGATCGATCCCTTGGGTGTGCTGAGAAAAATCGATGTGTTCAAGGGCGCGAATGGTTGGAGTACGACCCAGGCCGACGCCGGCCGGGGAGCGAAGAAAGTCCGGCCGTCCGAAATCAATCATGGCAACATCGCCCCTTCGATCCAGCCCCTTGGCGTGACCTGCGATTATGCGGAGCAGAGCTTCGTGTTGAGCTTTGCCTCACTGCGTCGGCTGCACTTCGGCGGAAGCAAAAAAGACGCAGCGGGACGCGGCTTGCTTGCTGCGCTCGGGCTTGTCGCGCTTGCCGAACAGGACGCACGCGGCTATGCGCTGCGGTCCCGATGCGATCTCGTCTGCGACGGCCGGGCGCCGTTGGAGCTGGTGCGTCCGGACGGTAGAACAGAGGAGATCTCGATCGACCGCGAGACGGCCCGCACGCTCTATCGAGAGGCTTTTAAGACAGCGCAAGAGGCCGGCTTCCACTTGTCGGCCACTCCACTTCGCCTCACACCCCAGGGCAAGCTTGTGGAGATTGTCCGCAAAAGCCAGGAACTGGCCCTTGCGGGCGCAGGTGGTGAAGCCGAGGAAGGAGCAGCCACCGATGAGTCTGGTCCTAGAAATTGAGTATCTTTCCGGCGTCTGCTTCGCAGCGATCGGCCCTGACAGTCCGACGCCCGATTGGCCGCCGCAGCCCGATCGCATCTTTTCCGCTCTCGTCGCCACATGGGCTGCGCGGGGGCAGGACAAAGGGGAAGCGAAGGCGCTCGAATGGTTGGAGAAGCTCGACCCGCCGCACGTTCTTGCGTCTAGCGCTGAGCCACGCACGGCGCCGCCAGTGTACGTGCCTCCCAATGACTACGAAACGCCTGACGGTGAATTGAGCACCCTTATCTGGTACCGGGATTTCATATCGAAAGGCCTTCGACCACGGAAGGAACATCAAAAATCTTGGCGGCGGGCATGGAATGTCCTGCCGGACGAGAGAAAGCGCTCGGGACTTAAGGAAAGAAGTTTTCCCGCATCGCGTCCACACAAGCCCATTGTGCAACTATTCTGGGCAACGGCAGACCCGGAAGACGAAGTGATTGCTGCGTTGCAGCGGCTGGCGAGCGACACCGCCTATGTCGGCCATTCGGCAAGCCTCACGCGTTGCCGCTTTCTGCTCGACCCCGATGCGCCTGAGCCGAACGAAGCCAAGTTGCCGGAACGCCGTGTCTATGCCGGACGTTTTGCTGAACTCCGCCGGACCTTCGAGGAAGGGCGAAGACCGCTTCCCGGCGCGCGCGTTGTGTCCGTAATGGAGGCAAAGCCGCATCGTGCCAGTCTCTTCGGCAAACACTGGCTACTCCTCGAGCATGTCGCGGGCCGGATGCCGGACCTGCGGGCTTGCGCCTTCCTGGCCAAGACCGCGCGGGATGCGCTGCTTAGCGGCTATCAACGAATCGGCCTTGGAAAGGAAATCCCGGAAGTAATCAGCGGCCATGCCGCAGACGGGAATCCCACGCGCGCGCCGCATCTGGCCATCATTCCCTTGTCCTTCACGGGCTTTCCTTATGCGGATGGCCATGTGCTGGGCTTTGCGCTTGTCCCGCCGCGCGACAGCAGGATCCTGGAGGATGAGAGCTTTCGCAAGGTGCTAAGAACGCTTGCGCCGATGGATGAAACGCGCGGGCGGCGGGTCTTGACGCTCAGGACCAAAGAAGGGACGCCCTCCGGCCGGGCCTTTTCCATCGGCCTTTCTCCGACCTTCGAGCCGCCCGCAGGCAAACGCTCCCTCGACCCGGCGTGGTACACCCGCCCGTCGCAAAGCTTCGCCTCGGTCACGCCCATCGCCGCCGACCGGCATCTAAAGGAGGAAGGGGAGGCACGGCTGGAGGAACTCGCGGCGCAGATCGCCAGCGCCTGCCGCAACATCAATCTGCCCGAGCCGGAAGCGATCGTCACCGACAACCATTCGGCCATAGAGGGGGCGCCTCCGGCCTATCCATCGGGGAAATCGCCGGCCTGGATGCGATGGGGTCTGCCCCGATCGCTGGCCAGTCGTCCACTCACCCATGCGGTCATCCGCTTCGCTCAGCCCATCGAAGGTCCGGTGATTCTCGGAGCGGGACGTTTCCTGGGACTGGGGCTCTTCCGTCCTCTCGATCCGGAGGAATGATCGTGGCATCGCCGGACGATTTTGCGGCCTTCTTTGAAGAGGTTCACGGCTACCCGCCTTTCCCTTGGCAAACGCGCCTCCAGCGTCTGGTGGCCGAAAGCGGCCGATGGCCGAGGGTGCTCGATTTGCCGACCGGCTCGGGCAAGACGGCGGCGATCGATATCGCTATTTTTCATCTCTCGCTGGAAGCGGATCACGGGAAGGCGCGGCGTGCGCCTGTCCGCATCGCCTTCGTGGTGGACCGGAGGCTGGTGGTGGACGACGCCTTCCTACGCGCGCAGAAGCTGCAAAAAGCACTCGCCACTCCGCAAGGGCCCGTCACGGCGCGCGTGGCGCAGCGGCTGAAAAAGCTCTCCGGTGACGGCCCACCGTTGATCGCACGCCGCCTGCGCGGCGGCATTCCGCGTGAGGACGACTGGGCGCGTACACCCTCCCAACCAA
This sequence comes from Methylacidimicrobium sp. AP8, assembly GCF_903064525.1. Taxonomy (NCBI): domain Bacteria; kingdom Pseudomonadati; phylum Verrucomicrobiota; genus Methylacidimicrobium; species Methylacidimicrobium sp. AP8. Next base: position 1,347,128 of record NZ_LR797830.1, read on the forward strand.
CGATACTCTGCTCGACCGTCGACCAGATCGGCTCACGCCTTCTGTTTCGCGGCTATGGTGTGTCCGATTCCATGAAGCCGGTTCATGCCGGGCTCATCGGGTCGGACTGTCTGATCCTGCTCGATGAGGCGCATCTGGCCGAGCCATTCCGGCAAACGTTGGAATGGGTGCACGAATATCGGGGGAAAAACTGGCGCCAGGCGGAATACGCTGCGCCCTGGGGGGTCGCACTTCTCACCGCGACGCCGAGAGAGAGACCTCAAGAGGTCTTTCAGCTTGAGGACGAGGACTGGGAACACCCGATTTTGGGGAAGCGCCTGAAGGTTTCCAAGCGTGCGCGTCTTGTGGAAGCGGCAAAGGGAACAGCAAAGGGGGAAGAAGCTGCTCGCCCCACAGGGAACGAGGCGGAAGAAGGCGACAGTGACCTTGGCCGCCGTATCGCGGCCATCCTCAAAGAAGTTCATGCTTCCATCGATCACTTCCGCGGCGCTCCTCCCCCCGCCATCGGCGTGGTGGTCAATCGCGTCGTCCGTGCGCGGGAGGTCTTTCGGCAATTGCGGGAAGAGATTGGCGCGGAAGAAGCGGATTGCCTCCTGTTGATCGGTCCGAGCCGTCCGGTGGATCGGGACAACGTTGCCGATCAGCTTGCGTCGATCCGGACCGGCGCCGAACGCACGCTCCAAAAGCCGCTCATTGTCGTTGCGACGCAATGCATCGAAGCGGGCGTGGATATTGATCTCGATGCGCTCATCACCGAAGCCGCTCCGTTGGACGCACTACGCCAGCGCTTCGGCCGTCTCAACCGTGCGGGAAGAGATATCCGGCCGTATGCCGTCATCGTTGCCGCGAAATCCGATCTTTCCGCGCGAACCGACGATCCGGTCTACGGCAAGGCGATCCGGCCGGCATGGGATTGCCTACAGGAGGCGGCGGCTGCGAACGGCAGCGATCCGAGGGTGGAGTTCGGTCTGCGCGATTTCGCTGTCTGCATGGAAAAGGACGCCCTTTCTAGGAAAGACGACGCGCCTATTCTCCTGCCCGCCCATCTTGACCTGTTGAGCCAGACATCGCCCATCCCGGCGGCCGATCCGGAGGTTGCCCTCTACCTCCATGGAACATCCCGCCAGCCGGACGCGATCACCATCCTTTGGCGCGGCGACATCGATCCGAAGAACCAGAACGACGAGCAGGTCCGCCGTCTTCTGCTGCTCGTCCCACCCCGCTCAGCCGAAGCGATTGCCTTGCCGCTCTGGGCGGTGCGCCGTTGGTTGGAGGAACGCGGGCAAGCCCTGGCCGATCTGGCCGACATTCCTACCGCCGGGCCGGAGGGAAGGGACGACGGCGCCCGAGGGGAAATGAGGAGAGCCTTTCGCTGGACAGGGGATACCGAACGTTCACGTTGGATTACGCCTCCTGAGCTTCGTCCAGGAGATACAATCGTCGTGCCCGCTTCTTATGGCGGTGTCGACCAGTTCGGCTGGAACCCCGCGTGCCAGGAACCTGCCACGGACGTTGGGCGAAAGGCCGCCGAACCTTTCTCCGGGCGCCGATTTGCGGTTCGCGTAGCGCCCGGTCTCCTGGAAGCATCCGTAACCGGGGATGCATTGGCCGACGCGTTGGCCGGTGCCGTCTCGGAGCAGTGGCAGGATTTGCGGGCCGCTCTCTTCGATCTCGATCTGCCGGAAAAAGTCCGGAGCGATCTCGAGGTGCTCGACAACGCCAATCGGAAGGAAAGCGTTGCTGCGTATCTCGACCTTTATGGAGAGGAGGATGGTCGCCCGCGTGGCGTGGTCTTTGTGGCGCCGTTCGGAATCCGAGGCTATCGGCAAGAAGAAGACGGCCGCCCCAACACGACTGAGGACGACACGACCGGTTCCCTTTTTGGTTTCCCCTTATCCCTTCGACAGCACAGCCAGGATGTCGAAAAGAAGGCCGAAGCTTTCGCCCAAGCCGCCGGCCTCCCAGGGGCACGTGTCGCGGACCTCAAACTCGCCGGCTTCCTCCATGACATCGGCAAGGTCGATCCTCGTTTTCAGGCATGGCTGAATTCTGGCGACCCCCTGGGGCCGGACCCCGAGGAACCGGAAGCCATCCTCGCCAAATCCGGTCGTCCCCTGCCGCGGGCGGCGCATGCCGCTTCGGGCCTACCGGAAGGATGGCGGCACGAAGCGTTTTCGGTACGGCTGTCTCGCTATATTGCGCGCTTCACGGAAGCCAAGGATCAAGATCTCAAACTCGTGCTCTGGCTTGTCGGCACCCACCATGGGCATGGAAGGCCTTTCTTCCCGCATTCGGACCCGGCCGACTCCCTGTCGCAACGCTTCCCCTCCGTGCTTGGCCTGCCTTCTCTATTGCCGCCCGGACCAGGACCCCAATCGCTTGCCTTCGACTGGCAGGGCCTCGACTGGCCGATGCTCTTCGCGCGGCTCAAAGCTCGCTATGGCACATGGGAACTCGCCAGGATGGAGGCCATCCTGCGGCTTGCCGATCATCGCGCATCCGAAGAAAGCGCCTAGGAGAAGTGCGAATGACTGCTGACACCTCCCACCGGCTTGACGGTCTGGAGCCGGACAATCTTCTGGCCTTCCTGGCCCTCCTCGGGCTTTTGCGGGCACTGCAGGCTGCCGATAGCACGTTATCTCCCCGCGCCGCCTGGGACATCCACACCCCGCCCTTAAGGCCCAGGCTCATTCTGGCACGCGCCCTCACGCAGGAAGAAGTGACCGAAAGCGCGGTCAACGGCGTCAATGCGCTTTCGGTCAGCTATGGCTTCGGAAACCGGAAAGACTTGAACTATTCGCGGGAAGAGTGCCGCGCGCTTCTGGAGCAGGAAGCCAGAGCTGCCCGTTTCGATGCGCGGGAACGTGCCGATCTGTTAGCGGCCTTGATGAGCGACGCCGCCGCCAAATCGGACAACGAAGAACTCATCGATCCGACGCCGCTCTGCCTGCTGCTCTCCCAGGGTCATCAGCATTTTCTGGAACGACTGGCCAGGGTGCCGCGGGAGTTGGCGCCGCCTCTGCGCCGGAGGGGGAGAAGGACTGTTCGATTGTCCGCCTCCAAATGCTTGGGCGAAACCCTGTTTGCGCCTTGGCGTCGCAACGACCCGACCTCGTGTTCTTCCTTCCGTTGGGATCCGGAAGAAGATGTTCGCTATGCCCTGATGGCGGGCGATCCCACACAATCGGCATACAAGAAGGGTACCCAGCTTGGCGCCAACTGCCTCGCCGTGCTCGGTCTTGCAGGGCTCACTCTCGTTCCGGAAACCCGAGCCGGCCGCGTGCGTCCCAATATTGTTGGGGGCATACCCGGAGCGGACGGATTTTCCTTCGCTTGGCCGATCTGGCGTGACCCGGCGACGTATGCTGCGATCCGCGCGTTGCTCGCCCATCCCCATCTGCTCACGCCCGGCGCGCTCGCCCACCTTGGAGTCGACCACGTGATGGTCGCCCGGCGCATCTTCGTCGCCCGGTACTGGAATTTTTCCCGCGCTCGGCCCTTGTCGTCCCCGTAGATCGAGCCAATCCACACAACCGATTGAACGGATCCCCCTCTGTCGCCCTGCGCCGCCCGTAGCCCGACCGGACGCTGGTGCGGGGCGCGCGGTTCGTGAGCGAATTTGCTCATTCCCCGTGCCCCGGCTACCGGATTGGAGACCCAGGCGGAACGGCGGAAAGTGGTGACGTAGTCGAGGGTCGGCCTGCCCATGAACGCGGTGTCAGAGCCGTCTTCCTCGGTGGCGAGGGCACCCGCTTCAATGAGGCCGAGGCGCGAACGCCTCGGATACCGTGGCAAACTGAAAAAAGGCCTCTTCGCTATTTCATGTGGCCAAGGCGGGAACATCCAACCTCAGCCTTCCGGCTTTGAGGAAAGCGGCGATCCGCAAGCACCGGAAGCTTCGGAAGCCTCTGGCCATCCTTTTGGCAAGCTGGATGAGTCCGTTGATCGCCTCGATGAGACCATTGGTCACCCGGCTCTGGAGGAAAGCAAGGACGCCGTCCAGATGGTCTTTGATCGTCTTGGAAAGCTTTCGGAAGGGAGCAAGCCGACTGCGGTGGGCCCACTGGAACCACCAGCGGAGCTCTTGGGGATCCTCTTGGGCGAGGATCTCTTGCAGAGCCTCCCGCAACCCAATGGCTCTTCCCAGTCGGGGGTAGGCGGCGCAAAGGGAAGCGCGCAGACTCTTCTGCTCCCTGCTTCGCGTCCATTCGTTGCCTCGCAGTGCCCAGAGGCTTCCCTTCGGCAGCAGCCCCTGACGCACGAACTCCTTACGCACCTGGTCGACCGCCTCCCCCGCCATCTGCATGAGGTGGAAGCGGTCAAAGACGATCTGCGCCTTGGGGAAGTGCTCCTTGGCTCCGCAAATGTAGGAAGGGCTCATGTCCATGCAGATTAGCTCGATCTGCTCGGGACTCGCTCCATGCTCGCGCATCTCCTTGGCAAATGCCTCCAAGGCCTCCTTCCCTTTGCCTTCCGCGAGGAAGAGGAGCTTCCGGCTCTCCGCGTCGGTAACGGCGGTCACGTAGCGGTGACCCCGCTTGCTGCTGGTCTCGTCGACCAAGATCCGCTTCACCCCGCTCCAATCCTCCTTCCGATAGGCCTTTTCCACGTAATGCTCCAAGATTCTCCACAGCCGGGTGTCCTGCTCCTTGAGCATCTTGGCCACCTGGGAAACCGGCATCTCCTGGGAAAGCATCAGGATGACCGCCTCCATCATCAGGGTAAACCCGCTCCCCGGTCTGGCCCAGGGAACTTCCGCCAACCGCACTCCGTGCTCCGGACAGTCCACCCGAGGAACCCGCGCCACCAGCTCGGTCTTGTACTGCCAGAAGTTCATGTGCCTCCACCGCTTCTCCACCGTGTCGTGCGCAGGAGAAGGACGCCCGCATTCCGGACAGGGGAACCGATGGCCCTCGCGAAAATCGAGCCAGATCTTCAAGGTGTGATCCACCGCAGACAGTTTGAAGTTTCTTCGATTTTGCGGACAGGGGCTTTGGGGGTTAGAAAGGAAAACTCCAAATAAACAACGGAAAGAGCAGCAGCAAGTTCGCGCGGCGTTATGACCGCGAGTGTAAAGAGAATGCGGTGGCCCTGGTGCGAGGGGGGCGTTCGATTCACGAGGTAGCTCGCGATCTGGGCGTTTCCCATTGGTCGCTGAATCTGCGGGTCAAGGAAGCCCAAGGCGGTCGGGCTTTCAGCGATCCCAAGACGTTGGCGGCCGAATCGCCCGAGCAGCGCGAGCTGCGGAGGTGGCGCCAGGGAAACGACTATCTGCGCCCTCAGCGCGACATTTTACAAAAAGCATTGGGCATCTTGTCGGCCGAGATGCCTGCCAGCGATATGCGGTGATGCAAAAAATGACCAAAGATTATTGCCTCACCGAATTGGCCGAAGCTCTGGAGGTTTCCCGGAGCGGCTTCCATGCTCACCGGCACAAGGACCGGGGAAGCCGTCTACAACGGGACAAGCAACGGCTTGCGGCCATCCATTCAGTTTTCCTGGAAAGCCGGAGAAGCTATGGCAGCCCGCGCATCACCTGGGCACTGCGTAAGGCCGGAGAGCCTTGCGGCAAAAATCGCGTGGCCCGCTTAATGCGGGAGCTCGGTCTGCGCGCGAAACAAAAACGCCGCTTCCGTCCCCAAACCACCGATAGCGCCCATCGCCTTCCGGTCGCCGACAACTGGCTGGCCCGGATGCCCGCGCCGGATCGCCCCAACCAGATCTGGATCGGTGACATCACCTCCATCCTCACCGCCGAGGGCTGGCTTTATCTTTCCGCCATCCTCGATGCTTGTTCCCGCCGGTGTGTCGGCTGGCATGCCGAGGACTCGCTCTCTACCTCTTTGGTGACAAGAGCCTGGAAGAAGGCCTGGAAAAGCCGACGCCCCGGCCCAGAGCTCTTGCACCATTCCGATCGCGGCGTCCAGTATGCCAGCGGAGAGTTCAACGCGCTACTGCACTCCTGCGGTGCCGTCGCCTCCATGAGCCGCAAGGGACAGTGTTATGACAATGCCATGATGGAATCCTTCTGGGCCACGCTCAAAACCGAGTGCTTCGGCTCCTTCCTCCCGAAAACAAAACAAGGGGCCAAGATCGTGATCTTCGATTACATCGAATGCTTCTACAACCGCCGCCGCCTTCATAGCGGCCTCCATTACCAATCCCCGCTGGACTTCGAAAATAATCTCGCTAACCTAAACAACTAAACCCTCCGAAGCCCCGTCCACGTTTTCGAAGAAAGATCAAGGAGAGCGAAGGCACGGTCCGCCGCCTCGTGGGCCTCCGGGTGGCGTTCGATCTCCGCAAGCTCCGGCCCGAACATCAGGCGGAAGTGGTCGGGATGGCTCATGGCGAAGGAGACATAGACGCGACCCAGGATGCAGAGCTGCTCCCACGCATCGGCAATCCGGGCGCCCGCCTCTTCCATCTCTCGGGGCATCTCGACAAATCGCTCCGCCGCCAGGGCCGCTAACAGGCCCTCCTTGTTCCGAAAGTGGCGATAGGGCGCGGTCGGCGACACCCCTACCCGCGCGGCGACGGCACGAAGGCTCAGGCCCTTCGGCCCGCCGAGCCGGATTTCTGCCAAGGCGGCCTCACTCAGGGCCTCACGCAGGCGGCGGTGGTGATAGGCGCGCGCGGTGGACGGCGGAGCACGCTTTCCTCGATGTGGGGTCGACCCGCAATTCGGCTCTTCCATAGACGGAGAATGGAGAGAAATGTTGATTATGTTATCGCTGATTACATGAGCGCTCCTGATCGTTTCCGCACTCTTCGGAATCATACTTTCGATGTCATCGTGATCGGCGCCGGCACCGGTGGCTTGACGGCGGCCGCTCTTCTCGCCCGAAGAGGGAAACGGGTGCTGGTTCTCGACCAGCACACGGTCCCCGGAGGGAATGCCACGACCTTCTCGAGACCCGGATATACTTTCGACGTCGGCCTCCATTACCTTGGAGGCTGCCACCCAAATGGCCTTATCCCCCGCATCCTGCGGGCGGCGGGAGCGGACCCGGTCTTCTTCGAAGAGATGGATCCCGACGGCTATGACATCCTGCTCTTCCCCGATCTGGAGTTCCGGGTACCCAAGGGGATCGAGGCGTTCCGGGAACGGCTGCGAAACGCCTTCCCCGGCGAGCGGCGGGGGATCGACCGCTACTGCTCTCTTCTCCGGTCGCTCGAGCGGCTTGTGCACGAGTCGGCAAATCCCGCCAAAACCCTTTGGAACCTCTTGCGCTCACCACTCCTGCTCCGCTGGGCCAACCGCTCGTTTGCAGACTTCCTCCAAAGCTCTACCCGGGACGTCCGGCTCCGGGCGCTCCTTGCCGGCCAACATGGCAACTACGCACTTCCTCCCAGTCGAGCCTCCCTGCTCATCGGCGCGGGAGTCGCCGAGCACTACCTCGAGGGAGCCTACTATCCCCGCGGCGGCGGCCAGATCCTTTCCGACTGCCTGGCCGCGTCGATCGAGGCGGTGGACGGGAATATCCTCCTCCGGAGTCGCGCCCAAGAGATCCTGGTCCGAAACGGAAGGGCCGTCGGCGTCCGGTTCCAGAACCCCTATCTAGGCGTCCAGGAGGTCGGGGCCCGGTATGTCCTTTCCAATGCCGATGTAAAGGAAACACTCTTACGGCTGATCCCCGAGGGGGTGCTCCCCTCGCGGACCCGGGAGCGAGCCCGCCGCTGGGAAATGGCACCCGCCCTCTTCGTCGCCTATCTCGGAGTCCGCCGCGCAGCCTTGGAGAACCGGCAGACCCGGAGCAACTATTGGATCCACTCCACCTACGATCACGAGGCGCAATACCGGCAGGCCGCGCGGGGAGAGTTTCCGGAAGCGCCTTCGGTATTTGTTTCGATCGCTTCGCTCAAGGATCCTAGGAACGATTCCCTGGCACCCGCGGGGATCGTCAATCTTCAACTCATGGCGGTGGCTCCCAGCCGACCGGAAGCGTGGGGAGTCTCCGCGGAGGCCGAAAGCGGCAGCCGCTACCGGAGCAGCGCCCTATACCGGGAGAGAAAGGAGGCCTTCGGCCGGAGGGTCATCGAGCTGACACGCCGCGCATTTCCCTGTCTGCCCGAGGAGATCGTCTATCAGGAGTTCTCCAGCCCGCTCACGCATAGCCGCTACACGCTCTCGACGGGCGGTACCGGATATGGGATTGCCGCCAGCCCGGGGCAATTTCTCTTCGGCCGCCCGGGGTCACGGACGAAGCTGCCCGGCCTGCTTCTTTGCGGAGCGAGCTGTCGCACGGGCCACGGAATTGCGGGAGCCATGATGTCGGGCTTGATGGCGGCTGCGGCCATCCTCGGTCCGCGCCTGATGCTCGAGGTGCTGGGAAAGGCCAACAGCGTGGGGCGCTGCATTCCCGACATCGCCACCGTCCCACCACGGGTTTACGACTCGGAACGGACGGGATGACTCTTGGGCCAATGGCGGCGAAACCAGTCGGCGGCCAGGCGGGCGACCTGCTCAAGAGCGCCCGGCTCCTCGAAGAGATGGGTCGCCCCGGGAACGACGGCCAGCTCTTTTTCACAGCGCAGCTCCTGAAGCGCTTCGCGATTCAAGCGGAGGACCGGCGAATCCGCTCCTCCCACGATCAGCAGGGTCGGGCACCTCACGCGGGCCAACGCGTCCCCGGCAAGATCGGGCCGACCTCCCCGGGAGACGACGGCCGCGATCTCCGAGCCCTCTCGGGCGGCGGCGACCAGGGCCGCACCACCGCCCGTGCTCGAGCCGAAATAGCCGAAAGCGCGCCTTGGCTCTCCCAGGAAGTCCCGCAGCCACCGCGTGGCGCCGAAAAGCCTCTCGGCCAGAAAGGCGATATCGAAGCGGAGAGAGGCGGTCCGCTCGTCCTCCTCTTCCTCTTCGGGAGTCAACAGGTCAAAAAGCAGCGTGCCCGAGCCGTTCTCCTGGAGGAAACGAGCGACGAAACGGTTTCTCGGGCTAAACCGGCTCGATCCGCTGCCGTGGGCGAAGAGGACGATCCCGTCGGCCTCGGGAGGCACCTCGAGCGTCCCGGGCAAACAGATCGCGTCGATGGTGATCTCGACCTCCTCCTTCCATTCCGACTTTTTTGACATAAGGGACTGAAAACCCGCCGCGACATTTGGTAAAAAGGTTAGCTTTAGATCTGCTCCTCCGCAAGCCGCTTCCCGGCTTGCGCTGTCCGGGGCCGATCCCGTAATCTTCGCGAAACCGGCCGGAAGAGAAGCGCCGGTATGGTCGTCCGCCGGACGGCCGCGCCGGAGCCGGCATCAATCACCAATAAGGAGCCCCTTCATGAATCGCACCTCGCTCTCTCCCACCGTCTTGGTTATCTTTGGCGCCGCCGGGGACCTGACTTGGCGCAAGCTGGTGCCCGCCCTCTACTCCCTCTCGGCAGAAGGTTGGCTTCCCGAGAAGTTCGCCGTCATCGGTGTCGATCGAAAGGAAATGACCAAGGACGAGTTTACCGCGCATCTCCGTTCCGGGGTGGAATCCTTCTGCCGCCGGAAGCTCGACGACGCTTCCTGGTCGGCGTTCGCTGCCTTGCTTTGCCAGTACCATTCCGGGGACCTCACCCATCCCGACACCTTCGAGATTCTGGCCAAGGCGATCGCCGACCTCCGCCAGCAGTGGGGCGGGGACGCCAACCCTGTCTTCTACTTAGCCACCTTGCCCTCGCTCATTCAGGCCATCGCCACCGAACTGGGCAAGGTAGGGCTGGGGAAAGGCACCCCCGGGAGCCGCATCGTCGTCGAGAAGCCCTTCGGACGAGATCTCGCCTCGGCCCAAGCGCTCAATCGCTCTCTGGCCGAAGTCTTCGAGGAGAAGCAGATCTTCCGGATCGACCACTACCTCGGCAAGGAAACCGTTCAGAACATTCTCGCGCTCCGTTTCGCGAACGCCTGGTTCGAGCCCATTTGGGACCGGCGCTATATCGACTCTGTCCAGATCACGGTCGCGGAAACGATCGGAGTCGAACAGCGAGGAAGATACTACGATCAAGCCGGCGCCCTGCGCGACATGGTCCAGAATCATCTGCTTCAGCTCTTGTGCACGGTCGCTATGGAGCCGCCTGTCTCGTTCGAGGCAGAAGAGGTGCGCAACAAGAAGACCGACGTGCTCCACGCGATCCGCCCTTTTCCCACCGAAGCCGTCCACCGGCTGGCCGTGCGCGGCCAATACGGCGCCGGCTGGGTGCGCGGCCAGCATGTGCCCGCCTACCGGAGCGAGCCCGATGTCTCCCCGGACTCCTTGACGGAAACCTTCGTCGCTCTCAAGGTCTTCGTCGACAACTGGCGCTGGCAGGACGTTCCTTTCTATCTACGAACAGGCAAGAGGCTGCCCCAGCGCATCTCCCAAATCGTGATCAGCCTTCGGCCCGTCCCTCACCAGGCCTTTCCTGAAATCGCGGTCGATCAGTGGCATCCCAACCGGATGATCCTCAACATCCAGCCGAAGGAGAGCATCCTGCTTAGCTTCCAGGCGAAACGGCCCGGACCGACCATCCGGCTCACCCCGGTCGACCTCCGCTTCTCCTATTCCGAAGCCTTCAAGTCCGAATCGCCGGAAGCTTACGAAACCCTCCTCCGCGATGTCATCCTCGGAGACGGCACGCTCTTCATGCGCGCCGATCAAGTCGAGGCGGCCTGGGCGCTGGTCGACCCGATCCTCCAGGTCTGGGAATCCAATCCCCCGACCGATTTCCCCAACTATTCGGCCGGAAGCTGGGGACCGGAGGCGGCACAGGTTCTGATCGCCCGCGACGGCAGGAGCTGGTACGAAAGCCCGGAAGACGGGGAGTGAAGGGTCGGCCGCGGCTAGGAAGCCCGCCCTCGTCGCGCCGCCGTCCGCAGCCGGAGGGCATTCAGCCGGATGAAGCCGCCCGCATCGCGCGGATCGTACGCCCCGTGATCGGCCTCCATGGTCGCCAGCTGCGGGCTGTAGAGGGAGTAGGGACTCTTGCGCCCCAACGTTTGCAAAGCTCCTTTGAAGAGCCGGAGGCGGACCGTTCCGGTTACGTACCGCTGGCTCTGCTCGATCGCCGCTTGGAGAAACTCCCGCTCCGGCGAAAACCAGAAGCCGTAATAGACCAGCTCGGCATAGCGCGTGACCAGAGAATCCCGCAGATGCATGACCTCCCGATCGAGCGTCAAAGTCTCTACTTGGCGGTGGGCGAAGCGGAGGATTGTCCCCCCCGGGCATTCATAGACTCCGCGCGATTTCATTCCGACAAAGCGGTTTTCGACGATGTCGATACGGCCGATCCCGTGCCGGCCCCCGATCTCGTTGAGCGCGGTCAGGACTCCCGCCGGGGATAGGCTCTTCCCGTTGACGGCTACGCAGTTCCCGGATTCAAAGTCGAGGTCCACCGTCTCCGGCTCGCCCGGGGCGTGCTCCGGATCGCACGTCAGCCGGAAAAGATCGGCCGGGGGAGGTTGCCAGGGGTCTTCGAGGATCCCGCTCTCGTAGCTAATATGAAAAAGGTTGCGGTCCATGGAGTACGGCTTGGCCTGCGTGACGGGCACCTCGATCCCGTGCGTTTCCGCATAGCGGATTAGATCGGCCCTTCCCGCAAACTCCCACTCCCGCCAAGGAGCGATGACGCGCAGATCCGGAGCCAGCGCCGCGAAGGTCAGCTCAAAGCGTACCTGGTCATTGCCTTTGCCGGTTGCCCCGTGCGCGACCGCGTCGGCCCCGAGCTCCCGCGCGATCTCGACCTGCTTCTTGGCGATCAGGGGACGAGCGATCGCGGTGCCCAAAAGGTACTGCTCCTCATAAAGCGCCCCCGCCCGTAGCATGGGGAAGACGTAATCCCGGACGAATTCCTCCCGGAGATCGGCGATGAGGCAGCGGGAAGCGCCGCTGCGGCGCGCCTTTTCCTCAAGACCGTTCAGTTCCTCCCCCTGGCCGATGTCGGCGCAATAGGCGATGACGTCGGCCCGGTAGCGCTCCGCCAGCCACTTGAGGATCACGGAGGTATCGAGTCCACCGGAGTAGGCGAGAACGATCTTCATGGAAGCTTCCGTCGCAGACACCGCGCCTTTTGCGAGCCGGCGGGTTTGCGCCTACGCGATCTCCCCGAAGGACCGTTGCCTTCCTTTAAGGATGGGACGCAGTTTTTCCAGAGCCGCTTCGACGGTCAGGCCGTATTTTTTCCGCAGCTGATCGACCTTGCCGTGCTCGATGTACTGGTCCGGCCAACCGATCCGGACGACGGGAACCGCAATCCCCATGTCGGAGAGCGCCTCGAGAACTAGGGATCCGAAGCCTCCGGCCAAGACGTGATCCTCGATCGTCACGATCGCCTCGACCCTGCGTGCGAAGAATTCGAGGGTTCCCCGGTCGAGCGGCTTCACGGTTCGAGGATTGATCACCGCCGCCGAAACCCCCTCGGCTTCGAGGGCATCGGCAAGCGCGCGGGCCATCGGAATCATCATGCCCAGTCCCAGGATCGCCACATCCCGGCCATGCTGGAGGACTTCGGCCCTCCCGATCGGGATCAGTTCGGGGAACGGCTTGACGGTTGCGCCCGGACCGGCTCCGCGCGGATAGCGGATCGCGACCGGTCCCGGATGATGCATGGCCGTGAAGAGCATGTCGGCCAGCTCGTCCTCATCCTTGGGATGGAGAATCGTGATGTTGGGCACGCAGCGGAGGTAGGAGATGTCGAAGAGGCCGTGATGGGTCGGCCCGTCGTCGCCGGATAGCCCGCCCCGGTCCATGCAGAAGACCACGGGCAGATTCTGCAGGCACACGTCATGGACGATCTGGTCAAAGGCGCGCTGCAGGAAAGTCGAATAGATCGCGCAATAAGGCTTGAAGCCCTTGGTCGCCAGCCCGGCTGCAAAAAGCACGGCGTGCTCCTCGGCGATTCCGGTATCGAAATACCGGTCGGGGAACTTCGGCTGGAAGCGGTCGAGTCCGGTTCCGTTCGGCATGGCCGCCGTGATCGCCACCACCTTGCGGTTCTGATCGGCAAGCTTGATCAGGGTGTCGGCGAAGACCTGGGAGCAAGTCACGGTTTCGCTCTTGGGCGTCTCTCCGGTCACCGGATGGTAGGGACCGAGGCCGTGGAACTTCTTCTGCTTCTCCATCGCCGGCGCGAAGCCCTTCCCCTTTTGGGTGAGCACGTGGAGCAGGACCGGATGTTCCTGCTGCTTTAGGAACTCGAACATCGAGATCAGCATCCCCACATCGTGGCCGTCGACCGGACCGTAGTAGGTCAGACCGAGCTCCTCGAAAATCACGCTCGGCAGCAGCAGGCTTTTTACCGCCTCTTCCGCCTTCCGCGCCGCCCGAAGGACCCCGCGATTGGGAATCTTCTTGAGGAACTCCTCCGCCCGGTCGCGAAGCCAGGAGTAGGCCGGGTGGCTGACGATCCGGCTGAAATAGCTCGCGATGGCTCCGACGTTCTTGTCGATCGACCATTCGTTATCGTTGAGGACCACGATCAGCCGCCGGGTCTGCTCGCAGACGTTGTTGAGGGCCTCGTAGGTGATGCCGCAGGTAAACGCCGCGTCTCCGCAGACGGCGATCACGTGCTCCTTTCCCCCACGGCGGTCGCGGCCGACCGCCATGCCCAAGGCGGCGGAAAGAGCGGTGCCCGCATGGCCGGCCCCGTAGCAGTCATGTTCGCTCTCCGCACGGTTGAGGAACCCCGACAGCCCGTTGGGCTGGCGGATCGTCGGAAAGAGTTTCCGGCGGCCCGTCAAGAGCTTGTGGACATATCCCTGGTGGCTAACGTCGAAGACGATGTTGTCTTGCGGCGTCTGGAAGACGTAATGGAGCGCGATGGTCAGCTCGACGACCCCGAGGTTAGGCCCGATATGGCCGCCGTTCTTCGCCAGGACCGTGATCATCTCCTGGCGAATCTCCTCGGCCAAGCGAGGCAGCTCTCCGATCGGAAGCTTTTTCAGATCCGCCGGCGAATCGATCTCATCGAGTAGACGTCCCAAGGATTACCCCTCTTTTTCCTCTTCTCCTCGGAGGGCGGAGCCCTTCGGATCCGCCTGCGGCGTTCCGACCGCCGGCTCCTGGCCCCCGGGCCCTTGCCCCAAAACGGTGATCTTTTGCTCCGCCAGGGAAAGTTTGTCACTACAAAACTTCACAAGCCGCATCCCTTCCTCATAGCGATCCAGCAGGTCCTCGAGAGCCAGATCTCCGCTCTCCATCCGGGTCACGATCTCCTGCAGCCGCCGAAAGGCCTCCTCGAAGGAACCGGCATTCTCTGCCGCATCCGTTTTCGCCATGAAGAGCCCCCCTCGCTATCCTCTGGCCTCCGCGGCTTCCGTACTTTCTCTTCCGATCCGTAGCCGCTCATCGCCCGAAAGGATCTCCTCGAGGCCTTCCCAACCGACCTCATCGATCTCGTTGAAGAGCCGGAGGTAAATGGCGACGTCTAGCCGGGGGAAGCAGGCGAGAAGCCGCTCGAGCGCCTCCCGCAGCTTTTCCGGGGAGGGCTCCTCCCCGAACTTCTCTACGACCCCCCGGCCATCATGGGGGATCTCGAGGGCATCCAGCCAGGCGCAGAGCATCGGCGCGCGCGTGTGCACCAGCCAGCAGGTGAAGAGATGGGAGGAGATCTCCTCGCTCTGCGGCAGGGAGAGCACCCGCCGGGCGAGCTGATGCCTCTGCGCCTTCGGCATTTCCAGGAGCTTCCCCTGCCGGATCCCCAGGCGGCGGCTCGTCAGCTCGATGGCGACCCGGTAGAGCCGCTTATCGGAGTCGCGAACCGCGAGGAGGATCTCGTGAACCCATTCATCCGGAATCTCCCGCCAAAGAGTCCACGTGGCCATGCTCGTCGTCCAAACTCATCTTGCCCCCGCCGCTTAAAAAGACAATCGTTTTTCACAAGTCCTCGGAACCCAACGATGCCGGGAAGTTCAAGGAAGGAAGCGGAGGGAGCCGCCCCGCCATCGCGAGGACGGCAGCCTCCCGTTTGCCCCCTATCCGCCCCCGAGCTTCGGGGCCGGCTTCTGGGTGCGCACGTCTCGATCGCCGGGGGGATCGAACGTGCAGTGGAGCGTGCGGCCCAATGCGGTTTTTCCGCCGCGCAGATCTTCCTCAAGAACTGCCGGCAATGGACAGCCCCTGCTCTTGGAGCCGAAGAAGCCTTGGCCTTCCGCCGGGCCGCTTCCGCTTCCGGCATCTACTTTTTTGCCCATGCCGGCTACCTCCTCAACCTGGCCGCCTCTTCGGATCCCCTGGCCGAGCGATCCTCGGAAGCGCTCCGCGAGGAGGTGCGGCGCGCGGCGCGGCTGGGCCTTCCCTTCCTCGTCCTCCACCCCGGCGCCGCAGCGCCCGGCGAAGATCCCGACGCGGCCCTGGCCCGGCTCGTCCGGCGGCTCCGAGCTCTCTTTCCGAAAGAGGCATCGCCGGCGGGCGTGCGCATCGCCTTGGAGACCATGTCCGGACAAGGAAACCAGCTCGGATGGCGGCTGGAGCAGCTGCGCCGGGTTCTTGAGGAGCTGGACGACCCGGAGCGGTTCGCCATCTGCCTCGACACCGCCCATCTCTGGGCGGCCGGCTATCCCCTTGCGACTCCGACCGGATACCGGGCCTTCATCGGGATGCTGGAAGGCCTGGGGCTCGCCGATCGGGTCTGCGCTATTCATCTCAACGACTCGGCGGCCGCGTTCGGATCCCGGCGGGACCGCCATGAGCACCTGGGCAAAGGATCGCTAGGGCTCGCCGGCTTCGGCCCGCTTCTTCGGGACCCGCGCTGGTCGCGGATTCCGATGGTTCTGGAGACTCCGAAGGTGGAGGGCGTAGAGGACGATTGCCGCAACCTCCGCGCGATTCTGCCGTTTCTCTCCGGAACGAGACCGGAGCCGCTGCGGAAAGGGCCGGAAACGGACCCCGTAGCGGAAAAAAGCATTGGCGTTCCTCCGACTGCCGACCTATAGGATAAACATGAGCCAACCCAAGATTATTGCCTATCTGAAGCCCACCTGCGGCTGGAGCCAGGGCGTGCGGGCGATCCTAAGGAAATATCAGCTCTCCTATGAGGACCGCGACATCATCAATGTCCCGGCGTATCGGGAAGAGATGATCCGGAAAAGCGGACAGCCTTTCTCTCCGTGCGTCGAGGTGGACGGAGAGATGCTTGCCGATATCAGCGGCCAGGAGCTCGAAGAGTGGCTCATCGCCAAGGGTCTGGTCCAAGCCAGCGATCGTCCGGTGGACGTTCCGACCGACCAAGGGTGCTCGGGCGAGCATCATTCCGAGATCCCCGTCCGCATCAACTTTTGACGCTTTCGCCGCCGGAAAGGGTTCCTTCGCGGCCGGCTTCGAGCAGCGCACGCGCGCGGGAGAAGACCGCGTCGAACATCGCCTCGGTCAAGCGACCGGTGAAGGTGTTCTGCTGGCTCGGGTGGTAGGAGGCGAGCAGGGTTCGCCCTTCCGGGAGGGTGAATTCCGCTCCGTGGGCGAACGTAGTCCGGCTGCGCGGCAAGGAGGAGGCCGCCTCCTCCGGCCAGCGCTGCCGCACCCAACGGAGCAGGGTTGCGAAGGCCAATCCGCCTAGTGCGATCAAGACCCGGATTCTGACGAGGGCGTCGAGTTCCCGAGCGAGAAAGGGATAGCAGTTGCGCCGTTCGGCGGGTGACGGCCGGTTCTCCGGCGGAGGGCAACGGACGGCGGCGGTCACGAAGCAGTCGAAGAGTTGCAGGCCGTCGTCGCGGTCGCGGGAGATCGCTTGGTTCGCAAAGCCGAAGCGATGGAGAGCGCGAAAGAGCCAGTCTCCGCTCCGATCTCCGGTAAAGATCCTGCCGGTCCGGTTTCCACCGTGAGCCGCGGGAGCCAAGCCGACCAAGAGAAGGCGGGCCTGCGGGTCGCCGAATCCCGGAACCGGCCGGGCCCAATAACGGAACCCTGCATAGCGCTTGGGAGGGTGCGCGGCCGCCTCCTCCCTCCACGCGACCAGACGCGGGCAGCGGCGGCAGGCGACCACCTCCTTTTCGATCTCCGCGATACACGAAGTGGGCGGAGCCCCCTCCCCGAGCCGCCGCCGCTCCGCCTCTCCCCGCACCCCCGCTTCCTCACAAGCCGGAAATCAAGCCGCCCGCCCGCTCGTCCGCGACAAGCCCGATGTCCTCATCCCACGCGGCGGGCGACCGGCGGATGAATTCGGCGAGCAGCCCCCGGCACTCGGCGTCATCCCTCACCTCGATAATCACGCCATGCCGGCGCAGCAGCTCTTCGGAGCCGGGGAAGGTGCGATTCTCTCCAATGACGACCCGCGGAATGCGGTAGAGGAGGATCGCCCCCGCGCACATCGGACATGGCGAGAGAGTGGTGTAGAGGGTGCACGACCGATAGAAGGAGGCGGGCCGGCGCCCGAGATTTTCCAGCGCGTCCATCTCGCCGTGGCGGATGACACTTCCCCACTGGATCCTTCGGTTCCTACCGCTCGCCAGGATTCGACCGCCATGGACGATGACGGCCCCGACGGGGATCCCGCCTTCCGCCAGCCCTGCGCGCGCCTCCGCGATCGCTGCCTCCAGAAACGGATCTGGCTCGGGCATGGTCCCTCTCCTGCCGACTTCTCCCTAACAGCGAAAGCTATGCCAAGAAGAGAGGCGATGAAAATCCTTTCGTCCTTTCGGCTGCCTTTCTCTTGCTTCGTGCGGTTTCGCCGGTCGTTTCCCTTAGCCGGACCGATCCGGCTCCCAAGCGATTGACCGGGCGCGCTCGTTGACGATATGCTCCTGATCAAGCGACCTCGGCAAACCGGGGCGCCCGCTCGCTTCCACCCGATCCGCAGCATTCGGAACGCAAGGAGCATCTCTAGTCTTGCTCCGGATCGCGTTCTTGTTTCTTTCCGGACCCCGGTGGGAACGTTCTGCGGTGGAGCCCCGAGCCTTTTCCGGCGACCGCGCCCCGGGTCGAGACGAACCGATTCAGAGAGGGAGAAAGCCATGAACGAAAAGGAACGACAGCAGACATCGGCGCAGGCGGACGGCTCGGCGACCGGAGCCCCCGGCAACCGGGACTGGGCGGCCATCTTCGACTGGGACGGCGTGCTGGTGAACTCGGCGGCCGCCCACTTGGAAAGCTGGCGCCGGCTCGCCCGGGAGGAGGGGAAACCGCTTCCTCCCGACTTTTTTCTTCCCTCCTTCGGCAAGAAGAACGATTGGGTCATTCCGCATCTGCTGCACTGGACGGAGGACCCTGCCGAAATTCGCCGAATCAGCGAGCGGAAGGAAGAGCTCTATCGCGCGATCGTCGCGGAACGAGGCATCGATCTTTATCCCGGAGGGATGGCGCTGTGCGCATCCCTCGCGGAGCGATCGGTCCCGATGGCCATCGCGTCGTCCACCGCCCGAGCCAATATCGAGCTCACCCTCCACCAGGCGAATCTCCGCCATCGCTTTCGGACGGTGATTTCCGCCGAGGACGTGCATCGGGGCAAGCCGGATCCGGAAGTCTTTCTTCTTGCCGCCCGCCGCCTAGGATTCCCACCCGAGCGATGCGTCGTTTTCGAGGACGCCCCCGTCGGCGTGGAAGCGGCCAAGCGGGCGGGAATGCGGGCGGTCGCCGTCACCACGACCAATCCCGCCGAGGCCTTGCAGCTGGCGGACCGGACGCTGCCAGATCTCGGGATGGCGACCCCCGAACGGATCGCGCAATGGTTTTTCTCCTGAGCGGAAGCCAACCTCCGGGCATCCCGATCCGGTCTCCGGCCGAGCGGTTCCCGGGCACGGCGCCGGGCGCCCGGGCTCCTATTGGCGGCGCGGCTTACGCGGCGGCGTTCCCTTGGAACTTCCAGCCCGTCCCCCGAAGGAACTTCTCTTCCGGAATGGCTCCGCGATTCCTCTCGATCTCCTCGATCAAGTGCGGAGAGCGCTCCTTGACGAGCTGGTTGAGGAGGCGCATCCCGGTCGCATAGATCGCCATAGCCCGAACCTCCTTGTTTATCCCTGCTCAGATGGAAGGGCATATCCGCGATGAAGTGGACCGCCTCGTTGAACCAGGAGAGCGTCGCCACGTCTTCCTGCTCCGCGTGCCGGGAGAGGATGCCTTCCAGAGTTTCTGCAATGCGGTCGTACTTCTCGCAGGCGGGGGTCGGCAGGAATTGGAGGTCGACATCGACTCTCTTCTGCGTGTTCGCCTCCTAGTCCAAGCGAAACTCTCCCCGGGGGATGAGGTCATGCTTGCCGCGAGCGGAGTGGTAGAGCTTTCCGGCGGCGTACCAGGGATCGCACAACTCGTAGCCGCGGGGATCGGCCGGGCCGAACGAGCCGGTGTTCCGATCCACCAGGATGGTATCGAAGTGGAGGTCTCCATGGGCGAAGGGAGAGACCCGCTTCGGCCTTAGCCGCCGGCGGAGCGGCTCATCCTTCTCGAGGGCCAGGAGGATCGCCGGCGCGTTGTAGCACTCCTCTCCTTGGATCGTAATTCGATCCGCGTAGATGACCCTTGCAAAAAGGGGCGCCTTCCGGATCCTTTCCGAGAAGCGCGCCCAGGCGCGCAGGAAGTGGAGCTGCTCCCAATCATCCTCCGGAGGCTGTGTTGCAGCCCGGTCGTACGCGTGCTCGAAAAGGAAATCGAGGATTCGCTGAAGCCATGCGATGGCCTCCTCGGCGCTGGCGTTCTCCTCGCCGAGGATCTTCCGCAAGGTCGGCATCGCGATGAACTCCTGCTCCATCGCGACCGCCGAGGACGATGCGTAATACCGAACCACCCTGGGGAATTTTTCCGCCAAGTCTGCGGGAAGCTGTTGCAGGAAACGGACTTCGTCCCGGAGCTTACGGGCGCCGTCCCCCTTGGCCTGCTTATGCAGGTACGAGATGACCTTGGTCCCGGCATGCGACCCCCCAGATTCTCCCGATGCCTCCGTGGATCCGGTCCGCAAGCAGCTGCTTTTCTTCGAACACACCGTCACCCACCTGGACTTTGATCATCGGATTCTCCGTCTTCTTCGGCTTGGTTGCCGAGATCCTTAAGTTTCCGAAACGGATGCCTTCTCTTTCCGGAATTCCTCCACGACGCGAGCGATCGAGTCGCGCAAGGGACGGAACCGAACCGGCCGCAAATGGCCTGGAGGAACTTCTCGTTCGAAAGCCGCATCGAGGGCGGCCGAGGAGCCCGCGCGCCCCCGTGACCAGGATTGGCTCCGCGCTGCGCCGATGGCCTTCTTTGTCTCTTTTCATGCCGGCTTGCACTTCCTGCTGCGCTTTTCTTTCTTTTCGTCCGGGCTCGGCTCTCCCCGCCGCCGAGGAGCAGAACTTGCCGGTTCGGGTTTGTGCAAATCCGCTCTTTTGCATTGACCCCCGGCCAAGTGCGGATATCGTTACGACGACTCTTATCGAGAGCGGCGGAGGGATCTGGCCCTGCGAAACCGCGGCAACCGGGGTGAGGCGAAAGCTGATCCCGTCAGGTGCCAATCCCAGCTCCGGGCGGCCTCGGAGAAGGATGAGAGGGATGAAAATCCCTACCTATCCTGGATTGTCGCATCGGTGAGAGCCAGAAAGGCAGCCGATGCAATCCGACTTGTTCACGAATCTCCGGTGCCGCGAATGCGGGCGGCTCTATCCCAAGGAGGCGATTCACGTCTGCGAATGGGATTTCGGGCCTCTTGAAGCGGTATACGACTACGATGCCATCCGCCGGCGGATCTCCCGCAGCCGGATCGAGTCCCGACCTCCCACGATGTGGCGCTACCGGGAGTTTCTCCCGCTCGACGGAGAACCGAGCGTTGGGATCCAGGTCGGCTTTACCCCGCTCGTCCGTGCGGATCGCCTGGCAAGGGCGCTCGGCGTTCGGGAAGTCTACATCAAGAACGATACGGTCAACTATCCGACTCTCTCCTTCAAGGATCGGGTCGTGGCGGTCTCCCTCTCGCGAGCCAAGGAGATGGGGTTTTCGGTTGTCGCCTGCGCGTCGACGGGCAATCTCGCTAACAGCGTTGCCGCCAACGCGGCGAGCGCCGGCCTCGAAAGTTACGTTTTGATTCCGGCCGACCTCGAGGCCTCGAAGGTGTTGGGAAGCCTCGTGTACGGAAGCCGGGTGATCGGAATACGCGGGCCGTATGACAAGGTTAACCGCCTCTGCTCGGAGATCGCCGGAAAATACCGGTGGGCCTTCGTCAACGTCAACCTCAGGCCCTACTATGCCGAGGGATCCAAGACCATGGGCTTCGAAATCGCCGAGCAGCTCGGCTGGCGGCTGCCTGCGCATACCGTGATCCCCATGGCGAGCGGCTCCCTCTTAACGAAGATCGCCAAAGCCTACAGGGAGATGATCGATACCGAGCTGGTCGAGGAGATTCCCTTTGCCATCCACGGCGCGCAAGCTGCGGGGTGCAATCCGATCGCCGACGCCTTTCGGAAGGGAACGGAGCTGATTCGCCCGGTGCCGAAGCCGCAGACTATCGCCAAGTCGCTTGCGATCGGCACTCCCGCCGACGGATACTATGCGATCCAGACGATCCGGAAAACCGGGGGGGCGGCGGAGGATGCCACGGATCCGGAAATTCTTGAAGGCATTCGGCTCTTGGCGGAGGCCACGGGAATCTTTGCGGAAACGGCCGGAGGGGTGACGGTGGCCTGCGCCCGCAAGCTCATCGCCTCCCGGAAGATTCCGGAAGACTCTTCAGTGGTGCTCTGCATCACCGGACACGGGCTGAAGACGGCCGAGGCGCTTTCGGGGTTCTTGCCTTCTCCCCGCGTGATCGATCCCAGCTTGCGGGAATTTGATCGCCTGGTCTCCTCCGACATGACGCCTTCTCCCCTTCCCAAAACAACCTAGTCGGTACATGAGAAAGGAAAAACAAAGCCATGAGTGAAGCAACGACGCAGCGTACGATTCCCGTGAGGATTCCCACCCCCTTGCGGGGACTGACCGGCAACAAGGATCAGGTGAGCGGGCGGGGCAGCACAGTCGGAGAACTCCTCAAGGATCTCCAAGCTCAGTTCCCGGGCATCGGCGAACGGCTCTTTGACCAGACGGGCGCGCTCCGCCGGTTCGTCGCGGTCTACGTCAACGGCGAGGACATCCGCTTCCTGCAAGACCAGCAGACTCCGGTCGGCCCGGAAGACGAGGTCAGCATCGTCCCGGCGGTGGCGGGAGGCTGAAAATCGTGGCAAAGGAAAAACAGCGACTCTGGCTGACCTTCGACGAGGCGCTCTGCCAAAGGCCGATCATCTGGGAGCTCGGCCGCTCGTTCGAGTTGGTCTTCAATATCCGAAGCGCGCAGGTTACCCAGACAACCGGCATCGTCGCGATCGAGCTCGAAGGAGAGCGGGAGGTCCTCAAGCGGGCGATTCAGTGGCTCGAAAATTTGGGGGTTATCGTCGAGCCGGTCGAGCTCAGCACGATCGAGGGATAGTCCGCCGATTTCCCGAGCCGGTCGGCCTATGCCGAACGGCTGACCGGCGGCTCGAGGAGAATGGCTACAGCCGGACCGAGCCCGTGCTCATGTCTCGGCCTTTTCGGAAGAGGCCGTCTTCGACGGCTTTCCGCCTTCTTTCGCCGAAGCCATCGGCTCGGTCCACTCGATCACCGCCATTCGCGCCGCGTCGGAAAGGCGATGCCCGATCTTCGTCACGCGGGTATACCCGCCGGCGCGTCCGGCGAATCGCGGTCCGATTTCCCGAAACAGCGTTTGCACCGCCTCCTTGCCATACAGGCGGGCGGCCGCCAGGCGCCTGTGATGGAGTGAACCCTTCTTGGCCAGGGTGACCAGCTTTTCCGCATAAGGCTGCAATGCCTTGGCTTTGCTCAGCGTAGTCTTCAGCCGGTTGTGCCGGATCAGGGCGGTCGCCAGATTAGCGAGAAGCGCCTCCCGATGCTTCGAGAGTCTTCCCAGCTTGCCGCGTCGTTTTAAATGGCGCATACGTCGTCTCTCCGGGTTATTCCTCGCTTCTCGCTTCCGAAGACGAAGACGTAGGAGCTTCCGATAAAAGTCCCGGATCGAATTTCATTCCGAGCGATAGGCCAAGCTGGGCCAGCTTGCATTTGATCTCGTTCAGGGACTTCTTCCCGAAGTTCCGATATTTGAGCATCTCCGCCTCGGTCTTTTGCGCAAGTTGGCCCACCGTGGCAATATTGGCGTTATTGAGGCAGTTTGCGGCCCGAACCGAGAGCTCGATTTCATTCACGCTCATGTTCAATATCTTACGAAGCCGGCTCTCCGCTTCCTGAACGGGCGGCTTCGGTTTTTCGAACTCTACTGCTTCCTTGCCGTAGCTGACAAAAAGATCAAGGTGGTGGCGCAGGATCGCCGCGGCCTGCACGAGCGCGTCGTCCGCAGCGATACGACCGTCGGTCCAGACTTCCAAAATCAACCGGTCATAATCGGTCCGCTGACCGACGCGGGTGTTCTCCACCTCGTACTTGACGCGGCGCACCGGCGAGAAGAGGCAGTCGATCGGGATGACGCCGATAGCCTGATCCGCCTTCTTATTCTCGTCCGCGATCAGGAAGCCTCGGCCCACCTTGACTTCCAGCTCCATCCGCAACGCCTGCTTCTTGTCGAGGGTGCAGATGAGCTGCTGCGGGTTCACGATCTCCACGCCGGTCTGAAGCTGGATGTCCCCAGCGACTACCGGTCCCTCCTTGACCACCTCGAGCGTCAACGAACGAGGATCCCGGGAAGCCATCCGGAACAGAATCTTTTTGAGATTCAACACGATCTCGGGAACGTCCTCTACGACACCCGGCAGGCTCGAAAACTCGTGGAGAGCCCCTTCAATCTTGACCGCCGATATAGCCGCACCTTCCAGCGAGGAAAGGAGGACCCGTCGCAGGGAGTTCCCGATCGTCTGCCCGTAGCCGGCCTCCAGCGGCTCAACGACATACCTTCCATACGTCTCCGTGGAAACTGCTTCATCCTTCGCCAAGGATTGGGGCATTTCAAAACGTCCTAAGCGCACTGCCATAGAACCGATTACCTCCTAGATCCAGCCGACTTCCTGCCCCGGCAACGTCGAAGAATCCCGTGCCGGCGGCGACCGGACTCCGATCTTTGCGAGCGTTACGAATAGAACTCTACCACCAGCTGCTCGTTGGCGATCGGCCGCAACTCCTCCTTGCTGGGGAGTCGCTTCACCTCGCCGCGAAGCTTCTCCTTTTCCAGCACGAGCCAATCCGGGACTCGAGCGGCCTGCATAGCCTCGAGGTTTCGCAAAGCCAGCTTTCGCGATTGCGGCTGATCGCGCACCTCGATCCGGTCGCCCGGGCGCGTCCCGAAGCTCGGCGTCGTCGTTCGGCGGCCGTTCACTTGCACATGACCGTGCACGATCATCTGGCGCGCACCGAACCGCGTGGTTGCAAAACCGAGCCGATGGACGATGTTGTCCAGCCGGGATTCGAGTAGCTGGAGCAGCACTTCCCCGGTGACACCCCGTTTCTTCAAGGCGGCCGCGAAGTAGCGCCGGAACTGACGCTCCGTCACCCCGTACATGAGCCGCAGCTTCTGCTTTTCGGCCAGGGCGAGCGCGTAATCGGACTGCTTGCGGCGGCTCTTCTCCCCGTGAACGCCCGGCGGGTATGGCCGCTTCTCCAATGCCTTGCACGGCCCGAAAAGGGCGACGTTGTACCGGCGCGCCTTCTTCGCCCGGGGACCAAGATATCGTGCCATAGAAATTCTTCCGTTACGCTGGCCGAACGCTCCGCGCTAGACTCGTCGCGGTTTCCGCGGCCGGCATCCATTATGCGGCACCGGCGTAACGTCGAGGATCGCCGTCACCTCGATCCCGACCACCTGCAAGGCCCGAATCGCCGACTCCCGACCCGTCCCCGGCCCCTTGACCTTGACGATCACTTCGCGCATCCCCTGCGCAACTGCTTGCCGCGCGGCGTCTTGAGCCGCCAGCTGTGCGACATAGGCGGTCGATTTCCTCGATCCGTGGAACCCGCACCGGCCGGCGCTCGACCAAGCGATCGTCCGCCCGTTGAGGTCGGTAATCGTGATCACCGTATTGTTGAAGGTGGCCAAAATGTGCGCGATGCCGG
The DNA here is from genome assembly GCF_903064525.1 of Methylacidimicrobium sp. AP8. Taxonomy (NCBI): domain Bacteria; kingdom Pseudomonadati; phylum Verrucomicrobiota; genus Methylacidimicrobium; species Methylacidimicrobium sp. AP8. The sequence goes on from NZ_LR797830.1 coordinate 1,372,068, forward strand.
AATGAATCCCCTTGCCGCCCTTGCCCTTGTGTCTCCTTTCCTTTTCCTTATCCGCCGGCTCGGCCGTCGCCTTCTTGGCCTCCGCGTTTTTTACCGCAGCGTTGGCGGAGGGCTCCGCCGGTCGCCCCGCTTCTTCCGCAGCAGGCTTGGCCTGTTTTTCGTCCGCCATAAAATTTCTCCTCCGCAATCTACCGGCAGCAAGCCGAAGCCCTACACCTTGCCCTTCTTTGCTTCCTTCCTCCGCACCACTCCAACCGTCCGCCGCGGACCCTTGCGCGTCCGCGCGTTGGTCGAGGTCCGTTGTCCCCGAACCGGCAAGCCGCGGAGATGCCGGATCCCCCGATAACACTTGATCGCTTGCAAGCGTTTGATGTTCTGCTGGATCTCCCGGCGTAGATCGCCTTCGATCACGAAGTTGTTTTCCTGGATGATCTGCACGATCCGATTAATCTGCTGATCCGTCAAATCCTTGGCTCGTAAGCCCGGATCGATCTCGGCCAGCTCGCAGATCAACTTCGCGCGCGAAGGGCCTATGCCATAAATATAGGGCAGAGCCGCGACGGTCCGCTTGGCCCCGGGGATTTCCACTCCAAGGATACGAGGCATGTTTCTATTCTCCCTGACGCCCGAATCTTATCCCTGCCGCTGCTTGAGCCGAGGGTTCTTCTTGTTGATGATGTAAATCCGCCCTTTGCGGCGTACGACTTGACAGTTGGCGGTGCGGCGGCGGACGGAAGCCCGAACCTTCATGAAGCTCCTGTTGTTGGCAACGTCGACTGGTTTCTCATCGCTAACACGATGAAGAGGTCGATTTAAATCGGAGCGCCGTGTGGTTGACAAGTCTTTTTATTTCCGAGCCGCCTCCGCACCCGCCCCCTCCTTCCGTCCGACGGCCGCCGTCCCTTTGCTTGTCACCGAGTCGCTCCCGCAATCGGTGAGGACTTCGGGCTCCCCGGCCGTGATGAGCACGGTGTGCTCGAAGTGGGCGGACCGCCGCCCGTCGCTCGTCACGACCGTCCAACCGTCTGCGAGGAGCCGGACCGCCGCCCCGCCGGCGTTCACCATCGGCTCGATGGCGAGGGTCATGCCCGCCCGCAAGCGGGCGCCGGCTCCCGCCCGACCATAGTTGGGCACTTGCGGATCTTCGTGCAGCTTTCGACCCACGCCATGACCGACAAATTCCCGGACCACTTCGAACCCTTCCGCGCGGACGCAAGCCTCGATCGCCGCACCGATGTCCCCGATCCGATTGCCCGGATAGGCCTGCGCGATTCCTTCCCACAGCGCCCTCTTCGTAACCTCGATCAGCTTGAGGTCTCCGGGCTCCGCCATCCCGACCGGAAAGGTGACCGCGGTGTCGCCGACCCAACCGTCCTTGACCACACCCACGTCGAGCTTCACCAAATCCCCATACTGCAGTACCCGATCGCCGCCAATTCCATGGACGACTTCTTCATTGACCGATATGCAGATGCTTCCCGGAAATCCCCGATACCCCAGAAAGGCGCTCTTGGCGCCGCGCGCCGCGATCAACTCCGCGGCGTAGCGATCGACCTCGCTCGTCCGGATGCCGGGGACGAGAATCGAGCGCAAGGCATTCACCACTTCGGCCACAAGGCGGCCGCTGCGGCGCATTCCTTCGACCTCTTTCCCTCGCTTGATCGGGATCATAGCGACGATAACGAAAGCGAAACAGCCGGCCCCCCAGACGGAGCTGTAGGCGGAGTCCTCACGGGAACGAAACTTACTCCCCCGTCACGCTCTCCCCCCCGGAAGGGGCAGAAACGAAGAGTTTCCTGGCTACCCGCTGCTTCCGCCGGGCGGCCGCACGGGGCACGAGCCGTCCGCGCTTGACAAGCCGATCCAAGAGGGACTGGTACTGGGAAAAAAAGCCGATGGCATCCGCCTTGTCTCCGGAAGCCATCTTTTCGCGCATCTGGCGCGTGGCCTGCTGCAGCTCTCTTTTGGCCCTCAAGTTGTATGCTCGTTTGCGGAGGCTCTTCCGCGCTTGTTTTGCCGCTGACCGAGTGTTAGGCATAAGGGTGTTTTAATAAGAAGCTTCTATCGGCGGTGTCAAGCCTAGCGAAGATCTTTACCTTTTTCCTCGGCCTCTGCGCCTTACCCCTGATCGCGGCCGAGCTTCTTCTCCTCAAGGATATTCTCGAAAGCTATTTCCGGGAGGGACGGTGGACGTCCACGCCCGTAGCGAGCTTCGGCGGGGGTCTGCTCCTTTGGTCCGCCGTCTACTTCTTCGGAAGGCTTCCCAAGCGCCCGTACATCTTCGCCCACGAGCTGACCCACGCCCTCGCCGTTTTCCTCCACGGTGGCGACGTTTCCCGGTTCCGGGTCGGCAGTCGAAGCGGCAGCATCCGCTGCAACCGTTCGAACCTATGGATTGTTCTCTCCCCGTACTTCGTACCCTTCTATATGCTGCTCTGGCTCGGCTTGTGGACCATCGTTGACTTTTACCGGCCGATCCGATCCCATGAGTGGCTCCTGTACGCAGGAACTGGGTTCACATGGGGGTTCCATCTTTTCTTTACCGTAGAAGCCGTCCATCGGGAACAGCCGGATCTCCACGTGGCGGGATGGTTCTTCTCGCTTGTGGTAATCGCAGCGCTCAATTTCGGCATCCTATCCCTCCTCCTAGGCTTCCTCTCGCCGACGTGGACTCTTCCCCGTCTTCTTACGCGTTTCGGGGATCATCTCTACTGCAGCTACCGGCTTTGCGGTCAGGGATTCGCGACCCTCTACTCCTGGGCAAGCCGCTCGACGCCGGTGTCCGCACCCGCAGGTCATCGCTGATCTTCCCGTAACGCGCGCCTCTTTCTCCTGGGTTTCACCATGCAGTTTCCCGCCGACTTCCTACGAAATCAGCTGGTTTCCGTTCTCGAACGCCGCTTCGGCGAACGTCCGCCCGAGCCCCTCATCGAGCCTTGCGCGGATCCTCGATTCGGCGACCTGCAGAGCAACGCGGCCCTGGTTCTCGCCAAGCGCGTGGGGATCGAGCCGCGCGCGCTCGCCGCCGAGCTGGCCGCCGCCGTGGGCCAGACCGAATGGTCCCTGCCCCCCGAAGTCGCCGGTCCGGGGTTCCTCAACTTCCGCCTCAAGCCCGAGCGCTGCGCAAAGGCCTTCTTTTCTCTTCTTGGGGATCCCCGGCTCGGCATTGAAAAGGCGGACAAGCCGCAGACGGTGGTTGTCGACTACTCGAGCCCCAACATCGCCAAGGAGATGCATGTCGGCCACTTGCGGAGCACGATCCTCGGCGAGGCCCTCGCCCGCGTCTATCGTTTCCTGGGGCATCGCGTGATCACCGTCAACCATCTAGGCGACTGGGGCACCCAATTCGGGATGGTTCTCCTCGGCTTCAAGCGGCGCGGAGAGGAAACCGGACTAGAAAACGGCCCTCTCGAATACCTGGAAGAGATCTACCAGGAGATTCAGGCATCGGCCAAGGCGGATCCGACGATCCGCGAGCAGGCCAAGGCGGAGCTTCGCAAGCTCCAAAACGGAGATCCGGAGAATCTCGCGCTCTGGAGCCGGTTCGTCGAGGCTTCGAAGGCGGAGCTCGCCCGCATCTACGAGGAGCTCGGCGTCCGTTTCGACTTCACGATGGGAGAGAGCGCGTACCGCGACCAGCTCGCATCGGTCATCCGCGAGCTTTGTGCCGCCGGCATCGCCAAACCGAGCCAAGGAGCGATCTGTGTCTTCTTCCCGAACGATCCCGAGTTGCAGGACAAACCCTTCCTGATCCGGAAGAGCGACGGAGCCTATCTCTACGCGACGACCGACCTGGCGGCCCTCCGCTTCCGGGTCAAAGAATGGCGGGCCGACCGCATCCTCTACGTCACCGACGGCCGGCAACGTCTCCACTTCCGGCAGCTGGCCGCAACGGCCAGGCAATGGGGCTTGCCCGTGGTGATCGAGCACGTCTGGTTCGGATCGGTGCTGGGCGAAGACAACAAGCCGCTCAAGACCCGGGAGGGGAAGCCGATCAAGCTGCGGGAGCTGCTCGCCGAAGCCGTGCGGCGCGCCTACGCGATCATCGCGGAAAAAAGGCCGGATCTGCCGGAAGCCCGAAAGATGCAGATCGCGCGCGCCGTCGGCATCGGGGCCCTCAAGTACGCAGACCTTTCCCAGAACCGCAATCTCGACTATGTGTTTCGATGGGAAAAGCTCCTCTCCTTCGAAGGGAATACTGCGCCCTACCTGCTCAACGCCTATGTCCGGATGCGGGCGATCCTCCGCAAGGCGGAGGCGGCGGGATTTTCCCCCGGTCCGGGTCCCCTCTCGTCGGAGCCCGAGATGCGGTTAGTCAAGCTCCTCCTCGACTTTTGCCCGACCCTGGAACGGGTCGAAAGCGAAGGGCGCCCGCACTTTCTCTGCACCTACCTCTATGAGGTCGCTCGCGCCTTCCACCGGTTCTACGAATGCTGCCCGGTCCTGCAACCGTCCCCGCAGGCGGGCGGGGAAGGGACGGAGAGCCTGCGCGCGGCGCGCCTGGCGCTCTGCCAAGGAGCGGCCGCCACCTTGGGCACGGGTCTCGACCTTTTGGGGATTGAGCGCTTGGAAGAAATGTAGGCCCGGCGCGAGGAAAATCTTGCGGCAGGCAACTTTGGGTGGAAACGATGGCTTCAGCAGCCATGGATGAGAACACGAGGCAATTCGGCGAGGAGAATTCGGGGCGTCGCCCTTGTCGTCTTTCGATCGCCAACTGCCTGGGCCCCAACCACCTGCAAGGCTATTGCTCCATCGCCGGATGGATGCAGCAGATGCTCGACCAGATGCTCGAAGGGATGCTCGTTTTGGACACCGCGTTCTCGATCGAGATCGTCAACCGCGCAGCGGCGGACATCTTCGGCTATCTTCCGGGCGAGCTCTTCGGCCGTCCCCTGGCCACGCTCCTGCACACGCCGGATCAGATCGTCCCCTCGTTCGGCCTGCCGCATCGGCCAGACGGGCATGCCTCCTTCGCCAGGGGGCGCCACGAGGCTCTTGGACGGCGGAAGAACGGGGAGGTGTTTCCCCTCGAGCTATCGCTTAGCCAATCGGCCGTGGAAGGGGGCTCCGCGATCACCGTCCTCGTGCGGGACCTGAGCGAACGGAGAGCCTTGGAACGGGCTCTCTTCGAAGCGGAAACGAACGAACGGCTGCGGATCGGACAGGACATCCACGACAGCCTCTGCCAGATGCTGATCGGAATCCACTACCAGGCGGAGCTCCTGCAATCGCGGCTCCGGGACCGTTCCCTGCCGGAATCGGCCCTCGCCTTGCGGATCGGGGAACTGGTGCGGGAAGCCGGCGACTGTGCGCGAACCCTTTCGCAAGGGCTGATGCCGCTGGCCATCTCGCCCGCCGAGTTGCCGCAGGCGCTCGCCGATTTCGCGCGAAAGAGCGAAGAGCGCTCGGGAATCCGCTGCCGTTTCGCGCTCCTCGGCCAGCCGTCGCTTCAGGATTCGGCCACCGCCGTCCACCTCTACCAGATTGCGCAGGAGGCGGTCCATAACGCCATCCGGCACGGAAGGCCCCGGCGGATCGAAATTGTCCTGGGCGAACGAGCCGATTCGACTTATCTTCTTGTGGCCGACGATGGGGAGGGGATGGGACCAAAAAGCGCGTCTCGCCCGGGCCTGGGTATGCGGTCGATGCGGTACCGAGCCGGACTCATCGGAGGCGTGATCCGCTTTGAATCGAAGCCGAAAGGAGGAGTTACCGTTCTCTGCACGGTTCCTGCCGGCAGGCGGAGGATGAAGAAAGGCAGCCGGAAATGAACGAGCCCAAGGGCAAGTCGGGACCGCCGAAAAAGGTGCTTATCGTGGACGACCATGCGCTGGTGAGCGAAGGGATCGCGCAGCTCATCGGCACGAAAGGAGGACTTACGGTCTGCGGAACCGCGGCGACCGCGCGCGAGGGATTCGATCTGGTCACAAAGACGAAGCCCGACTTGGTCATCGTCGATCTCTCTCTACCGGGGAAAAGCGGCTTGGAACTCATTAAGGATATCCACGCGGCTTATCCCGAGGTGGCGATCCTCACCCTTTCGATGCACGAGGAATCGATGTATGCGGAGCGGGCCCTCCGGGCAGGAGCCAGAGGCTATCTTATGAAGAGCGAGGGGGGGCAAAGGCTCCTCGAAGGCATTCAGCGCGTGCTCGAAGGCGGAATCTTCGTCAGCGAATCGGTCGCCTCCCGAGTCCTCGAGCGGTTTTCCGGTCGGCGGGCCAAGCCCACGCTAAACCCGGTGGAAGCGCTCAGCGACCGCGAGTTCGAGGTCTTCCTGCTTATCGGACGGGGATTCGCCACCCGACAGATCGCCGAACAGCTCCACTTGAGCGTCAAAACCGTCGAAGCCTACCGGGGCAGCCTCAAGGAAAAGCTCAAGCTCGCTTCCGGACCCGAGCTCGTCCACTACGCGATTTCCTGGCAGCATTCCCAGGCCATCCCCTCCGCCTGACGCTTTCGCCGGTATTTTTCCCGCACGCGGTCGCAATCTTCCTCTCATGGATGCGCCAAACTGGGTGAGCGAAGGCGTCCTCAAGTCCGCCCGCTCCCTCGGAGAAGCTTGCTGGCTGGCCGGCCTACTCGGACGGTTCACCTTTTGGGAGCCGATCGAACGGAGCTTCAGCAAACGGCTGCCCGCCAACGCCGCGCCCTTGACGGAGAGAGCCCTCGTCGCCTTCCTCGCCCTCGGGGCCATCCCGGTCTTGGCTTCCCTCATTCCCGCCTTCGGGAGAAGTCCCGCTCCGGCGACCTTCGGCGCCTTCCTTGGCGGGCTTTTCGGCTTCGGATTCCTCCTGTCCTTGCCCCTGCGGAAACCGACGGTTCCCTGGTCGGCCCTCCGATGGGCACTCTGGGGCTTGCTCGGGTGCACCCTCCTTCTTGATCCCGCCGGGAAGCCCGCCGCCCTCCCGGGGCCGGAAGCACCCCTGCTCTGGCGGGCGCTCCTGCGGCTTCTTCTCCTCTCCCTCTCCCTTTGGCTGGCTACCCTCCTTGCCGAGCTGCTGATCCTAACACCGGTCCTGGCGCGCACCGGCAGGCGCGATCCCTTCATTTTACTCCTCGGGACCGGATCGCTGGTGAACAGCTATGCGATCACCGTCTTCGGAGCGAGCGGGCTCGGGTTGGCCTGGCTGCTCGCCCTCCATCCCCTCTCTTCCTCTCTGGGCGCTTCGGGGTCGCTGGGGAAGGCGATCGGAGCTTTGGCGCTCTTCGCCCTCCTTCTTCGGTCTTTCCACCAGGTCTTGGCCGAGCCGGCGGCGACAGCCGTGCTGATGCGCCCCCGGGCCTGCCGCTCCCCGGAAGCCGCCCCATCCGCGTGTCGCCTCCCGCTCACCACCCATGCCCTCGAGCTCTTCGCCGTCGCCGGGACCCTGATCGCGGGCAACTTCCTGGCCGCGCAATCGGCGGCGAGCCCGCCTTCGGCCGTGGCGTTCCGGCGGATCGACCTTCTCTTCCTACCTCTGCTGGCTCTCCTCGCTGCCGGCGGCCATCGACTTTTCCGTTTCAGCCGGCAGCTTGTCGACGCCTGTCTCGATCTGCCGCCCGCCGAGGACCCCCGCCGGGTGCCCCCGGTGCTGGTCCAGCTCGGATGGCGGCAATGGCTCTGGGCTGGAGGGGTCTTTTCCCTGACCGCGCTGGCAATCCTGCTGGTGACAGGCCTTCCGCATTGAAAGGGAAAGCATCCGGCCGCCGCCTTTCCCGCTTGCCGCTCCCGGCCCGATCTGCTTTGCTCCATCCGTAGGCGTTCGCGCAAGCAGACCCGGACCGACCCCATTGTGTAGTGGTTAGCACACCACCCTTTCAAGGTGGTAGCACGGGTTCGAATCCCGTTGGGGTCGCGAGCCCCGGCGATACGCCGGGTGCTTGGCCCCGCAGCCGTGGCATCGAGCTCCTTGCGTTTTCCGAACGCGGCCGGAGGTGCCGCCGCGGCTTCGCGGCGAATCCGGAACAAGGGCGTTTCGTCCGCTATCGGCTTGAAGGCGATCGTTCCTTAAAAAGTGAGCACCGTCGCGCCCTCGCCGATACATCGCCGAATTTCCACGGCTCCTTTCACCAGCCTCGCCGGAAGCATCCGATCCGCCTCGACCCCGTAGGCTTCCAAGGAAACCTCGCAGGCCGTAATGTCGACTCCGCATCGGCGCAGGTGATCCAGCGCCTCCGCAATGATCGGAGGCGATTTCTGGTTCGAACGCAGCAATTCGACTCCCGGACCCAGCAAGAGAAACTCGACCTGGGTGTTCGGCTGATTCGCCAAAACTCCCGCCATGTGCAAAAGCGAATTCGCCCGCGGAAAGGCCTCTTTCCCCGTTGTTACCACGATCAGTAGCGCCTGCTTCGAGCTGGCTGCCGCCGGCCCTCCTGGATCCACACCGCTCTTACTCATGATCGGGAACCGTTCCTAAAACCATAGACAACCGTTCCCCTACCAGGGAAGATCGTCCAGGACGTCGGCCGAACAGTGCTGCCGACGGTTCGCGTGCCGGGGTTTCGCCGGCAAAGCCCGCGTAGCGCCCAATGCCCGCGATTTCGGGAGCAGAGGCGCGGGAGGCAAGCGATTGCCTCCCGACCGGGCATGCGCTGCATGCGCCGCTTTGAGCCCCTTCCGAACGACCGCCCAGAACGACCATACATGCTTCGTCCGATTCCTCGCGGGTAGGGCGAAGGTGAGATGGCCGCCATTGCGGGTCGGCACGACCGCCTCCCGCACGGACGGGCGCTCGGATAGGCCCAATCCTCTCCGGGCGACGGCGTAGGCCGCGCCCTGGTGAGAACCGATGCCATGACGGCGCGCGTGGTTGACCGCGCCGATCACGGAAGTGTAGGCCGGGTCGACTTCGATCCATTTGACTCCGGCACGAAAGGAAGCCGCCTTGAGCATGGAGATCGTCTTGGCGTAGGCGAAGGATGAGAGCGAGCGAGCCCGGACGCCATCGACCGCCTCCAGCTCGGCCCTCCGCTTGCGAAGATCCAATCGCTCGATCACGAGCGGCTTGCCCGATTCGGCGCAGGCCCGGGCGATCTGCCGGCACGCATCGCCGATCGCGGCTTTCGCTTGCTCCTCGCTCTTCCCATAGAGATGCAATCCGATCCGGCGGACTTCCACGAGGTTGCCGAAGCGGTCGGTTTCGGCTACGGCCAGATGGTCCTCGTTCATGTCGATGCCAATCGCCCCAGCCAGATGGCTCGTCCTCAATAAGACCGGTTGCGCCTCGACGCTTGCGAACAGCCGCCAGCCCTTCCGGTCCCGCACGAAGCGGTAGCTTACGGCAGCTCCCTCCCGCTTGCGGAAGAGCTTCCCCGTCTTGGTTTGTGCGGTCACGACCCGGCCGGCGGAGAGGGCCTGGAGGATTTCCTCCTGGCCGTAGGCCAAGCGCACGCCCTCGAGCACCAGGTGTTTGCTCGTGCTTCCCCATCCGTACGGCAGCCGCAACCGCAGCCGCAGGCTGCCGTCCGGAGCGACTGCGGCTTGGCAGGACTGGTTGCCCGAGGCCTCGTCCTTCGATCCGAGCACGAAGAACTGGCTGCTCCGCTCCGCCTGCCAATCCTTCTTCCATGCGGCATGGTCCGCATAGCCGTTCTCTTCCCGGGAAAACTGCTTGCGGAAGAGGCGTCGGGAACCGAAACAGAGCCGGACCCGGCCGGACTCCTGATCGGCCAGAAGCGCCTCGAGCTTCGCCCGCAGGACGGCAAGCCGCCGCTTTTTCTGGTGCACGACATTCGATCCCGGATGCTTCTTCTCCAGCCGGCCGACCGCCTCTTCCGCTTTCCGGATCCGCCATTTGGCTTCCTCGATCAACTCGGGCCGCCTTTCCCGGATCGAGGCGATCTTGCCCTCAAGCTCGACCCGAATGGCGTTGAGCTGCCGGGCGGTGAGGCCGAATCGGCGCAGGAACGACCGCTTGAGCTCGTTTAGGGGAACGCCCGCCCGCATCCTGGCCAAAAGAGTCCGCTGCGCCCGCCCGTAGAGCGCCGTATAGGCGTCAAGACACGAAGTCTGCTCATGCGTCAACCTCAACCGGGTCTGGTAGGTGAAAACAGGGCGCTTACTCATGGATCGCTTCAAGCGCCTTCTCGGCGCGGTCCTGAGCGGATCGCTTCCCGTAAAGCCTGGCACACATCGAAACGATGACCTCATGCAGGTCGCCCACGATGTCATCAGTCCTGTCGTCCGACTCCACCACCAGGACCGATCGGCTCTGCGCGGCCAATGCCGCTTCCACGTACTCCAAGCCGAAGCGCATCAGCCGGTCGCGATGCTCGACCAGGATGACGCCGATATTGGGATCACGGAGCAGCTCGATCAGGCCCTTCCGATGGACGTTCATTCCGGAGCCGACCTCCTTGACGGCCTTGACGATCGGCAACCGTTTGCTTGAGCGCGAACTCGGTCAGCCGAGCCAATTGCCGGTCCAGATCCGCTTTCTGATCGGAGCTCGATACCCGTGCGTAAAGGGCGACCCCATTGGGTTGTGAGGGCTCCGCATGCACGATCACCGTTCCGGTCGGCAACTGCTCGGCCGGGACGGGCAAACGCCCTTCCTTCCACATCCGCCAAGCTGTCTTGTAGCAAATGCCCTGCCGCTTGGCCCAGACACTCAACTTCACTCGGACATACTGCCATTAAACTTGCTATGTGTCCATATATTTTTTAGCTGCTGGCAACCCCTTAGTGGATTGGTGGCGACAGGACCACTGCTCTCGCGGGATCTACTCAGCTTCGCTGCGGTGGCGCATCGTTCCCGCCACCCTACCATTGCTAGCCTTGTTAGCCCGCGTATCTTATATATAAGCGCGAAACGCACCCTTCGGAGAAACGAAGCGATGACACACAGCGCACCCCTCAAGACCTTGGGCGCCCAGTCGGCCAGGCTGGTAACTGAGCTCCACGAGCGGAGACGAATGATCTTCCGTCTGGACGATGTCCGGGAGATCACGGGATTGTCCAGGAACTCCGCCAGAAGCCTTACGCACAAGCTCGTGGCTCGCGGCGTGGCCGATCGGCTCAGATCAGGCCTCTACATCCTGGCGCCGTCCGAGACCGGCGAGCATCATTATTTCGGAGATCCCTTCGTCGTCGCCCGCGAGCTCATGCGCGGGGAGGATTACTACATATCGCATGGCAGCGCTCTGGAATTTCACAACATGACGACGCAGCCTCAACTGGTGATTACGGTCAGCATACCACATCCCAGACGGGCTATATGGATTTCCGGAGTGGAATTTCGCTTCGTGCGCTGCCCTCGCGAGCACTTCTTCGGAATCGTCGAGGATTGGTCAACCGCGGAGGAGAAGGTGCGCGTAAGCGATCTGGAGAAGACGGTCGTCGACGGGCTCAAGCAGCCACAGCACTGCGGCGGGCTGACGGAAGTGGCCAAGGGCCTCTGGATGCGGCGTGATGACATCAGCGTTGACCGCCTCATCCAGTACGCTCAAAGGCTCGGCGTCGGAGCCGTCGCGCGCCGGCTGGGGTATGTGCTGGAGACCTATGAGATGGCGTCGGAGACGGATCTGGCCCGCCTGCGCGCCGGCTTGACCGAGACTTACGTGCTTGTCGATCCAATCCGCCCGCGCGAGGGGAGACGCCTGCATCGGTGGCGTCTCGTCTTGAACGTCGAGCCGGAAGAACTTGTCGCGGTTGTCAGCACGTAATCATGATCACTTGTCGCGCTCTTTCGGAGATCTCAAAACGCATATCCAAGCAAGGCGGCCGGCAGATCGCGGAAGGCGTCTTGGAGCACGATTACTGCCTCGCGTGGATTCTCGTCGGGATTGCGCGCAGCCCGTTGCGCGACATCCTCGCGTTCAAGGGAGGGACGGCGCTTAAGAAGTGCTACTTCGCGGACTACCGGTTTTCCGCGGATCTCGACTTCACCTTGCTTAAGGAAACGCCATGGGCGGAAATCCAGTCTCTCCTCGCGACAGTGGCTAACGATGTGGAGCGCGCATCCGGCATGGAGATCCGCTTCGACCGTCTCGACCGTTCCTAAAACCATAGACAACCGTTCCCCTACCAGGGAAGATCGTCCAGGACGTCGGCCGAACAGTGCTGCCGACGGTTCGCGTGCCGGGGTTTCGCCGGCAAAGCCCGCGTAGCGCCCAATGCCCGCGATTTCGGGAGCAGAGGCGCGGGAGGCAAGCGATTGCCTCCCGACCGGGCATGCGCTGCATGCGCCGCTTTGAGCCTCTTCCGAACGACCGCCCAGAACGACCATACATGCTTCGTCCGATTCCTCGCGGGTAGGGCGAAGGTGAGATGGCCGCCATTGCGGGTCGGCACGACCGCCTCCCGCACGGACGGGCGCTCGGATAGGCCCAATCCTCTCCGGGCGACGGCGTAGGCCGCGCCCTGGTGAGAACCGATGCCATGACGGCGCGCGTGGTTGACCGCGCCGATCACGGAAGTGTAGGCCGGGTTGATCTCGACCACTTCAACACCAGCGCGAAAAGAGGCCGCCTTGAGCATCGCGATCGTCTTGGCGTAGGCGAAAGAAGAGAGCGAGCGAGCCCGAACGCAATCGACCGCCTCCAGCTCGGCCCTCCGCTTGCGAAGATCCAATCGCTCGATCACGAGCGGCTTGCCTGCTTCAACGCAGGACTGTGCGATGTCCCGGCACGCATCGCCGATCGCGGCTTTCGCCTGCTCCTCGCTCTTGCCATAGAGGGATAATCCGATCCGGCGGACTTCCACGAGGTTGCCGAAGCGGTCGGTTTCGGCTACGGCCAGATGGTCCTCGTTCATGTCGATGCCAATCGCCCCAGCCAGATGGCTCGTCCTCAATAAGACCGGTTGCGCCTCGACGCTTGCGAACAGCCGCCAGCCCTTCCGGTCCCGCACGAAGCGGTAGCCCACGGCAGCTCCCTCCCGCTTGCGGAAGAGCTTCCCCGTCTTGGTTTGTGCGATCACGACCCGGCCGGCGGAGAGGGTCTGGAGGATTTCCTCCTGGCCGTAGGCCAAGCGCACGCCCTCGAGCACCAGGTGTTTGCTCGTGCTTCCCCATCCGTACGGCAGCCGCAACCGCAGCCGCAGGCTGCCGTCCGGAGCGACTGCGGCTTGGCAGGACTGGTTGCCCGAGGCCTCGTCCTTCGATCCGAGCACGAAGAACTGGCTGCTCCGCTCCGCCTGCCAATCCTTCTTCCATGCGGCATGGTCCGCATAGCCGTTCTCTTCCCGGGAAAACTGCTTGCGGAAGAGGCGTCGGGAACCGAAACAGAGCCGGACCCGGCCGGACTCCTGATCGGCCAGAAGCGCCTCGAGCTTCGCCCGCAGGACGGCAAGCCGCCGCTTTTTTCTGGTGCACGACATCCGATCCCGGATGCTTCTTCTCCAGCCGGCCGACCGCCTCTTCCGCTTTCCGGATCCGCCATTTGGCTTCCTCGATCAACTCGGGCCGCCTTTCCCGGATCGAGGCGATCTTGCCTTCGAGCTCGACCCGAATGGCGTTGAACTGCCGGGCGGTGAGGCCGAACCGGCGCAGAAACGACCGCTTGAGCTCGTTTATGGAAACGCCCGCCCGCATCCTGGCCAAAAGAGTCCGCTGCGCCCGCCCGTAGAGCGCCGCATAGGCGTCAAGACACGAAGTCTGCTCATGCGTTAACCTCAACCGGGTCTGGTAGGTGAAAACAGGAAGCTTACTCCTGGATCGCTTTGAGCGCCTTCTCGGCGCGGTCCTGAGCGGATCGCTTCCCGTAAAGCCTGGCACACATCGAAACGATGACCTCATGCAGGTCGCCCACGATGTCATCAGTCCTGTCGTCCGACTCCACCACCAGGACCGATCGGCTCTGCGCGGCCAATGCCGCTTCCAGGTACTCCAAGCCGAAGCGCATCAGCCGGTCGCGATGCTCGACCAGGATGACGCCGATATTGGGATCACGGAGCAGCTCGATCAGGCCCTTCCGATGGCCGTTCATTCCGGAGCCGACCTCCTTGACGGCCTTGACGATCGGCAACCGTTTGCTTGAGCGCGAACTCGGTCAGCCGAGCCAATTGCCGGTCCAGATCCGCTTTCTGATCGGAGCTCGATACCCGTGCGTAAAGGGCGACCCCATTGGGTTGTGAGGGCTCCGCATGCACGATCACCGTTCCGGTCGGCAACTGCTCGGCCGGGACGGGCAAACGCCCTTCCTTCCACATCCGCCAAGCCGTCTTGTAGCAAATGCCCTGCCGCTTGGCCCAGACACTCAACTTCACTCGGACACACTGCCATTAAACTTGCTATGTGTCCATATATTTTTTTAGCTGCTGGCAACCCTCATGCCCCGATCTCATCGAGGGTCGGATAGTCGGTATATCCCTTTTCTCCGCCGCCGTAGAAAGTCGACGGATCCGGAACATTGAGCGGCGCGCCGCGCCGGAATCGCTCCGGCAAATCCGGGTTGGCGAGAAAGAGCTTGCCGAAGGCGATCGCATCAGCGATCCCGGCCGCGATCGCCGCCTCGGCCCGCTCGGCCGTATACCCGCCGCAAAAGACCAGGACGGAAGAAAAGGTGCACCGCAAGGAGCGCCGTTCCTCCTCGGTCAACGGCGGGCCTCCCGCCCAATCGGGCTCTTCGATATGAAGATAGGCGATCTTCCGCTTATCGAGCTCGGCCGCCACGTAGAGCGCGGCTTCCCAACTCCCTTCGACCTCCATGTCGTTGAACACCCCTTGGGAGAGAGCCGGACGCCCACCCTCTCCCGCCCGATGGCTTCGGCGACCGCATCGACGACTTCGAGCAATAGCCGCGCCCGATTCGGGAGCGAGCCCCCATATTCGTCGCGCCGTCGATTGGCCCGCAGGTCGAGGAACTGGTTGAGAAGGTAGCCGTTGGCCGCGTGGACCTCCACCAGGTCGAATCCCGCACGCCGGGCTCGGAGGGCTGCGGCGGCATATTCCCGAACGATCCTATGGATTTCGGGAATCTCGAGCTCCCGCGGTGTGTCCACCGGGACGCGCGCGGGAGTTCCATCCGGGAGCACGACGAAGCATTCGGTCTTCTCGGCCCGGACCGCCGAGGGCCCGACCGGCGGCCGCCCCCCCTCCTGAAGAAGGTGGTGGGAGACTCGGCCCACATGCCAGAGCTGAAGGGCCATGCGTCCCCCGGCGCGGTGGACCGCTTCGACGACCTGCCGCCAGCCCGCTTCTTGGGCATCGGTGTAGATTCCCGGCGTCCAAGCATACCCCTGCCCTTCCCGGCTGATCTGGGTCGCTTCGCTGATAATGAGGCCCGCCGAAGCCCGCTGCGCATAGTAGCGGGCGTTCATCTCCGTCGGAACGTCTCCAGGCTGCCCCGCCCGGGATCGGGTCAAAGGAGCCATCCAGATTCGGTTGGGGGTAACCAGAGGGCCGACGGTGAGGGGAGAAAAGAGATGGACTAGAGATGACATGATGAGAATCTCCCTGGTTGGATCACCAACCATCGGAAATTGTTCTAACGACTTTACCCGGTCGGAGGCAAGCGCCGAGCGGCAGGACGTTCAGAGGATCTGCTTCCCCTGTGCCTCCCGCATTCCTCGACCGCTACTTCGCCCGCATCGGCTATGGCGTTCCGGCAAGCGCTACTCTGGATACCCTGAGCCGGCTTCACGCTCTTCACCCCCAGGCCATCCCGTTTGAAAACCTCGATCCGCTGCTCGGCCGGCCGGTCCGCCTCGACCTCGACTCGATCGAGCGAAAGCTCGTTCTCGCAGGCCGCAGGGCTACTACTTCGAGCACAATTTTCTTTTCGCCGAAGGCTTGCGCACGCTCGGCTTTCCGGTCACCGGCCTAGCGGCCATTTCTCACAAGCTTTCTCCTACGGCTTGCAAAACGGGCTCGTCTGCTTCGCTCCCGCTTGGTTTTCCATCCTCGCAGTATGTCTTCATACAGCTCCGGTGGAAAACCTGCGCCCGCCTCGCACCCAAGCCCATTTGCGGCGCCTCGGCTACGAAATTTGTGAGAAATGGCCGTTAGCGGAGGGCAAAAAATCCGACAAAAGGGCATAGGAAAGGCCGTCTTTCCCTAGTATAAGTGCGTTAACGACACGTTATTACAACCAGAAAAAAGAAACGGCCTTCCCTGGCAGGGTGTAGCCAAGAGACCTTTGTTGCGTTTACAGCGCATGTTTCGCGACGGGTGGAAGCGGGATGTACCGCGGGTCGGATCTCCAGCGATGGGGGCGCGATCCTGTTGCGGGAAGCCGATCGGAAGATCGGTTGGTGAAGACGGCTGGAGGGCTGCTTTCGGGATCGACGCCATCCGAAACGCATTGTGCATCGGCTACGGGAGATGCTTGCCCAGCGCGTCTTCGGGATTGCGCTGGGCTACGAAGACCTCAACGATCATGAGCAGTTACGGACCGATCCGCTGGTTGCTCTCCTGAGCGGGAAAAGGTCGTACGGAAGTTCGTATCCGAGAAGCCGCCGGCGAGCCTGGATGCCAGGGCCAATTCGAGTTCCCCGCGGAGCTGTCTCCAGATAGGGCGAGAAGAACCCTCGGCCGCGTCCATGGCGCGAGCCGCAAAAACAGGATGGTTCAGCGCGGCTGGAGCCGGTTTTTTGGATCGGCACCGGCGCGGGGCTTTGTTAAGCGGGTTGGATGCAGCCACCGGAGGCACGAGCAGGACAGGACGAGACGCTCGATGCCCACGGGCGCCTTCGCGACGTGTGGAGGCCGGTGATGGCGGCAGTCCACCGGCTGGGGCCGGAGGAGCTCGCTCGGCGCGCTACGGCACTCAACCGGATGACCGGCCTGGCGGGACCGTTCGGCGATGCGCCGCGCCTCATTTATGACCCGCTGCCGGTTCTGCTGACCGCCGGCGAGTTTGCCGAACTGGAGGGCGCGATCCGGCAGCGCGCCCGCTTGCTGGGCGCGGTGTTGGAAGACCTCTACGGCCCCCAGAGGTTGCTTCGAGAGCGGTGGATCCCTCCCGCGCTTGTGCTCGGAGACCGCCGTTTCTTGCGCGGCCTCCACACTTCGGCCCCGTTGGCCTACCCGCGCCTGGCGCTCTACGCCGCCGACCTGATCCGCACCCCGGATGGATCCTTCCGGCTGCTCCGTGAGCATGCCGGCGCGATTTCCGGTCTGGGCCACGCGCTGAGCCTCCGCCGCTTGGCCGCCGCCACCCTTCCGGAGATCTTTCCCGCCGGCGGCTTGCGTTCTTTGCGCCCGGCACGCGAGATGCTGGTCGACCGGCTCTACCGAGGAGCCGAAGGAAGGCTCGTGGCGGTCCTTTCGGCCAGCACCGCTTCCTCCCGCCCGAGCCCGGCAGCGGTCGACGAGGCCCTGCTCGCCCGCTCCCTCGGTCTGCTGCGGATCGGGCCCAGCGACATCGCCACGCGCAAGGGCGCCTTGCACATGAAGACGCTAAGCGGCCTCCTTCCGATCGCAACCTTGATCCGCGGGATCTCCGGCATCGACCTCGATCCGCTGGAGCAGACCGGCCGCCTGGCCCTGGGCGTTCCCGGCGCCTTCGGCGCGCTGCGCGCCGGAGTCCTCTCCATGTGGAACGCCCCCGGGACGGCCCTGGTGGAGGCGGCCGAACTCCTCCCCTTCCTCGACCGGCTCTGCGAGCCGTTGCTGGGCGAGGATCCGCTGCTCCGGCGGGCCACCGAAGAGGATCGGGCGCTGGCTTCCCGAGCGGCCTTCGCAGGCGGCCCGCAGCTCGTTTCGCTTCCGATCGCCTTTCGGTTCTTCGCTTGGAATGACGGAGAGCAATGGCGGGTGTTGCCCGGCGGGCTCGGCCTGCCGCTCGAGGCTTCCGCAAGCGATTCTCCGTCCTTCGGCTGCAAGGACATCTGGGTGCTCGAACCGGAGGAGGAGGAGGATTACCGCATCGTCGGTCCCCCTCCGGTGGAACCGCCGAACCTCGGCTTCTTCCTAGCGGCCGCTCACCTCCCCTCGCGGTTGGCCGACAATCTCTTCTGGCTCGGACGTTCGGTCGAGCGGCTGGAGGCCGCCTGCCGGCTGCTGATGCTCGCTCTGCCCCGGCTCGAATCGGGCACCTCGCTGCCGCGCGATATCGCCGAGCGCACCCTCCTCATCCATTGTCTGGCCCGGGCCGGGCTCATATCCTCGGAGATCGCCGGCGGCACCGTCTCCGGCCGCCTGCTGCGGCAGACCTTGGCGCGCGGCCAGCGGATCGGCGGACTGGTCGCGGAGGTCGACCGGCTGGTCGATGCCTCCTCCGAGCGGCTTTCGCCCTCGATGCTGGCGACGGTCCGCTTCGCCCTCCGCCAGGCGACCGAGAGCCTCCCCAAGGAGGAGATGGCGCTCCCCGTGCTGTTGAGCTTCACCGCCACCTTCGCGGGCATCGCGGCGGAGAACATGTCCCGAGACGGCGGCTGGCTCTTTCTAGAAATAGGTCGCCGGCTCGAGCGGGGAGTAACCATGGCCGAGAGCTTCGCCATCCTGCTCGACGCGCCGCCCGAGCGGCTCGAGCCGGGCATGGCGCTCAGCATCGAGCTTGCGGATTCGGTGCTTAGCTACGATCTGCGCTACGCGGGCATCCTCTCCCCCGGCCCTGTCCTCTCGATGGTCCTGGCCGACCTCTTCAACCCGCGGTCGCTCGCCTTCCAGTGCGCCGCGCTGCGCGCTTGCCTCGAGCGGTTGGCCGCCGAGGACGAAGCCGAGTCCGCCTACCGGCTGCAGCGCGAGGTCACCAACCTGGTCGGAGCCGCCTCGAATCTGGGGGAGCCTCTCCGGGAGGTCGCCGCCAAGCTCCGCCTCCTCTCCGATCGGATGCACCGGCGCTTCTTTGCCCTGCTCCCCGAGCCGCGCTCCCTGGAGGAAGACGAAGTGGCCAATTCCGCGCCATGACGTGCTACCGGCTCCACCATGTGACCGTCTACGAGTACAGCGAAGCGGTGGTCCTGGGGACGCATTTCCTCCATCTCCTGCCGCGCGAACGACCTGGCCAGAGGGTCCTCGCCGCCCGGCTCGAGATCTCGCCGGCTCCCGACACCCGCCGGGACGAGATCGATCATTTCGGGAACTTGACCACTACGGTCTCGATTACCGGAGAGCACCGGGAGTTCCGGGTGGCGATGAGCGCCACGGTCGAAGTCGAGCTGCCGCCCCTTCCCGCCACGACCCCGGCCTGGGAGGAGATCGCCGCCTGCGGCTTGGACGATGTGGACCTAGTGGAGTTCTGCTTGCCCAGCCCGCTGGCCGCACCCGACGGGGAGATCGCAGCCTATGCCGCCGCCAGCTTTCCGGCGGGCCGACCGATCTTGGAGGCGCTCCTCGACCTGGGCGGGCGCCTCTACGCCGACATGAGCTATGTGCCCGGGGCCACCGGCAGCGCCACCACCGCTTCGGAGGCCTTCGCCGGCCGCCGGGGCGTCTGCCAGGATTACGCCCACCTCATGATCGCCTGCCTCCGCGCCCTCCGGCTGCCGGCGCGCTACGTCTCCGGCTACCTGCGCACCCAGCCGCCGCCCGGACAGGAGAAGCTTCGCGGGGCCGATCAGTCGCACGCGTGGGTTTCCGCATGGGCCGGACCGGAGGCGGGCTGGATCGACTTCGACCCGACCAACCGCCTCCTGGTCCGGGACGAGCATGTCACCCTCGCCTGGGGGCGCGACTTCCAGGACGTCTCTCCCCTGCGCGGCGTCATCGTGGGCGGCGGCTGCCACACGGTGCGGGTCGCCGTCGACCTCGATCCGCTGCCGCTCCCTCTTTAATCGATGAAGAAAGCCCCCTTCCGAAGCGATCCCGCCCGGCCGACTCTCTTCCGGAAAACCCGGATTCCCCTGGAGACCCACGCCGCGCGCACCCAGGGCGGACTTCCTCAGCCGGGCTCTCTTTCCGGAACGAGTGCCCCACTTCGGGGCTCCCCGGCCGTGGGGAGGATCCGGGGCCGTCCCGGGTTGCCTTTCGTCCGGTCCGCAAGCAAGATCGCTCCCGCATGCGCCTTGACGGCAGAGCGAGTGAAAGGATGGAGTCGGCAGAAAGCCCGCTGCTTAGCCAGATCAACCTGATCGTCCGGGAGATGGACGCCTCTATTGCCTTCTACCGGCGGCTGGGGCTGGACATCCGGAGGGCGAGCGCGCCCGATTGGGCACCTCACCATGCCGAGGCCGTTCTGCCGGGCGGGGTGCGGCTCGAGATCGACACCGTCGCCGGAGCGCGCCGGTGGAATCCCGGCGGGCGGCCGACGCCCGGCGGAGGGAACCTCCTCTTCTTCCGCGTTCGGTCCCGCAGGGCCGTCGACGACCTCTTTGCTTCCCTGACCGGGGCGGGCTACCGGGCGCAGAAGGAGCCCGAAGACGGATTCTGGGGAGCCCGCTACGCGATCCTCGAGGACCCCGACGGCAACCCGGTCGGCATCATGAGCCCGGTCGATCCCGCCCTTCGGCGGCCGCCCCCTCCCGCCCCGCCGACCGGTTAGGGGGGGGTCGATTCGGATTTCTCCTTGGGCAGGAGGAAGCAGTGCTCCCGGATGCACCCGAGGATTTCGCTTTCGGCCTGCTCCCGGCTTTCCCGGGCCGGATCGAACCGAGCCGCTGCCGCGCGGAGGCTTTCCGCCAGCTCCCTGGCGTCCTCCTTTCCCTTGTAGCCGACCTCCCGGTTCTCCTCGAGAATCCGGTCCCAAGCGGCACGGACCGCCCCCCAAAACGGACCGGTCTTTTCGAGGTACCGCTCGGCGGCCCGAAAGTCGGCTCCGCCTCCCTTGCGGTAGGAAATCACCCCGATCTCCCGCGCGAGCATCGTTTCCCGGCCTCCGCTCCCGCTCACCTTGTCGTTCTCCTCTTCCAGGATCCAACCGTCCCCGAAGACGATCTGATGCATCACCGACCGGAGCCAATCGTAATCCCTTCTCCGGCCCAGCTCGCGCTGGGGCAGCGGACGCCGCAAAGGGCGGGAGACCCATTCCGAAACCCCTTCTTCATGGCGCCACCGCCCGTACCCCGCGTACCGCGGAGCGTCATCGACGTTCCAGACCGTCTGGGTCCAGCATCCGGCGACCTCCTTGGGGTCGACCGCGAAAAAACGCCATCTCCCCCGCCCGGCATACTCCCAGAAGGAACTCCTCTGGTAGTCCCAATCCTGCCGCCAGTGCTTGACCACCTCTCCCTTTGCACCCACCAGCAGGTGCTGGAGGCCGATATGCCCGCCCTTATCCTCGAGGACGCACACCGCTTCCCATCCCCGGATCGTGTAGGGAGGACGGAGGCGATAGCCGGGTCGCCAAGAGAGGATTTCCTCGAACCGGTAGACGACCCGCCATTTGCCGGCCATCGAGAGAATGGCCCGGCGATCCGCGGCAAACGACGCGTCTTCGGATGCCGAGGCCGCGGGAGGAGGCGGTTCCGCGGCGCCCGGTTCCGGCGCGAGAGTTCCGAGGAGAAGAAGCCAGCCGAGAGCCGAAGCAGAACAGCCCACCCCTCCATCATACGTTGCGGGGGCCGGCCGACGCCAAAAATTCCCGATCGCGGCCTTTTCTCGCCGCGCTCCGGTTTCGAACCGGCCCTTCCTCGAGCCGCAGCCGCCGGCACCCGGAACCGACAGGCTCTTCACGGGCGACCGCCACTTTCGCCTCGCCCGGGAGAGAGCGATCCTTTAACGGCCATTTCTCACAAGCTTTCTCCTACGGCTTGCAAAACGGGCTCGTCTGCTTCGCTCCCGCTTGGTTTTCCATCCTCGCAGTATGTCTTCATACAGCTCCGGTGGAAAACCTGCGCCCGCCTCGCACCCAAGCCCATTTGCGGCGCCTCGGCTACGAAATTTGTGAGAAATGGCCGTTAAAACCGCAAAGGGAGCTCCCCTGATCCTGATCGGCCAGCCCAACTTGGAGTCCGAGTCGTTGGACAACCCGATCCTGGTGCCGAAGCTCCTGAGCTTCCTCACCTACCACCGCTTCGCGGCCGACGTCAAAGGGCTCGACGCCTTTCCGCGGAGCGACTGGCCCGACAACATCCCGCTGGTCTACTACGCCTACCTATATCATGGTCGGGCTCGGGACGGTCTTTGTCGCCGTCATGCTCGCGGCCGGAATCGCGCTGGCGGCGGGGCGGCTTGGAGAGAGCCGCTGGCTTTTGTGGACGCTCCTGCTTTGCGCCCCCTTTCCCTATATCGCCACGACGGCCGGCTGGATCACCGCCGAGGCGGGGCACCAGCCCTGGCTCGTCTACTCCCTCTTCCGGACGGCGCACGGCGCCTCCCCGGGGGTCAACGCGGGAAACGCCCTCTTTACCTTTTTGGGGTTCCTCGGGCTCTATCTTTTCCTGGGACTCCTCTTCGCCTTCCTGATCGGGAAGCGGATCGTCGAGGGACCGCCGGACCGATCGGCATAGGCGATGGAGACCCTCTGGTTCGTTTTCCTGGTCTTCCTGGTGGGCGGCTACGTCATCCTCGACGGGTTTGACTTCGGCACGGGAATCCTCCTTCCCCGGCTGGCGCGGACGGAGGAAGAGAAGCGGACCTGCTATCGGGCCGTCGGCCCGGTTTGGGACGGCAACGAGGTCTGGCTGATCGCGGCCGGCGGCCTTCTCTTCTTCGCCTTTCCGAAGGCCTACGCCTCGGCCGCCAGCGGCTTTTACCTGGCGATCATGATCTTCCTCTGGCTGCTGATCCTGCGGGGGATCTCGCTCGAGATCCGCTCCCAGCTCGCCCATCCGCTCTGGCGGAGCTTTTGGGACGGGGTCTTCTTCCTGGCCAGCCTGTCGGCCGCGCTCCTTCTCGGCGGCTTTCTCGGAAACCTGGTGACAGGCGTTCCGATCGACGCGAGCCCGGACTGGTTCCTCCCGCTGTGGACCTACTTCCTCCCCTCCTCCCGCCACGGGATCTTCGACGCGCTCACCCTCCTCTTCAGCCTGCTGGCCGCGGTGAGCCTCGGCCGGCACGGAGCCGCCTTCCTGCTCGTGAAAACCGACGGCGCGATCCGGACGAGGAGCCGGCGGATCGCGCTCCGGCTCTGGCAAGGGGAGGCCGCCCTCCTCCTCCTCTCGGTGGTCGTCATGGTTTGGACCCGCCACCCGGTCCTCGCCCGCTGCGCGCAGCGGCCGCTCGGGATCGGCGTTCTCGCGTTGGCCGCGCTCTCCTTCCTCCTGATCCCCTTCTTTCTCCGGACCGAAAAGGGGCTCTCCTCCTCCCTCTGCTCCTCGCTCTTCCTGCTTTCCGCCCTCGGAGCGACCGCAACCGGCCTCTATCCCTACCTCTTGCTCTCTTCCGTGAACCCGGGACAAGAGCCTGACCGTCTTCAACGCGGCGGCCGGCTCGCCCACGCTCCGCATGGGGCTTCTCTGGTTCGGGATCGGCGCCCTGCTGCTCCTCGCCTACACCTCCCTTTCCTATTGGAGCTTCCGCGGCAAGGTGCGGAGCCAGGCGGAGGGATATTGAGGCTGCCGCCCGCCGAAACACGCCGGATCGGAAATCCGGGAGGACTTCCCGGATCGCCCTCCGGGCCCGGCAGCAAGGCTTCCGGAGCTCCCCGCGGAGGCTTCCTTTCTTGAGGCGTTTATGCGTGATAGATTCTTTTAAAAAACCGGAACCGCGGCCCGCCTCCGGAGAGCGAACGATCCCGGCCCCGCCGGCCGCGCGAGGGACCCGGCACGGAGAACCCGATGAACGCCCAAGAGACGCAGGAACCGCTCTCCGAGGAGAGGCTCGAAACGGATTCGCTTCTTCTCGAGTACAGCCGGGCGGCCGATCCGATCGGCTCGGGCGCGACGCCGAACGTTCCGGTGAAGCAGTTTCTTCCCGAGGCCTACTTCCTCGGAAAGACCGGTCTGGCTTCCTTGGATCTTTCCGGCGAGCTCGGGGTTTCCTATCCGGCGACAAGCCCGAGCCTGCTCGCGGGCTTTGCCGAGATTCGCGGCGGGGAGCGGCTGGCGACCTCCCCCGAGGCCACCAGCCAGCTCTTCTATGTCATCGACGGCTCGGGAGCCACCGAAACCGAGCGGGGAAGCCTTCCCTGGAGGAAGGGGGATATCTTCGTCCTTCCGAGCGCTCCGGCCGTCCATCGCGCGGAGAGCGACGCCCGCTTGTATGTCGTCGACGACAGCCCGCTGCTAGCCTACTTGGGCGTGACCCGGAGCAAAAGCCGCTTCGCTCCCCTCCGCTTCCGCGCCGAAGCGATCCGCCAGGCGCTGGCCGAGGCGGAGGCCGACCCCGAAGCGGCGCGGAGGAGCCGGGTGAGCGTGCTCCTGGCCAACCGGCGGTTCCCGCAGACCCTCACCGTGACGCACTCGTTGTGGGCCATGTTCGGGATCATCCGGCCCGGGACGCGGCAGAAGCCCCACCGCCACCAGTCGGTGGCGCTCGACTTCGTGGTCGAGGGGAGGCCGGGAGTCTACACCCGCGTCGGCCGCGAGCTCCAAGCCGACGGATCGATCCGCGACCCGGTCCGCGTCGACTGGGTGAGCCACTCCGCCTTCGTGACCCCTCCGGGCTACTGGCATGAGCATGGGAACGCGTCGGATGGGCCCGCCTACATCCTGCCCATCCAGGATGCGGGACTTCACACCTACCTCCGGACGCTCGACATCCGGTTTAGCTGACGGCCGGAGCGGAGAAGCTCGGCGAAGAAAGGCTTGCCACCCCCGGGCGGGCTGCGCTAGCGGGATTTCCATCCGATGAACCGATCCGGGAGGAAAGTATCCGGGCGGAAGCCGGTCTCCGGCTCCGACGAGCGGACGCGCATCCTGGAAGCGCTCCGGAAGGCCGGGAGCGGCGGTCTTTCCCGAAGCCGGCTCGGACCGGCCCGAAAGCGGGAGATCGACCGGATCCTCGAGGCTCTCCTCTTGGAAGGAAGGATCGTCCGGCTGGGGCCCCTTTCGCAGGCTCTCTACTTCCCGGCGGGCTCCGCCCCCACACCCGCGGCAGCCGCCGAAGCGATCGACCGGGGTGCGGCCCAATATCCCGCTCGGCTCTTCCTCGGCAAGGAGCTCGCCCGGTTCTGCCCGCGCGCGCAACGGTTCTTCTGCGAAGAAGCGATCGAGCAGCTGGTCCGGGAAGGGGTCCTCCTTCGACTGACGCGGGGCAAAAGCTTGTACTACACCCATCGGGAGGGGTGTGCGCCCGGGGTCGGGCGCGACGGGGAACCCCGCTTCGACCCCAAGAAGGTCCGGGAGGCCTACGCGGTGCTGGTCCACACCCGCGGATTCCTCGACGTCCAGATCGCCGCGCTCGCTTCCGAGGCGCGGGTTCCCCTTGCCGATCTGCACGCTTGGCTAAAGGAAGAGAGCGCCGCCGGCCGGGCGCACCTCTCCCGCGGGGATTGGTCGCTGTCCACCGAAGAGGAGCGAAAGGCGGCGATCCTCCTCGACGGCGAGCCCCATCTGCGAGTTCGGATCGATAGCCAGGCAGCGGGCGCATCCCGATGAACCCCTTTTCGGCGCAACGGATCCGTGACCCTTGGGAAGATGAGCCGGCCGTTGCCGACCTCAACGACCGTCCGCTCGAGGCCCTCCTCTCCTTTTTCGAGCAGCTGGAGCGGCAGGGCCGCTTGGAACATGCCCTTGTCGTTCTCTCTCCGGAACCCGGCTACGGGAAAACCCACCTGCTTGGCCGCCTCTTCCGGAAGCTCCAAGGAAGAGCGACCCGGATCTATCTCCAGCCCTTCGAGGCGGTCGACCGGTGCTGGGAACGGATCCTCGGCCAGATCCTCCGCGAACTGGATCGGAGCGATGCGCCCGCGCCCGACCCCGGCCGGACCCAGCTCGCCCAGCTTGCGGCGCTGGCCATCGGCCACTTGACCGCCGACCTCTTCGACCGGGGCCTTGTGTCGGAAGCCGAGCTTCCCTGCCGATGGCGGAACGGTTCGGACGAACTGCGGCGGCTGCTCCGCGCCGACCCCCTCAGCCTTTGGGAGGGGCCGGATGCGGCCTCCTGGATCGAATGGATCCGCCGGCCGACGACCTTCACCTGCCTCGACCAATGTCTGTGGAGCCGCCGTATCGAGCTCGGCTCGGTTTGCAATCCTCACTCCTGGCTCAAGGTGCTCCTGGGCTATCTCGCCCACCGGCTCGATCCCGATCGGCGACGCCTCTGCCTCGACTGGATGCGGGCGACGAGCCTCGATCCGGAAGAGGCGGCGTTTCTCGGACTTCCCCGAGCCGACATCCCCGCCGCGGACAGCGATCCCGAAGACGCCAACGAGCTCGCCAAGGAGCGGATCCTCGACTTCTGCCGGCTCGCCCGCTTCGCGCGTCCCTTTCTCTTTTGCTTCGACCAGACGGAGGCTTTCGCCCAGGACTCCCGGTGGGCCGCGCGATTCGGCTATGTCGTGGCCACGCTTGTCGACCGCGCGCCCAACCAGATGCTAGTGGTCACCGCCAATCTCGAGCCGTGGGAGAAGCGGATCCTGCCGGCGATCGAAGAAGCGTACCGCGACCGGATGCGCTACAAGGATCCCGCCCTCCACCTTTCGGGATTGAACGAGAGCCAGGCACGCCTCCTCGCGGAAAGCCGGCTCCGCCGCGCAGGGGTCGAGCCGGAAAAGGCGAAAGGCTTTCTTTCCGGTGCTTGGCTTCCGGACTTCTTCCGCTCGGCCAAGACTCGGGGCGTCCGCCGTTTCCTCATGCAAGCCGAAGAGCAGTGGGAGCGGCGCGTCAACCGATCGCGGCCCGAGCCGACCTCCCTCCGGCAATGCTACGAAGAAATCCTTACCCGCATGCGCCAGGGGCCGCCCCCGTTCGCTCCCGACACGCTCCAGTGGCTCCTGCGGGAAGCGGGGCGCTCCCTTCCGGGTTGGGAGCCCGAAGAGCCCTACCTCGGGCGCAAGAAGCATCTTTTGCTCCGGTGGCTGGGAAACGGCTGGAGCGTCGGCTTCGGCCGGGAGGCGAGCTCGAATTGGAAGCGGTGGGAGGCGATCGCCCGGGAAGCGGTCGAAGAAGCCAAGCGACCCCGCGGCTGCCGCCGCTCGATCTTCCTCCGGTCCTGGGACGACCCCCCGATCCCGGGCCCTCGATGGAAGGCGGCGGAGGCGATCCGGGAGGCTTGCGGCGGTCCGCTGCGCATCCTCGTCCTCGACCCGGAAACCTGGATCCCGCTGGCCGCCCTCTACGAGCTCCACGCAAAGGTGCTCGAGGGAGATCTCGAGTTCCCCCGGGAGGAGGCGCTCGCCTTCGCCCGGGAGCGGCTGCGGCCGTGGGCGGAGCAGCTGGTCCGGGAAACGCCCGCACAGCCCACGGACACGCGCGAATCGCGCCTCACCGTCGGCGAGCTCGTGAAATTATGCCTCCAAAACGACTCCCCTCCTCCTGCCGAGCCCGTCGAGCTCGGCACGGTCTTCCACCGGATCGTCGCGGCATTTGCCGGGGAGCTCCTCCGGACGCCGCACAGCCGCCGGACCCCGGAGGAGTATGGGAAGGCGCTGCAGGATCTGGCCGAGCCCGAGATCGCGGCGCGGCGGGCCCGGGGCGCGACCGGGGAGGCCGAACGGCTCGCGGCGGCGCTGCGCGCCTTCCACGAAAACCTCGAGAGGATCGCCGCCTCGGGCCCGGTCTCCTCCTGGGCCGATCTCTTCGAGGGGAGTGAACTCCCGGTCGCCGGCGTCTTTGCTGGCGAGGGAGGCCGCGCCGTTCGGATCGAAGGGCGCGTGGACGCCCTGCGCCGTCATCCGACGGAGGGGCGGCAGCTGGTCGACTACAAGCTTTCCGAGCCTTCCGATGCGCCGCAGGACCTCCTGCAGCTGGCGATCTACGCCGAGCTGCTCCGCCGGGATCCGACGGCCTCCCCCGTTTCCGGGGTCCTGGAATACTACGGCCCTTCCCTGACCGCGCGCACGGTCTCGGAAGGGGAGCTCCGGGCGATCTTCTCGCGCCAGATCCGTCCGGTGCTCGAAGAAAGAATCCTCCGGCAAAGCGCAAGCGGTCCGGAGAGTCCTCTGGAGCCCGGAACCGGCTCGGAGGATCCCCGGATCCGGGAGACGGCGCGCAAGCTCGAAGAGTTCTTCGCCTCCCACGGCTTCCCGCTCCGATCCGCGGGTGCGGTGCGCTCCCACCAGCTGCTTCGCTTCCGCTTCCGGTTTCCGCAGGGGATGCGGATCGAAAGGGTCCTCTCGCTCGCCCCGACCCTCCGCGTCCACCTCGGCCTCGACTGCGAGCCCTCGATCCTCGGGATCCCGGGCTTTATCGCCGTCGACCTCCCCAACCCGGAGCCGTTTTGGCTTCCGTGGGAAGAGGCCTACCGGGGCATGCCCGCAGGGCTGACGCTGCCCCTGCTGGTCGGAGAGGCCGTGGAGGGACAGATCCTGGCCCGGGACCTGGCCGATGCCAACTATCCCCACGTGCTCGTCGCGGGGACCTCCGGGAGCGGGAAGAGCATGCTGCTGATCTCCATCCTGGCGACGCTCTGCCGCGCCCTCTCCCCGGAGCACCTCGAGCTGCTCCTCATCGATCCGAAGATTCTCACCTTCGGGCCCTGGAAGGAGATCCCGCAGCTGCGCGGCCGGGGGCTGCTCACCGAGCCGGAAGAAGCGCTGGCGGCCCTCGAGGAGAGCGTCGAAGAGATGGGGCGGCGCTACCGGATCCTCGCGCGCGAAGGTTTCGACTCCCTGAGCCGGCGGATCGCCGCCGGAAAGACCGAAATCCCCTACCGGGTGATCTTCTTCGATGAATTCGCCGACTGGCTGCTCGGGGACCGGCAGACCCGGCGCCGCTTCGAGCGGAGCATCGAGCGGCTGGCCCAGAAGGGACGGGCCGCCGGCATCCACCTCATCCTGGCCACCCAGCGGCCGGAACGGCGGGTGGTCACAGGCCTCATCCACGCCAACCTCCCCGTCCACCTCTGCCTGCGGGTCTCCAGCGCGATCGACTCCCGGATGGTGCTGGGAGAGAGCGGCGCGGAAAAGCTCTTGGGCAAAGGGGATCTTTTAGGCAACCTCGGGCCGGGAGGCGCTCTCCTCCGCGCGCAGGCCCCCTTTCGGGCAGGCCCGCTCCCGGCCGCTTAACGGCCATTTCTCACAAATTTCGTAGCCGAGGGCCGCAAATGGGCTTGGGTGCGAGGCGGGCGCAGGTTTTCCACCGGAGCTGTATGAAGACATACTGCGAGGATGGAAAACCAAGCGGGAGCGAAGCAGACGAGCCCGTTTTGCAAGCCGTAGGAGAAAGCTTGTGAGAAATGGCCGTTAAGAACTCCTCCCTCCGCCGGGAGGCTCCGATCCGCCCTCGGGCGCAGCGGCGCCGATCCGCCCGCCGATGTATCCGAGCAGGGCGGTCGAGGTCGGCTGCCCCCCGTCGACGCCGATCACCTGGCCGGTGATCCACGAAGCGCGCTCCGAGCAGAGAAAGGCCACGACTTCGGCGATCCACTCCGGCTCTCCCAAGCCGCCCAGCGGGGTCGCGGCAGCGCACCAGGCGAGCAGAGGCGGCGGGAAGACCGTAGCCGCCATCTCCGTCCGGGTGGTGCCGGGAGCGACCGCGTTGACCGTGATCCCGCGGCCGCCCAGCTCGACCGCGTGGCTCCGGGTCAGCGACTCGACGGCGGCCTTGGATGCGGCGTAGACCGATCCTCCGGGAGCGGGCAGCCGTCCCGCAATGGAGCCCAGATTGATGATCCGCCCGCTCCGGCTCCGGGTCAGGCGGACGAACTCGCTCGTAGTGAAGAGGACGGCGGCCACGTTGACCGCGAGCAGGCGGCCGACGGCCTCCCCGGCAAGGTCTTCGACGGCTCCGCCGTCGCCGACGGCCGCATTGTTGACGAGGATATCCAACGCTCCGAACCGGGAGAAGGCGGCCCGGACCACGCTCCGGGCGCCTGCCTCCGTGGAAAGATCGCCGCGGACCGCGGCGGCCTCCCCGCCCCTTCGTCCAATCTCCCGGGCGATCTCTTCTGCCCGTCCGGCCGTCCGGTTCGCATGGAGGACGACCCGCGCTCCCGCCTCGGCCAGCCGGCGCGCGATCGCGGCCCCGATGCCCCGCGAGGAACCGGTGACCAGCGCAACCTTCCCCGCCAACGCATCGCTCATGCGGCGATTCTATCGCCCAATCCCCCCTTTCGGAACCTCCGAAAACCCGAGAAGCCCGGAGGAAGGAGTTCCGCAGTTCGGCTGGACACCCCGCCCGGCCTCCGGCCATATTTTAAACCCAAATCATTTGAATTTCAATTATCATGCCGACCCGATACCAAGGAACGCCTTCCGAGATCCGAGCGCTGGACTGCTTCATCAAGCTCACCCGGGCTTCGGAGACCCTGGTCGCGGCCCTCCGCGGTCCCCTGGCCCGCGCGGGGCTGACGACCGCGCAGCTCGGCGTCCTGGAAGCCCTCTACCATCTGGGCCCGATGAACGAGCGGCTGCTCGGCCGGAAGCTCCTCCGGAGCGGGGGTAACATCACGGTCGTCGTCGACAACTTGGAGCGGAGGAGCCTGGTAGGGCGCCAAAGAAACCCGAGGGACCGGCGCTCGATCACGGTCAGGCTCACCCCGGAGGGTCTCCGGTTGATCCGCCGGGTCTTTCCGGGCCACGCGGCCAGGATCACGGCGTTGCTCGCCGTGCTCAGCCCGGAGGAGCAGGCGGAGCTGGGGCGGCTCTGCCGCAAGCTCGGGCGGGGAGCGGCCGAGCAAGCAGGCACGGAATCGGCCGGGTCCGTGCCGAATCTCGAAAAGCGGTAACCAAAGAAGGGGTGTTATGGCTACGAAAGTACTCATCGTGTTCTACAGCATGTATGGACATGTCTACACGCTGGCCGAGGCGGTCGCCGCGGGGGCGCGGGAGGTGCCGGAAACGGAGGTCGCCCTCCGGCAGGTCGCCGAGCTCGTGCCGGAGGAGATCCTCGAAAAGACCGGGGCCAAGGCGGCGCGCGCGGCCTTTGCGCATGTCCCCTTCGCCCGGGTCGAAGAGCTGGCCGAGGCGGATGCGATCCTTTTCGGCACCCCGACCCGCTTCGGCAACATGGCCGCCCAGATGCGCAACTTCCTCGACCAGACGGGAAGCCTCTGGGCGCGCGGGGCGCTCGTCGGAAAAGTGGGAAGCGTCTTCACCAGCACCGCAAGCCAGCACGGCGGCCAGGAGACGACGATCACCAGCTTCCACTCCACCCTGCTCCACCATGGAATGGTGATCGTCGGGGTCCCCTACACGATCGCCGGCCTCACTAATATGGCGGAAATCACGGGGGGGACCCCGTACGGGGCTTCCACCCTGGCGGGCCCGGACGGCTCCCGGCAGCCGTCGGCCAACGAAAAGGAGATCGCCCGCTTCCAGGGACGCCACGTTGCGGAGATCGCCAAGCGGCTGCGGGGCTGAACGCCGAGCGGGGAGCGCGGGCGAGCGGGGAGCGGTGGGAGCAAGCCGGCCCGAGGGAGCGCCGCGGCTATGCGTTGAGCCGCCGCTGCCGCTCCCGCCAGTCGGGCAGGAAACGGTCGAGGATCGCCCGGAAGCGGCGGTCGTGCCGGGGGACCAGAAGATGGGCCAGCTCGTGGACCACCACGTACTCGAAGCAGTCGAACGGTTTTTTCGCCAGCTCGCTGTTGAGGCGGATCCGCCGGTCGCGGGTGTTGCAGCTCCCCCAGCGCCTCCGCATCTTCTGGACAAAGAGGCGATCGACACGGACGCCCAGGCGCGGCTCCCACTCCTCGATCAGGGCGAGGGCCGCCTCCCGGACCCGGTCCCGGTACCAGCGGGCGAGCAGAGCCTCTTTCCGCTCCCGCGGCGCCCCCGGCGGAACGTGGAGGAGGATCACCCCCGCCGAGAACTCCACCCGGGCCCAACCCGATCCCGCAACCACCCGGAGCGGATACCGCTCCCCCCAAAGCTCGTGGCCTTCCCCCTCCTCGTAGGAAAAGGGGAGCGCGGGAGGCCGCGCGCGGACCTCCGCCTGCTTCCGGCGGATCCAGTCGAGCTTGGACGACACGAAGGCCCGAAGGGCTGCGAGCGGGACCCCGCAAGGGGCCGAGAGGATCGCCCTCCCATCCGGCGGGGAGACCCGCAGGCGGAGGTTCCGGATCCGCTTGCGCAGAAGGACCACCTCGATCTCCTCGAACCGGAGCCGGGCCGGCGGCTCCCCGGCGGTCCGTACCCCGGGGAGAAAGCCCTTCCCTCCTCCCCGCGTTCCCCGACGCCCGCCTCACCCGTTCCTCCCTTTCCCCCGGGCGGCATAGACCGCGCTCTCGAAATCCAGATAGCCGCCGGAGGCGGCGGCGTCGCCGAAGGGGAGGACCTGGGTCGCCCAGTAGCCGCCGATCCCGTTCCGGCGATCGATCCAGAAGAAGGTGTTGGCAAGCCCCACCCAACTGAGGGAGACGGCCGGGCGGCCCGTCGAGAGATCTTCTCCGTCGATCAGGAAGCCCAGCCCCCAGGATTTGGACGGCCCCGGCAGATGCTCCGCGAGGCGCGGCCGGCGGGATCCCGCGCCGGGAAACGGGGGGATGTTTCCGGGCCCGATCCGGCTCTGCTCGGCCGTCCGGACCGTTGCCGGCCGGAGAACCCGACCCCGGTCGCCCATTCCGTCGTTGAGCCACATCCGGATCAGCCGCAGAAAGTCGCCGACCGTCCCGTAGAGGCCGTGGCCGCCCATCTCGACCTCCGGGTCGGCGGGCAGCGCGAAGTCGGTCGGCTGGAGCGATCCGTCCGGAGCCCGCTTGTGGAGCGCGGCCAGCCTCGCCCGCAGGGAAGGCGTCAAGGAGAAGCCGCTGCTCTCGATGCCGAGAGGCGCAAAGAGCTCGGTCCGGAAGACCTCCCCGAGCCGCCGGCCCGCGACCCTCTCGATGACTTGGCCGCACCAGTCCATGCTCGTCCCGTACTCCCACCGCTCCCCGGGGTCGAAGAGGTGCGGGGTCAGGAGGCTCGCCTTGCGTCCGGTCACGCTCGCCGGCTGGCCGCGAGCCCGGTGGAGCCGGGCGTAGACCGGGTTGAAGAACTCGTAGCCGAACCCTGCGGTATGGGTGAGGAGCATGCGGACGGTGATCGGCCGCTTCGGAGGGCGGAGGATCGGATCGCCGCCGGGAGCAAATCCCTCGATCACCGGCAGCTCCCCGATCTGCGGGGCGTACCGCGCCGCCGGCGCATCCGGATCCAGGCAGCCCTCCTCCATGAGCCGCAAGGCGGCAGTGGCCGTGAACGCCTTGGTCGTCGAATAGAAGGCGAAGACCGTGTCGGCCGTCATCGCTTCCGGACGGTCGATCCGGCGCCTCCCCGCCGCCCCTTCGTACAAGCTCCCCCCGCGATCCGTAACCATCGCGACCACGCCGGGTACGCCCGGCCGGGCGGCGACGGCCCGCTCCAGGATCGGATCGAGCGCGCATCGGAAATCGGGAGTCATCGAACCTTGCGGCGGGATTCTGGCCGCCGGGAAGAGAGCGGGCGAACAAAAACCGGGGCTTCGCCAAAGAATCCGCCGGCGCCCCGGCACCGGAGCGCCCTTCGGCAGACCCACCCTAAATCTCGAGGCAGATCTTCCCGAAATGCCTGCCGGCTTCCTGATAGCGGAAGGCGTCGGCGATCTCGGCCAGCGGGAACGTCCGGTCGACGATCGGCCGAAGGCCCGTCGCCTCCACCGCCCGCACCAGGTCGACCTGGTGGCTGCGGCTGCCGACGACGATCCCTTGGAGCCGGATCTGCCGCTGCATGAGAAGGGCCGTCCGGACCGATCCCTCGATGCCGGTCAAGACGCCGATCAGAGCGATCCGGCCGCCGACCCGGCAGGCGCGGATCGACTGGCCCAAGGTTCCCGGCCCGCCGACTTCCACCACGTGGTCGACTCCCCGCCCTCCGGTCCAGCGCAAAACCTCCTCCGCCCACCGCGGCTCCCGCCGATAGTCGATCGCCCGCTCGGCTCCGAGCGCAAGAACCCTCTCGATCTTTGCCTTGGAGGAGGAGGTCGCGATCACGCGCGCCCCCATCGCCTTGGCGATCTGCAGGGCATAGATCGAGACGCCCCCAGTGCCGAGCACGAGCACCGTATCGCCGGCCTTGAGCCGACCTTCGACCACCAGCGCCCGCCACGCGGTGAGGCCCGCCGTCGGCAGCGTCGCCGCTTCGACAAAGCTCCAGCCTGCCGGCGCGCGGGTGAACCAGGAAGCCGGAGCCCTCACCGCCTCCCGGGCGTAGCCGTCGATGCCGTCGCCGGGCACCTGCGCGAAGTCGCCGGCGACCGGCCCTCCGTCCTGCCAGAGCGGGAAAAAGCAGGAGACCACGCGATCCCCGGTCGCAAACTCCGAAACCCCGTCCCCGACGGCCTCGACAATCCCCGCACCGTCCGAGAGCGGGATGCGGTTCTCGGCAATCGGGAGCTTTCCCGTAACCACTAAATAGTCGTGGAAGTTGAGGGAGCTGGCATGGAGGCGGACACGAATCTCTCCCGGTCCCGGGGCCCCCGGGTCCTCCCGTTCGACCGTCCGCAGCCTGTCCAGCCCGCCGGGGCGTTCGAGAACCACCGCTTTCATAGGCACAGCGAGTTTCTCCCTACCCATGGCCGATTCCCGGGCCGGGCGCAAGCGCCGATGCGCCCCGCGGGAAGGCTCGGCCGACGGGCGGCGGCCGGGCCGCCGCGCCCTTTTGCCTTCGCCCCTCTGGTTTCGCCGGCATCCCTCCGCGCGGACCGACCTCGGCCTGTTGAAGACATGTCAAACTGACCGCTTTGGTAACAAGTGATCTGACCGCTCGGGGTATTGGATTGTTCTTTCCTTTGGGGTTCTTGCCCTTGCCCCGGGCCAAGGGCAAAGTTCTGCTCTTCTTTTAAGCCGCCTTGGTTTGCTGTAGCTCCAGCGGCTTGCCCTCCGAGTCGTACCAGCCGACGATCCGGTGGCCGTACCGGACGCTGAGGTTGCCGTCGAGATGCTCACAGACCCGGACGCGGCATTTGGCCAAGCCGCTGCGCCAGCTTTGGGGCAAGATCTGGAGCTTCTTCCGCCCCCAGTGGACCGTGTTGTCGTTGCCGACGATTCGGTCGTCCTGAACGCAGAGGATCCCATCCAGGTCGGCTCCTCCGGCCGGGATAAAGGCGCTCTCCTCTTCCTTGGGCTTTACGGCCAGGGTGCGGTTATGCCAGGGAAGAAACTTCTTCCGGATGTACTCGTTGGCCGCTTCCAGGGTCTGAATGCCCGCGGCCTGGATCTCCCGCGGCAACCGCCCCTGCCAGGTGCCGAAGAAGCGCTCCATCCGTCCTCGGCCCTGTGGACAGTAGCTGGGAATGTGCTCGATGCCCAACTGCGCCAGCGCCCGGCCGACCTGCGTCAACTGCTCTCGGTCTACCCCTTTTCCCGCCTCGGGCGTGTGGAAAAAATGGCTGCCCCGGTCGGTGTAGAGGCTGCAAAAAAGCCCCTCTTTCTCAATGACGCTCCGTAAGCCCGAAAGGATCGCTTTGGTCCCTTCCTCCTCGCACAAAAAGGCCTCGTAGACTTCGCTGGTCGCATCGTCCACAAAGGCGATCAGATCCGGCTGCCATCCCAACCCCGGAATCCAATCATGAGTGCTCCCGTCCACATGCAATAACATCCCCCGCATCGGCCTCCGCTCTCGCTCCAGCCGATGAACCCGCCCCCGCTTCCGCTTCGGCAGCAACCCAGCCGTCTGCAACGCACACTTGACCCAGGAATAGCTCAACTCAATCCCATGCTCCTCCCGAAGCTTCTCGTGAAAATGCCGCCCGTTCCATCCCTCGTAGCGCTCCCGATAGAGCCCAAGAACCTTCTCCACCGTCTCCATCGGCACCCTCCGCGGACTCGGCCTCCGCTTCCTCCGATCAAAAAGCCCGTCGTATCCCCAAATCCGGTACCGAGCGCGCCACCGCCGAAGGGTCCGAGGACTCCATCCCAAAATCTCCGCCGCATCCAACCAACTGATCCGCTTGGCCATCGCCCGCATGATCACCTCCTGAACTTTCATGACCCGCCATCCTTCCGCTTCGCCAAAGCCGTCCATGCCCCCATCTCATGGACACTCCAGCCCCCAATACCCAAGCGGTCACTTCATCTGTCCTCGCGGCGGTCACTTCACTTGCTTACGACAGCGGACCGACCTCGGCCTTGACCAAGCCGCACATCGTGATAGGCTGAGCCCGAACGCACTGCGCGCTCCGGGGGGTGGATGGCTCAGCTTTCGACGCAATACGATCCCCTGCCCAAGCCGACGAATCGGACGATCCCCTGCGGAGGAAAGGGGGGCTTCGCCCTGTTCGGCTTCGCGGTCCTCCTCGGAATTCTCTACACGGCGGTCCACTTTTTCCGGGACCTCTCCGGCTCCCGGCCTCTGGCCTTCCTGCCGTTCGTCCTGCTGGCGGTGGCCCTGCTCACCGCTCTCTTGTTCGAGTTCGTCAACGGCTTCCACGACACGGCCAATGCGGTGGCGACCGTCATCTACACCCGCACCCTCCGCCCCGGGACCGCCGTCATCTGGTCGGGGAGCTGGAACCTGCTCGGAGTCCTCGCCTCTTCGGGAGCCGTCGCATTCAACATCGTCGCTCTCCTGCCCCCCGAGCTCGTCCTCCACGTCAGCAGCCAGACCGGATTCGCCATGATCTTCGCCCTGCTCTCCTCGGCGATCCTCTGGAACCTCGGGACTTGGTACCTCGGGCTTCCCTCTTCGAGCTCGCATACGCTGATCGGCTCGGTGATCGGCGTAGGGCTGGCCAGCCGGCTCTTCTCGGGCCGCGGGAGCCTGTCGGGCATCGACTGGGCGCAGGCGGTCAACGTGGGGAAGGCGCTATTGCTCTCGCCGTTGATCGGATTCGGCATCGCCTGGCTTCTTCTCGTCGCCGCCAAGGCGCTGGTTCGCGACCCGCGGCTCTACCGCCCGCCGCAAGGCGACGAGCCGCCTCCTCTCTGGATCCGCTCCCTCCTGCTCTTGACCTGCACCGGAGTCAGCTTCGCGCACGGCTCCAACGACGGGCAGAAAGGCATGGGGCTCATCATGCTCATCTTGATAGGAGTCGTCCCCACCGTCTATGCCCTTAACCATGCCATTCCGGAACATGAGACCAGGCAGATGCTGACCCAGACCGAGGAATGCATCCGGATCCTCGACCGCTACGCGCCGCCCGCAGCCGTTTCCGAACCGGATCCCGCGAACCGAGCGAGGGCCTTTATCCGGAGCCGGAAGCTCGAGCCGGAGACCATCCCCGCGATCCGGCAGCTTCTCCGCGATGTTGCCGTCCAGCTCCGCTCCTCCAAGTCGTTTGCGGAAGTGCCCGCCGGCCAGGTCGCCAACATCCGGAACAAGCTTTTCGTCCTGGACCAGTCGCTGCATGCGCTCACGACATCGCGCCAGGTCGGCCTGGGCGTCGGCGACCGGGAGGCTCTGACGGCCTATTGCCAAAGGATGAGTCGAGCCATCCAGTTCATCCCGCCCTGGGTCAAGGTGGCGGTCGCCCTCGCCCTTGGCCTAGGCACGATGGTGGGCTGGAAACGGATCGTTGTCACGGTGGGGGAGAAGATCGGAAAGGAGCACCTCACCTACGCCCAAGGAGCCGCCGCCGAGGTGACGGCGATGAGCACGATCGGTTTTGCCGACCTCTTCGGCCTCCCTGTGAGCACGACTCACGTCCTCTCCTCGGGGGTAGCGGGAACGATGACCGCCAACGGCTCCGGGCTCCAGTGGGGCACCGTCAGAAGCTTGGCGGCGGCCTGGCTTCTCACCCTGCCGGCATCGATCCTGCTTTCCGGTCTGCTCTTCAGCCTCCTGCGCTGGTGGGGCTGAACCCGAAAGGGGGATCCGCCCGGGCGGGCGTTCCCCCTTTCGCGTCCGGGCGGGAAACACCGGGCTTAGCCCCCATTTCTCACCAGTACGAGCTTTCGGGCGAGAGAGGTGCCGATCGAGTCGCTTGCGAGCAGTTCCGGCCGCGCAGAGCTCTTCGTGAGGCAGGATCGAGCAAGATTTTCATTCGATTTGCCTTAACGCGAGCGCTGCAAAGCGCAAAAAGCCGGTTGTGGAGCAAGGCTCCGCCCGATCGTAGGCTTTGCGGAAGGAGAAGAGGTGGGGTTTTGATACCTGCTCAACAACGCAGCACTCGGAAGACGTGGGTAAAGAGGCTCTTCCAAGGATAGGCGCTGCTCATCGAGAGGAAGACGCGGCGGACGCTGACTCGGACCAGCGTGCCGATCTTAAAGAGCTTGAGCCGGAGGGTGTCGACCTGGGCCTCGGCCCAGTCCGTTCCTCGCAGAGCCAGCCGTCGCAGCGCTTCGACCAGGGTGTAAGCGAGAGCCGAGAAGTAGAGGCGAAGTTGGTTGCTGGCCATTTGCGCGGTCGAGAGCCGGTCGGCAAAGAGGTGGAGTTGTTCCTTGATCCGATTCTCCATGTCGCCACGAGCACAGTAGAGCTTCTCGTAAAGGTTTTGGGCGGGCCACTCCTCGGTGGAGAGAGAGGTCACGACAAAGCGCGGATTCTCCCCTCTTTCCAGGCACTCGGCTTTGGCGACCACCCGGCGCTCCCTCGACCAGCTGCTCAAGGTGCGGTAGGCAAACTCGGTAAAGAAGCGGGCCGGCTTGCCGCTCGACTCGTGCAGACGACGGGCTTGCTCCATCGACCCCTGAATGGTCCGGCACAAGCGCTCGTTGCGGGCCAAGCCGAAGAGGTAGTCGACTTGATGGGCTTCGCACCAAGCCATGATCTCTTCCCGGCAGAAGCCCGAATCGGCCCGGAGCACGATCCGGACTCCGGGCCAACGGGTACGGAGTTGTTCCACGATCCGGCTCACCTCCGTAAGGGAGCCCGCCGACGCATCCTGGTTCGATGGCCGAAGCCGGACGCCAAGGAGTTGATCGCCAGCAAAGATGTAGAGCGGCAAATAGCAGTAGGAGTCGTAGTAACCATGGAAGAAGCGCTCCGGCTGATGTCCGTAAAGGGGGATGTCGGTCGCATCCAGATCGAGCACCACCTCCTCAGGGGGCTGGGGATGCGATTGGAGGTAGAGATCGACCAGAAGACGGTCGATCGCTTCGGCCGAGTAGTCGATCTTTTGGTAGCGCTCGCTTCGACCCACCAGTTCCAGCCGGTTGAGCGTGCTCTTGCCCGCCAGATCCTCTTCCAGATCGCTTTTCCCGCTCAGGAGAGCAACCAACGGATCGGTCCGCAACTGCTCATGGTCGTTGAGGTCTTCGTAGCCCATCGCAATCCCGAAAATGCGCTGGGCAAGCATCTCCCGTACCCGATGCACAATGCGTTTCGGATGGCGTCGATCCACGAAGCAACCCTCTAACCGTCTTAACAAACCGATCTTCCGATCCGCTTCCCGCAACAGAATTGCGCCCCCATCGCTGGAGATCCGACCCGCGGTAAATCCCGCTTCCACCCGTCGCGAAAAATGATCTGTAAACGCAAAAGTCTCTTGGCTACACTCTGTCAGGGAAGGCCGTTTCTTTTTCCTGGTTGTAGTAACGTCTTCTTAACGCACTTATACCAGGGAAAGACGGCCTTTCCTATGCCCTTTTGCCGGATTTTTTGCCTTCCGCTATGCCTGCCATTGGTGAGAAATCGGGGTTAGAGGCCCAAGTCTTTTTCCGCCTTCCTCAGAGAGCTCCTCTCCTTCTTGCCCTTGTTGTGGAGATGCTTCTTGGCGTTCTTCTCTTCCTTCCTGGCGGCGTGCTCCGACTTCTTCTCCTGTTTCTTGACGTCGTTTTGCGCCTTCTTCTCCTCCCCCTTCCCTTCGTTTTCCGCCTTCTTTTCCTCTTTCCGGGCCTGGCTTTCGGCCTGCTGCTCGAGTCCGGACGCCGAGGGCATTCCCTGCGCCCACGCCCTTCCCGAGATCCCGCACCCGAGACCCAGCAACGCGCCACCGATCACGAACCGCGACAGTACGTTCGCTTTCATTCTGCTCCTGCCGCTCCGGAAGGGTTGATTCTCGGATTCTTCTCCCGAAGAACCCGCTGCTCGGCACCTCGCCCTCCTCGGCGGAAGCGCTTTCCCGGAACGGCTTTCCTTCGTATGAACTCTGTCCTACCCGTTGTCAAACCATCCCCCGTTCCGCTCCTTCCTTGACGAAGGGGAGAGAAACCTGTTTGCTTGATAGCCTATCCTTGGTTCGGGCCGGTTCTGCGCGGAATCGGCCGGCGGAAGCAAGCCGGCGTGGCGGAATGGCAGACGCGCCAGACTCAAAATCTGGTCTCGGCAACGGGGTGTGGGTTCGAGTCCCTCCGCCGGCACCCCTGGAACTGGGCAGGTTCTCCCTGGGGGCCTTTCCCTTCCCTCACACCCGCTGAACGCACGTTCAGGCAAGGAAGAACAACTCCATGAACCGTTAAGCGGGTTTTGTAGGGGTCTCCCGGATTAACCGGGTTTCCAGCAGAATTCCGATTCCATTTTTCCTCTGGTAATCTCGATAGATTCCTTAGATCCTTCCCGAACTGGCGCGTCGCTTCCCTTCCCTGCGCCAACCGGCGCATAGGAACTCCGGGAAAACGACCAAGCACAAAGAGGAATCTCGGCCGGAAATCGAGGAGTTCCCGGCCGTGATGACCAAGCGGATGCACGCGGAAATCCTCCGCGTCTCGATCGGAACGATCGACAACTGGACGGCGGGAGGCTCCTCAGAGCTTTCCGGCCGACGCGGCGCCCGGTTCATCTACCCCCGCTCTTCCTGTCCTTGCTCGGAGCCGAAAAACAAGACCCAGGTTCTGAATGGCCGCCGATACAACCCGGGGCCCTTTTTCCGCCGACGCGAAGGACATTTACCTGGTCGATGACGCCTTAGCTCTTGGACCGTACCCGCATGAGCGGATGGCGCCGCGAGAACCTGGGCCGACATTACGCTGAACAGATCGTTTGCATCACGCAACCGGAGGGAAGACTACATCCGCCCTCCGGTATTTGGCACAGAACTCCACAGCCGGAAGCCGATAGGCCTGGCACAAACTGACCTCATGCGATGTGCCAATCGATCAGGCCTGCGCCGACCCGAACCGCCTCGATCCGCAGATTCATACGCATTTGGTTGTGGGTGTCCGTCGATCAGGCCTGCGCCGACCCGAACCGCGGGTCATCGCCGCGCTCAAGTCGGCAGCCCTGCTGTGTCCGTCGATCAGGCCTGCGCCGACCCGAACCGCGGCCACCGGTGACCGGCTTCACCCTGGCCTGCAGGTGTGTCCGTCGATCAGGCCTGCGCCGACCCGAACCGCAAACGCTGCTGGTCAAAGACTTAAGCGCCTTTATGTGTCCGTCGATCAGGCCTGCGCCGACCCGAACCGCGCAAGCAGTCCACCGACGGCTCCTGGCGCTCACGACGTGTCCGTCGATCAGGCCTGCGCCGACCCGAACCGCACACCTGGGCCGAGAGGCCATTGGGCGCATCGACGTGTCCGTCGATCAGGCCTGCGCCGACCCGAACCGCGGGTCATTGCCGCGCTCAAGTCGGCAGCCCTGCTGTGTCCGTCGATCAGGCCTGCGCCGACCCGAACCGCCGAAGAGACGAAGGAGAAGGAATGTGTCCAGCAAGCGTGTCCGTCGATCAGGCCTGCGCCGACCCGAACCGCCACGTGCCGTCCCTAACCGGATATTGCCATATGCGGTGTCCGTCGATCAGGCCTGCGCCGACCCGAACCACAGCCTGTACGCCTGCGGGTTTGAGAAAGCGTTTGTAGTGTCCGTCGATCAGGCCTGCGCCGACCCGAACCGCTGGTGAGCTTCCGCGCGAATCGCTCGCGGGGCCGATGTGTCCGTCGATCAGGCCTGCGCCGACCCGAACCGCCCGCGCGCCCGTGATTTCCACGTGCCAGCCGCCGAAGTGTCCGTCGATCAGGCCTGCGCCGACCCGAACCGCACCCGCCCCCAAGACAGAAGAACCGCCCACGAAACGGTGTCCGTCGATCAGGCCTGCGCCGACCCGAACCGCGCGATGTCCCTGTACGCGATGGTCCCGCACATGTGTGTCCGTCGATCAGGCCTGCGCCGACCCGAACCGCGTATCGGACGACGAGATGCATACCGCCCGACCCTCGTGTCCGTCGATCAGGCCTGCGCCGACCCGAACCGCAGACGGTCTGACTATCGGGCGGTACCTCGTCAACTGGGGTGTCCGTCGATCAGGCCTGCGCCGACCCGAACCGCATCCTACGGGGAAACCGCTTAGAGGTCCTCTCGAGTGTCCGTCGATCAGGCCTGCGCCGACCCGAACCGCTCCCGGCGTACCGTCCGGCCCTCGATACAATACCGAGTGTCCGTCGATCAGGCCTGCGCCGACCCGAACCGCACGGAACCTGCGGCGGAATATACCACGGGCACGAGTGTCCGTCGATCAGGCCTGCGCCGACCCGAACCGCCTGGAGCGATCGGAATAACATTGAGAAGCTCCCAGTGTCCGTCGATCAGGCCTGCGCCGACCCGAACCGCCCCGGCGTACCGTCCGGCCCTCGATACAGTACCGAGTGTCCGTCGATCAGGCCTGCGCCGACCCGAACCGCTAAAGGCTGAACAAGAACGCGCGCAAAAGTGGTATGTGTCCGTCGATCAGGCCTGCGCCGACCCGAACCGCTCGTCACGTTCTTCATCTTACTTCGTCTCCGTCCAGTGTCCGTCGATCAGGCCTGCGCCGACCCGAACCGCCCGCAGGGACCTGTATAAACGCCCCGCTGCTGGAAAGTGTCCGTCGATCAGGCCTGCGCCGACCCGAACCGCGGACTCCATAAGGCGCAGTTGATCCGAGATTATCTCGTGTCCGTCGATCAGGCCTGCGCCGACCCGAACCGCGCGACGGGGAAATGGTAAGGAATCATGAATACAGGTGTCCGTCGATCAGGCCTGCGCCGACCCGAACCGCGCTGGTAGCGCGGTTTCAAAACATCGTTCCGTTCAAGGTGTCCGTCGATCAGGCCTGCGCCGACCCGAACCGCACCAGGTCGGGCGCGTCGATGACCCCCGTCAGCCTAGTGTCCGTCGATCAGGCCTGCGCCGACCCGAACCGCCGCCGCTTTGTAAGCATTTGCAATACAACCGCTCCTAGGACAGATGCGAGTGCGGATCTTCGCGGCGCACCTGTCTCGTTTGACGTTGCTCTTCCGGAAACAACATGTTTCTCATAGTCAGCGCGTTGTAAGGATGCGAGCATCTCTTGGGGCCCTCTCCGCCACCTCCACGCTCGCCTCCCGATTTCAAAGAACTTGCGCGGTTCGGCGCAAAACTGATCGACGCCAGGTGCTATACCCATCGAAGGGAGAGACACGTACCTGGCGTTCCGGCCCCCTCTAGGGGCCAAACTCCATCTTTACACAGATCCGCCCCGCTGTCAAACAACTACCACACCACCATACTGCTCCGGGAGCGAGTGTCCGATCACCGTCGCCGCCTTCCGTGCCTCTTGCTCGCTTGCCCCGAGGTCCAAGATCACCGCCTGATCTTCGCTCAGATTCATCTGCTCCTCGAGCTCCGACTGCAGTCGGACACGATCGATGTCCTGCAGGACGCAAAAGAACACCGAGAGCTGCCAAGCTTCGCCATATCCTTTGAGAACCTTATGGACGCGCCGCAGACGCTTTGGATCCCGAATGTCATAACAGACTAGGTAGCAGCGACGCATCGATTCCTCAGCACCGTCAGCGAGTGGTCAAGAAAGCCGGAGTCGGAATCTCCCCGACGAACCAAGCGGCTATCATTCGCGCGTGAAGGACGATCATCCGCCGATAGCTGAGGCGATACTCGAACACCGGATGAGTAACCTCCGTGTCCATCCTGCGTCCGTATGCATCAAAAAAAGCTCTGCGCCCCGCGTCTGTAAAAGAGCAACCGGCTGCCGTGCGCAGGAAGTGTCCCTCCGTCAACTCCCTTCGGTTGAAAGCCGCGATAGCCACGGAGTCGGCGATCAAGGGCCGGAACGGCTCCATCACGTCCAGGGCAAGAGCGGGTCGGCCCGGCTTTGAGGTGTGAAAGCCACCAATCGATGGCTCGAGTCGAGCAACCCGAAGCGCCGCGACACACTCATGCGTGAGCATCGCGTAGCCCATCGAGAGGCAGGCGTTTATCGGGTCGGGTGGCGGGCGGCGTCGCCGCCCGTTTGCTTGGAAGTC
The DNA here is from genome assembly GCF_903064525.1 of Methylacidimicrobium sp. AP8. Lineage (NCBI taxonomy): Bacteria > Pseudomonadati > Verrucomicrobiota > Methylacidimicrobium > Methylacidimicrobium sp. AP8. Next base: position 1,415,897 of record NZ_LR797830.1, read on the forward strand.
GGTCGCAAGCGGCGTTTTTAGCATCCCCGCGAAATGGGCAAAGTAGATAGCGGCCGCCTGCCCTTCATGCCCGCGGAGCGCATCGAGAGAGCCGGCGGAGGACGCGCCCTCGGCTTCTCGCAGCAAGCCCATCGAAACGGTCGACGGCAGTGAAGAATGGTTCCGCATGAGCAGCGTTCGCTGGTTCAGGATCTTGGCAGCCACAAGCGAGCGCGAGAGATCGAGGCAGGCATCCGGCCGGTCGAGCTTTCGAATCTGCGCCCGCCGAACCTCGGCGCTAACGGAGTCGAGCGGGTCGATCATCGCGACCATCCGACCCGCAGCGGAGAGAAAGGCAACCGGGATTCCCCGGTCGGCCAAAACATGGACCGCCTGGGTGCTCATCTGCACCGAACCGAGTAGAGAGAGACTCTCGACATTCGCCAGAGGGAGGGTCTTGATCGTTACGCCGTTCTTGTCCGTGACCGTCAGCGTCATCCCATTCACGCCGATCTTCGTACCCTTTTGCTGGGCAACGACCTGAATGCCTTCATGGCGCGGCGGCCAGATTTTCCTCGGCGGCAGCTTCTCCGGCACGGCCGGCAAACGTTGGTGATTCACCTCATCCGGCAGGCAGATGGGTTGCAGGGAACATCGGAGGCAACGCGGGTCGTTCACCAGAGGCAGGGGCCTTGGCCCCCTAGCGCACTCCTTCGCCGCCTCCAGGACTGCCAGGGCCTCAGCCTTGAGATTCGCGTCAACGGCCAGCTTCAGACGAAGCTTCTCCTCTGCGTAGTAGAGGACAGCCTCCGAAACCCTGTAGCCGTTTTCCTCAAGAAGCACAGCCTGGAGTCCGACTTGAATCCGATCGGTCGGCCAAGCCTCCTTGACCGAAAGAGGAGGATTGTCGGCCTCTCCTGGATCGTCCGGCGGCGGGGCCATGGTCGTCCGCTTCGGCCGGCCTTTGCGGTATTCAACAGGAACGGCAACCTCTCCTGCGATCTCTGCGATGTCCAGCGTCGCGGTAAAGCCGAGCTTCAAGCTTGTGAGGGCAAGGCTTCGCACCACTCGGGGCCGATCGGGGTCGGCGGTCGACCCGTCCTGATCGTCCCGTGCCGCGCTGGGCTTATCCACCCTGCGATGAAGCGCGACGCCCTTCTCGGTGTCGCTGCTCGGCAGGAAGACGCCCTCGACCTGCATGTAGTAAAAAAGGCGCGGGCAATAAGCATATTCGGCGACGTTTCGCGCCGACCAAAGGCTCTCGTCCACAACGCCGCTCCGCTTCTCCGTCGCTTATCGGCGTCCTCCCCGAAAGGGGGGCGCATCCTCCTTACGAACAACTGCAAATCAACTATCGAGACCGTAACTCCGTAGGAGCAACCGGACCACCCGCGACTGAACAGCGTTCCAGTATGCCCGGGTAGGCCTCCAGATACCCTTATCCAAGCCATCGGCTGAAGGATCCCGCCAGAGGTTCTCGACTTCTCGAGTGCCCGTGCGGCCTTTATCGGCGGGCGGAGAGGAAGCGCCGCCGTCGACCGGAAGCTTCCTCTGTATGCCCGCAAAAGCCGCAGATCCCTTGATCTTATCCATTATAGGCTCCGACGTGCCGCCCCTACAGGGCACATACCACCATCGCCCGGCCCAATCCGGGTCAAGCAACGCCCGAAGGCCGATGTTGGCGGCAGCATTCAAGTCGGCCTGGAGCGCTGGTTCGGAGACGCCGGCGAGATCCGCGTCCTGCGGGGGCGCTGCGAGGAAGAGATCGCCGCCTTGTTGAGGAACGAGCACGGTGGATGGGAAGAGGAAGAGCTTTTGATCCGCTGCAAGCTTCTTCAGCCGATCGGCAAGTTTGATAAGGAAACGGTCCCTGGGATCAATTCCGTTCTTGGCCAGCCTCTTCCGCGCCGCCTCGACCTCCCGCTGCCACCGGCGGGCATGGAGAAATTGGTCCGCGGAAACCCCAACGCATCGCATTCCAGGGAGTCCGGTGCGGCTACACTGACGGCTTGTGTAGTTAGCGGGAACCTCCAGGAAACAAAGGCCGTAAAGCTGGCATTCCTCGGAAAGGTACTTCTGCACTTTGGCGCTGGACCATTCCATCAGGAGACGGTTCTCCCGCCGCAGGCGCAGGTCATCGGGACGGTAATGCCGGAGCGACTCGACGACGACCGCATGACAGGGGGCATCCACCGGATTGCGCGGGCGTTCCGGCAGACGGGGACGTTTTGCCGCGCAGCCTCGCTTCGGGATCTTGATGCGTCCCGCACCCAGCGCGGCCTCGACAATTCGGCTGGCCAATTGCTTAACCCTTTGTTCGCGGAGGCGGTCGCGCACATCCAGCAGGCGTCGATGGAAATTTGCGAGGGCATCGTCGCCCTTCTCCGGAATGTTCTTGCGCAAGTTCTGCGGCTCGGGCCGCATCTTGAAGGCCTTGAGGATCTCATAGAGTTCCGAGATCCTGTTGATGCGGGTGAGCGAAAGCCCGCCGACATATCGGGCGGCGGCGCGCGCCTCCTTCTTGCGTTTCAGACAGCGCGGGGCGATCCATCGCTTCAGCTCCTTGAGCCGGTCGACCCATTCCGCGTCATCCTTCTTCCAGCGATCAGACCAGGATCTGGACCAGTCAGCGAGATCGGTGCTGGCCAATCGTTCCGCATACGGTTTGAAAGCGTCCTCCAGTTGTTTCCGCAGCCCTCGCCGTGCCGCCGGACTTGCGTCCTTTTCTTCCGGGATCGGCACCTCCGATAATCCTCGCTTCTGCCACTCGTGGGCCGCCCACTGATCCTTCCAGCCCTTGGCTGTGAACAGGTCGTGCCAAAGGATGAGGGTTTGCGTAAGGAGTTCAACACGACCAGCCTGGTCGAGCTTCTCCGTGGCCCCGCCCGGCAGAAGCTTCTCGGTCGAGGCGAGGTTGAAGGCGATGCGCGCCCTATCGGCATGGCGGCGCAAAGCTTGCCTGAATGTCCTGACCGCTTCGGACATCAGCTCGTCGACCCGATGAGGCAGGGCGTCCTGCGGATCGGTGCGGTCACGGCCAAGGTCCTGTTCCCATCGAAGGACCTTGTCCGTTTCCTGGCGAGCCGCCCAACGGGCGGGTTCCTCCTCCCCTTGCAGCTTGAGTAAAAATTGCCGCTGCAAACGGGCCCAGGGGGCTGGATGCTCGGATCCATCAGGGAGCTTATCGGGTCCGATGCGGCGGTAGACGTGCGTCCTGGGTTTGCCGTCGCTTCCGGTCTGTTTGACATGGAGGTACATATCGTCAGCACCGGTTCCCCTGGCGCCGAGCCTGCGGATCTGCTCCGCAAACGCATCGGGCGAAAGGGCTTCCCATACGGCACAGGCGGCGGCGAACCGATGGCCGAGATCCACCGCCAGAAGGCGAAGTCCCGGGAGCCGCGAAAGCATCAGCTTGGCGAGCTGCTTGCGGCCCTTGTTTGCGGCGGCGTTGGGGTCACACTTTCCTCTCGGGTTCAGGGCAAACCCGAGGGACCGCGCATACGAGATGAACGGTCCCTTCGGAAGCAACCGCGCCGAGAACGAGAGGAACCAGGGCAGACGGCTTCGCGCGGCTTGAGCGCGCTCTCTATCGCCCTTTTCCTCGAGCTTGGCAATCCGTTCCAAGCCCGCGCGCGGCGCTTGCAACCGCCCATTCCAGTCTTTCTCCTGGAAGACGTTCATGACGACCACCGGGCCGACCGCTTTCGATGCCGCCTTCCCCAGCCGATCCGCGCGCGACACCTTCGGAGCGTTTGCGTCAGGCTCGTGGTTGAGCCCTAGATCCGCCGCGAAACGCTTGGAGGACCAGCGCAGATCCACGTCGTCCGCACTTCTTCCGTCCCACAGGCGCATCTGGAGGCCATGGAGGTTCGGATGGCCGCCCTTCTTCCGCCTAGCGGCCCTGCCTTCCTGCTCCGCCTGGCGTGTTTCCTCCTTGCGGTTTTCATGGATGGCAAATTTGATCCTCCACCGGGACTTCCCGAATTCGCAGAAGACCGGATGTCGGAGAGCGTCGGGATGTCGATACGCCGGCACCCTGAATCGCTTCCGGTCGTGCTCCGCCGTGCTGCCCTCCACGTAATCCACTAGGATCGATGGATCGGGCTTCCCGTCGCGCCCGCGCCACACACAGGAGGCTTCGTCCGCTGCAAGATCCTCGAAGAGTTGGATGTCGCCGAACTTTTCCCCCTTCAGCTCATCCTGCATCTGCCGAGCGGCGATGATCCGCTCCTCCTCCGTGCCGCTGCGCGTCCCCGCCCATGCTTTGACGACAGGCTCCCAGCCCGCGATCGCCCGCCTTCGAATTCGGTAGCCGGAGTCGACGCCCGCTCCGGTCGCCGCCGCTCGGTCGGCACAGTACCGATCGAGCCACGCCTTTGCTTGCGGTGCTCGATCCTGCAATCGTACGAGAATTCTGGCGGCCTTTTCAAACTCCCGTCGCCGTTGTTCGGCTTTTTTGATCCACGAATGCGCCGCCGACACCCGCCGGGCGGCGTGATCGAGCATGACCGAGTACTCATCGGTGTGATCGCGATCGGTCCGGAAAGGCATCCCGCAGCATTCCTCAACCCATTGGCGCAGATCCTGCATCCATTGCGGCTTTCCGAGCCCTGCCGACTTCCCCTCCTTCTTTCCGGCTTCTTCGCAAAGCGTCTTCTGCATCCTCTCGATGTCGGTCCGACTCGGATGTTCCGGTAGGCTCTTGATGGCGATGTACCCCTTGGAAGGCCGACCCGTAGACCAGCCGATGCCTCTAACTAGACCGTCGAAATCCACGGTTGTTCCGCAGACCAATTTCGCCATCTCCTCGACCAGTTCGGCTTTGGGACGGCTGCCGAACCGGCTCAGATCGGCCTTCGCCAACAGGCGCAGGTGCCGGCCGATCTTTCCGCAGTCGCTTTTTCTTCCTGCTCCGAAATTGGTGCTGATCCACCGGCGAGCGCGGACACTAAATTCCGTTTCCTCACCGAATACAGCGGCGTCGTCGGATTCGTCGCCGACAGAGAGAGACGGGGTCTCCCTATCTTGATCTTGGACGGGTAGGGTGAGGTACTCTGCTTCCGGCCCGAAGAAGTCCATAATGGTGGACTGAGCGTAATGCCGATCCAGGCCTGCCAGTTCTTTGCTCCGTTTATCGAAGACCTCGCTCCGATTGACCCAGACCGCACCCTCTCGGAGGCGCGCTCCGAGGGACGGCTTGCAATCGCGCAACCACTCTTCGATCTCGTCCTTCGGGACACCCCGCTTTTCCAGAATTGTGCGGAGCGCTTTTTCGACCGCTTGCGCCCGCCGGTTGTCCTCTTCGGTTGCTCTGGCGACTATGTTGGGCGCCCCTCGCTCATCCTCGACGGTCAGCCACGATAGCGCCAGCAAGATCCGCCTGTTGCTCCGCTCCCGGTCTGTGGGTCGCCGCGCCGGCCTCCCCCCCTTCCCCGGCACATCAATATCGATGAGCGTATGGCAGAGACCTCCGCGGAGCGTCAGGAGCCACTCGCCGAACGCCTTGGCTCCCTTGTTGACCGCTTCGTGAGTCTTCCAGAGCCGGTCACGCCAGTCATCGCAAACGCTCCTATGACACGAAGGGCTCTCCGCGGCCCCGCGGCCGAGCCGAAGGGTGTAAGCCCGCTGGACCGGCGGTATGTCCTGCTTCATCTAGCCTGCTCCGCAGTTCCAGCGGCGGTCTTTTCCCTCCACCCTTCGGCTATCTCTTCCCCCAAAAGGAGCGCTCCACCTGCACGAGCGGCGCATACGTCGCGATCGAAGTTCGACGGCAGCAGCTCTGCCTGGACGGAGAAGGTGGCGCACAATCGGAGGAGGAGCCGGGTGTTAAAAAACGCGCCATCAACCAAGGCGCTGCCGGTGCGGCCCGGGACCATGTCTTCGAGCATAAGTTGCCGTATTCCGTGGCGGAATGAAGGCGCTCCCAGCACGGCCGACCGATGGAAGCGGTTTATAGATTGATTTTTGATCACCTCTTCCCTCCCTATTAGGTGTTGGGGTTCGCATGATTACCTTCTAGAAAATCGCCGTCCGTTGCTGATCGGGCGTGCGGTGCTTCGGGAGGTTGTGGCAAGCTGGAAAGCCGAGGTAAAGATATGAGAGTCACCCTGCACAAAAATGCGACGACTACGCCGGCGATCCGCACGGCGATTCTGGCGGGCGAAGGGCAGCGATTACGAGTTGGCGAGGCAGTTTCGCGTGACTCGGGAGACGATTCGTCGGTGGCGGAAGCGGGATTTTGTCGAGGATGCCAGCCACACCCCGCATCATCTTCCGACGACACTCAATCCGGGACAGGAAGAGCTGGTGATCTACTTGCGCACGCAGCTCCGGCTGCCGCTGGACGATCTGCTGGCCGTCATCCGCGAATTTATCGAACCCTCCATGACCCGCTCGGCCTTGGGCCGGCTCCTGCGGCGCCGAGGCCACTCCCGGCTGCCTCAACCGGAAAAACCGGCCAATCCCACTCAACCCTTTAAAGTTTACCTGCCGGGCTACTTTCATGTGGACCTCAAATACCTGCCCCAGATGGCCGACGAGACGTCTCGCCGTTATGTCTTCGTCGCCAAGGACCCGAGCCACCCGTTGGGTCTTCTTGGCGGTCAAGCGTGCAAAGACCCCAGCGGCCGCCCGCAGCTTTCTCCAGGCGCTGGCCAAGGCGGCACCCGTGAAAATCCGAACCATCCTCACCGATAACGGCAAGGAGTTCACCGATCGCGTCTTCGGCCAAGCAGCCAAGGATGCTACCGGAGCCCATGAGTTCGACGCGCTCTGCCAAGCATTGGGAATCGAGCACCGCCTGACCAAGCCAAAGTCGCCTCGCATCAATGGCATGGTGGAGCGCTTCACCGGAAGACTGGCGCAGATCCTCCGTACTCATCACTTCCAAAGCTCCCTCGACCTGAAAACCACGCTCCACCGCTACGCCTGGCTCTACAACGAACACCACCCTCAAAAATCGCTCAATCACCAAACCCCACTTCAGGCCCTAAAAACATGGCAACAATCCCATCCGCATCTCTTCCAAAAAGCAGTACGCAATCATGCGGGACCTGACAATTAGGAATCGAAAGGGCTTGGAAGCAATGGGCCGCTGCCAGCCCCCCCCGGTTCTCTTTTGGGGTTTCTTCCATTACCCTTCAGTGGACCCCGATGGCAAGACAGATTTCCTCTGAATTTAAGCTGCATCTATTCCTTCAGTCGCAGCGGAACAGCGCTGCCCTGTTGTTGCGCGGGGAGAATCTCCTGCGCAGCGTAGCGGAGCAGGGCGTTCTCCCCGCGTTCCGCCGAAATGATCCGGGATGCTGGCCCCTCCTCCATTGCCATCCGCATAAACGGCGTTCGGTGTTCGGTAGCCCAGCGACTGGTGCGGACGCTCGCCGTTGTAGAAGGCAAAATACTCCTCCAGCCCGAGCGTCAACTCGGCCACCGTGCCGTACCCCTTCAGATACACATCCTCATGCTTGAGGCTGCGCCAGAGCCGTTCGACAAAAATATTGTCCAACGCTCGACCCCGTCCATCCATGCTAATCGCAATGCCTGCGCCCTTGAGCATGCCCGTGAACGTAGCGCTGGTGAACTGGGAGCCCTGATCGCTATTGAAGATCTCCGGCTTCCCGTACAGAGCCAGCGCATCCTCCAGGCAGTCGACGCAGAACGAGCTGTCCAGGCTGTTGCTGATCCGCCAGCCCAGTACCCGCCGCGAGTACCAGTCGATGATCGCCACCAGATAAACAAAACCTCGCAGGAGTTGAATGTACGTAATGTCGGAGCTCCAAACCTGATCGGGTCGGCTGACCTCCACGCCGCGCAGCAGGTAGGGATAAACAGCCTGCTCGGGATGTCCCACGCTCGTCGAAGGCCCCGGCGCCATCCCAGCCAACCCCATATGGCGCATCAACCGCTGCACCCGCTTGCGGTTTGCGACATATCCCAGTCGCCCCAGAAAAACCACCATCCGCCGGCTGCCGTAAAACGGCCGCCGCGTGTATTCCTCATCCATCAGCCGGCACAGCAGCAAATCCTCCTCGCTTTGCTCGCCAGACGCCCCCCGCCCGTAGAACGTAGCCCGCGCCACCCCTGCCAGTTCGCATTGCCGCACCACCGCCAGTTCCGCCTCTCGCTCTATCCAGCCTATCCGTGCCTCGCTGCTCATAGTCCGGACTTTTTTTTAAGCCAGTCCAGCTCCATCTTCAGCCGACCAATCTCCCCATACAGCCGATCTTCATCCGCATGCGCAGCCGGCTTCGGCCCTCGCTTCCCTTCAAAAATCGTCGCCGCCCGCTCCAGGAGCTCTTTCTTCCAATGCCCGACCACGACTGGATGCACCCCGTACTGCTGCCCAATCTCGTTGAGCGTCTTCAACCCCCGGATCGCTTCCATTCCCACCTTCGCCTTGAACTCCGCGCTATGTGCCTTGCGCTTCCTGCCTTCGCTCATGCCATCACCCTCCCAAGATGGCAGCTTAAATCCCTGTCTCAAAATCGGGGTCCACTATAATCAAGCCCCTGATGCAGCCGTTCTCTATTTGTCAGGTCCCGCATGATTGCGTACTGCTTTTTGGAAGAGATGCGGATGGGATTGTTGCCATGTTTTTAGGGCCTGAAGTGGGGTTTGGTGATTGAGCGATTTTTGAGGGTGGTGTTCGTTGTAGAGCCAGGCGTAGCGGTGGAGCGTGGTTTTCAGGTCGAGGGAGCTTTGGAAGTGATGAGTACGGAGGATCTGCGCCAGTCTTCCGTTGAAGCGCTCCACCATGCCATTGGTGCGAGGCGACTTTGGCTTGGTCAGGCGGTGCTCGATTCCCAATGCTTGGCAGAGCGCGTCGAACTCATGGGCTCCGGTAGCATCCTTGGCTGCTTGGCCGAAGACGCGATCGGTGAACTCCTTGCCGTTATCGGTGAGGATGGTTCGGATTTTCACGGGTGCCGCCTTGGCCAGCGCCTGGAGAAAGCTGCGGGCGGCCGCTGGGGTCTTTGCACGCTTGACCGCCAAGAAGACCCAACGGGTGGCTCGATCGATGGCGACGAAGACATAACGGCGAGACGTCTCGTCGGCCATCTGGGGCAGGTATTTGAGGTCCACATGAAAGTAGCCCGGCAGGTAAACTTTAAAGGGTTGAGTGGGATTGGCCGGTTTTTCCGGTTGAGGCAGCCGGGAGTGGCCTCGGCGCCGCAGGAGCCGGCCCAAGGCCGAGCGGGTCATGGAGGGTTCGATAAATTCGCGGATGACGGCCAGCAGATCGTCCAGCGGCAGCCGGAGCTGCGTGCGCAAGTAGATCACCAGCTCTTCCTGTCCCGGATTGAGTGTCGTCGGAAGATGATGCGGGGTGTGGCTGGCATCCTCGACAAAATCCCGCTTGCGCCACCGACGAATCGTCTCCCGAGTCACGCGAAACTGCCTCGCCAACTCGTAATCGCTGCCCTTCGCCCGTTGAATCGCCGTGCGGATCGCCGGCGTAGTCGTCGCATTTTTGTGCAGGGTGATTCTCATATCTTTACCTCGGCTTTCCAGCTTGCCACAACCTCCCGAAGCACCGCACGCCCGATCAGCAACGGACGGCGATTTTCTAGAAGGTAATCATGCGAACCCCAACATCTATTGTTGTATTGTAGAACCGGAGGCAGGCGTCGAGCGGCGCTACTCGGAACGCGAAGCCGCCACGCAGCCGCACATGCGTTTTCTATCGATGGCCCAACCGGATGCGGCCGCCCGATCGCTAGCCGACGCAGTAAACACGGAAAGAGGCTTTCCCCGAATCCCGGCAGGCTCAATCGCGGCTTCGGATAGACCACCATTCCGCCGGCGGTTCTCCACCTCCACCAGCCGCCCGATCCGCTCGAAGCGCGCCCGCTCCCACGACGCGACGGCTCGGCTCTCGCCTTCCGGCCGCCAGCCGAAAAATCCGGGCAAATCGTTTCCCCGGGAGGCTTTGGTCCACTACGCCACGCGATGGCGGATCGCGTCAATCTCGATCGGCGATCGACCGCATCTCCCGCCGGGCCGGAAGGCTGCCCGGCCGGCGCAAACCGGAGGCGGGCGCGGAGACCGCCCTCCGGCCCCCGGTTCTCTCCCGAGCGGCGCAGGACCGCGCGCTCTACTTCCTCTTTAGTTCTAAGAAAAAGAGCCGACGCGCGTTTGTCCTATCAAGGGATTATGAATCCGGACACGACGGATGCGATCCTCTTTCAGGAGCTCTTTTCCACATGGGAGAGCAAGCTCCTTCTCTACACGAAATCCCTCGTCGACGATACGGAGTCCGCCCGCGACATCGTCCAAGAGAGCTTCCTCAAATTAGCAAAAGCCCTGCGCCAGCGGGAGCACCCGCCGGCGGGCGACGCCGACGGCGAGGGAGGAGAACATCGGCGACGCTGGACCGCCTGGCTGTTCACGGTCGCGCGCAACGGGGCTTTGGATCATCTGCGGAAACGCAAGCCGCTGATCCGGGAAGAGGCGTTGATGAGCCTACCATCGGTCGGGCCGACGCCCCGAAGAGCGCTCGAGCGGGCGGAGCTGGTCGACCGGGTGCTCCAGTGCCAGAAGCGGCTGACGCGGTCGCAACGGGAGGCGATCCGGCTGCGGTTTCAGGACGAGCTCTCCTACAAAGAGATCGCTCAAGTCATGAATATTTCGGTCACCAACGTCGGCTTTCTGCTCCATGTGGGGCTCAAGCGGCTGCGGGAGCTGCTGAAGGAGGAGCTTCAGGCGGTTCCCTTCGGCAACGACGGAGGAAATCTATGAACGCGGACGATCCGAGAATCACGGCCTTTCTTTTAGGAGAAAGGGAAATCTTCACGCCGGAAGAGATCGAGGCGTTGGAAGGCATCCTTGCCGGCGATCCCGAAGAGAAGGAAATCCGCAAAGCGGTTCGGCTGCTTCGCGAAGGGTTCTCCCGAGAGGAGATCCTCCTGCGGGAGGAGCAGGAACGCAGGCAAGAAACCGCGCGGAGCCGCTTCCGTTTGGATCAGGGCAAAAGGCTGCGGTTCGGCCGATGGATTCCCTCGCTCCCGTGGCGCCTGCCGGGCCCGTTTCCTATACCCGCGCTGGCGGGTCTTTTCTTCTGCGTGCTTGTCGCCGGCCTCCTCCTCGGCCTTCTCGGCTCCTTCCCTCCCTCGCTTTCCCAACGAAGGGAGGATCCGGCGCATACACCGCACGTGCCGGCCGCGGCGGCGGAAACGGAGAGGAGTCCGAGCGGCTCGGTTTCTTCCCCGTCCCGGGCGACGGCGGCAATCACCGGTCCGCCGGCGCCGGCTGTCCGGGCGCGGTCCGGGATAGCCGCGGCTTCCGCGACCTCGCCCCCGCAGGCGGCGGACTCCGGGAGGGGCCGGAACCGGCGGGCGCGGCAGCCGGACGAAGGGAAAGTCGCCGAGGCAGAAGGGTTCGCCGGCGCGACCACCGAAGGAGCAATGACATCGTCCATGGTGCCTTTTGTTGCGGGCGTTCTAGGAAGCGCCAGGGCCTTGCCTGGGCATCTCGGTGCGGGTCAAGCTCCCGTTCCCCGCGCGCGTCCCGGCGTGCTTGCGGCCGGGCAGGAGTCCGACCATGGGGAGGGGGTGAATCGGAATGCCTTCGACGCGATTGCGGAGAACCGGTTCCTGCAGGTCTACGACCACCCGCTGTCGACCTTCAGCGCCGATGTCGACACGGCCAGCTACTCGATCGTCCGGCGCTATCTGCTCGACCGGAAGCATTGGCCGCCGAAAGGAGCGGTTCGGATCGAGGAGCTGATCAACTATTTTCCTTATGATTATCCCGGCCCCAAAGGAGACGAGCCTTTCTCGGTCAACGTCGAGTCCGCCTCCTGCCCCTGGGCCCCGGATCACCGGCTCGTCCGGATCGGGATCAAGGCCAGGGAGCTACCTCGGGAATCGGTTCCGCCCAGCAACCTCGTTTTCCTGATCGACGTCTCCGGCTCGATGGCCATGCCCAACAAGCTTCCCCTTCTGCGGCAAAGCCTCGACTACCTGGTCGATCAGCTCGGGGAGAAGGACCGGGTAGGGATCGTGGTCTACGCGGGGGCCGCCGGCTGCGTCCTCCTGCCCACCGGCGACAAGGAGAAGATCCGGCGAGCGCTCGGCACCCTGGAAGCGGGGGGCTCGACCAACGGGGCTTCGGGCATCGAGATGGCCTACGATCTGGCGGAACGGAGCTTTCTTCCGGAAGGAAACAACCGGGTGATCCTGGCGACCGACGGAGATTGGAACGTCGGCATCACCAGCCAGAGCGAGCTGCTCGATCTGATCGCCAAGAAGGCGAAAAAGCGGATTTATCTTACCGTCCTCGGCTTCGGCATGGACAACCTGAACGACTCGATGCTGGTCAAGCTCGCCGACCGGGGCAACGGCAACTACGCCTACATCGACACCCTGGAGGAGGCGCGCAAGGTTTTCGGAGCGGACCTGCACAAGACTCTCTACACCGTGGCCGAGGACGTGAAATTCCAGGTGGAGTTCAACCCCAGGAAGGTCTCGGCCCACCGCCTGATCGGCTACGAGAAGCGGCGATTGGCCGAGGAGGAGTTCAACGACGACACCAAAGACGCGGGCGAGATCGGCGCGGGCCATACCGTGACCGCCCTCTACGAGATCATTCCCGCGGACGGCAAGGCGCCGTCCCGTTCGGAGGTCGATCCGCTCCGGTATCAGCCCAATCCGCCGGAAAAGGGAGGGGCGGGCGGAGCGGCCGTCGATCCGGCCGTTTCGAACGAGCTGCTCACGGTCAAGATCCGGTACAAGCAGCCCGGCGAAAAGAAGAGCCGGCGGCTGGAATTCCCGTTCACGGATCGCGGACAGTCGTGGGAGGCGAGCTCCGAAGAGTTCCGCTTCGCCGCCGCCGTCGTCGCCTTCGGGCAGATGCTGACCAAGTCGCGCTGGAAAGGCCGGAGCAGCTGGCCGCTGGTGCGGAGGCTCGCGCTCGAGGGCCGGGGCAAGGATCCTTACGGCTACCGGAGCGCGTTCCTCGCTCTGGTGGAAGCCGCCAGCGCCCTGCCGGCGGATGCGCAGGAGGAAGAGGAAATGGAGGACTGAGAATGGCCGGCGGCGGACCTTTCTCCTGGATGAGAACAGGAAGAGGGACGAAGCGACCCGACACCGGCTCCGGCTTTCGGCTCTCATCCGCTCCCCGTGCACGCGCGCCCGTGCTTCTCGGGCGGACCTCCCGGAACGCTCCTTCTGCCTCCGCTCGCGACGGGAAAGGCAGGAAGCCGGCGGACAGGGTGGGATTCGAACCCACGAGCCCTTGCAGGCTAGCGGTTTTCAAGACCGCCGCATTCAACCCCTCTGCCACCTGTCCCCCTCGGGTCCGCGGCGCCGGCGCCGGGAAATTCCGCCGGGAGAGCGGACAGCAAACGAGGGTACGTTTCCCGCGGCGGAACGACAACCGGGATTTCGCGCCGGCTGTCCGCGGCCGGCTCTTCCTTGCCCGGTAGGAAAATGGTCCACGTCCGGGGAAATGCCGCAGTTGCTCCTGGGGTTACCCCGGCGACTTCCGGCTTGCGGCGAGCGAGCCTTTTCTTAAGAATAGCCGAGTCAGCCGTTGGTAATGAACAGTTACTTGCCGCGCGCCGGCCTTCGGACCGGCGCGGAAAAGGTAACGGCTCGCGCGAAGCGGCCGGCCGGCGCCTCTACCCGAAATTCCGGAGGGAGCCGGAATTCTGTCTTGCTCGTGGAGTCCTCCCGTCATGCCTCCTGCAAAAAAACCCTCGACCCCGCCGGCGGACGGCGGCGATAAGCTTCCCCCGCGGCGGCAAAATGCCGGGACGGCAAAGCAAAAGGCCTTGCCTCGGCAACCCGCGATGCCCTCCCCGGATTCGGTTTCGCAAATCGAAAAGGTGTTGTTGGCCCTTGAGCAGGCGCTGCTGAGCCAGCGCCTATGGGAGCGGCCCGCGCAGATCCCGCTCGCGAGCCTCGCTCGCCGGGAGCAGGAGTTGCTGCGGGGAATCCTGGGAGAGGGCGCGACCGTGGTGGAGGCGCCGGGAACCGACGCCCGGACGGCCGTGGCCACGAGCTTCAGCGGGGTGTGGCTCACGGGGAAGCAGAGCGGAGCCGAAGGTCTCTCCTATACAATCGACGTGGGCCTCCTTCCAGCATTCGTGGGCGAAAAGACGGCCGCCCTTCCCGCCTTGGCCCTCCCGCCCTCCTCCCTCGCGTCCGAATCCGTCGCCGCTTGGGCCGTTCTCCGGGAGCTGGTCGAAAAGGCGCGCGCCTGGGAACAGGAGCTCCGCCCCTGCGAGATCAACCTGCTGCTCCACCCGCTCTCGCCGGCCGACTACGAGCAGCTCTCCGGCTTCCTCGGCCGGGGGCCCGTGATCGGCTGGATGGAGGGATGGTGCCGGTGGTGGCTCTTCGCCACGCAGTGGCGCAATGTCTGGCGGATCGAGGTGCGCTCTTCCGCAGGAAGATGCGAAGCTTCTCTTTTGGAGATCGGGCGTTGCCCCGCCGTGTTGACCTTTCCCCAGTCGGCTTTCCTCGTGAGCGCACGGCGGGTGCGGCGGCTCCTCGAGCTTTACGGGGAGTAAGCTGCGGCGCGATCCGCCGATCCGTCAGCCGCCGAGGCGGGCGAGCCGCCGCAACGCTTCAGTCTTTTCGGTATGGCCGAGGCGCGCCTTGCGGACCGCGTCGGTGACAACGGCGATATCCTGGTCGTAGAGGCGCCGGTCGACCGGAAAGGGGTGCCCGTCCTTGCCGCCATGCGCGTAGGCATAGTCCGCCCAGCGGGGCGAGCGGGCCGGATCGCGGCGGGAAACCGGAGTCCCGTAGATGAGCTCGGCCGTCAGCGCCAGGCTCCGAATCGCCTTGGGGCCGATCTGCGGGGTCCCGAGCAGCGTTTCGAAGTCTTGCGGCCCCGCCTGGTGGGCTGCGGAGAGGATTCGGCCGAGCCTCGGCAGGTCGACATCGACGGGAAGAAGGGCGTGGCGGGCCGGCGCAAAGAGGGTAGGACCTTCGATCGCCGCCCGCAGGGTCTCGAGGAGCCGCGCGGGATCGTCCCGGACGAGGGCTGCGCTCGCCTCCCGATTGGGTCCCGCCTCGGCGGCGATCATGTTGAGAAGGACTTCCGGCACCGGACAGGAGGCATCCCGGGACGCGCCGGAGAGGTCGCGGATCGCGGCATGCGGCTCGCAGACGAAGTCGGCGACCGATTCGCCGATCCAGTGGTAGCGGCGGGCTCTGCCGCACTCTGCGTTCATCCCTTGCTGGACCACGCACCAAGCCCCCGCGGGGGTGAAGAAGAAGCTGTGATGGTAGAGCGTGTAGCCGTCCTGGAGCGCGGCGGAATCGACCTTGGCGCTCATCCGCGAGGCGTAGACGAGCCGCTCCCCTTGGGCGATGCCGAGGCGATCGGCAGCGCGGGCGATCTCCTCCGGCGCCTTCCGGCCGCTTCCGCCCTTCCCTCCGGCGGCCACGATGCCCAGCTCGCTCCCATAGATCCGGTACGCCTCCTTGAGCGCGCCGCAGGTCACCGTCGTCACGCCGGAGGAGTGCCAGTCGAAGCCGAGCAGGCAGCCGAAGGCCTGGAACCACCAGGGGTCGGCGAGGCGGCGGAGCATCTCGTCCGCACCATGCTCGTCGACGATCGCCATCACGACCGCTCCGGCTAGGCGCACCATCCGCTCGAAGAGGGCGGCGGGCGCCTTTCCGTCGTGCAGCGGCAGCTCGGCGCAAGCCCGTTTCATCGCGATCGATCCGAAGGCCCGTCCGATCCGCGTCCGGCGGGTCGGCGCGGGCGATCGTGGTCCCCTCCCTATTTATTCCCTTGAGCAAAGAAGGAAAAGGCCCGAACGTTCTCCGTGCCGATTTTGCTCTCCCTTCCGCGGCCTTCCAGCCGCGGCTGACCCTTCGATGCGTAATCTCTACGGAAAACGGATCGACCTCTATCCGTGGCAAGCCGAGGCGCTGGCGCGCGTGGGCGACAAGAGCGCCCTGGTCGCCGCCCCGACCGGGAGCGGAAAGACCGTGGTAGCCTATCGCTGGGCGAAGCTCTGGGAGGAGCGGAGCCGCCGGGTGATCTTCACCGCTCCGATCAAAGCCCTCTCCAACGAACGGTATCTGGAGCTGCGGGCTCTGTTCGGCGACGAGGTCGGCATTCTCACCGGTGACGTGAAGCGGAATCCGGAGGCGCCGATTCTCTGCATGACCCAGGAGGTCTACGCCAACCGCTTCTGCGGCCTGCCGCGGCAGCGCGTGATCATCGACGAGATCCACTACATGGTCCACAATCCCGACCGGGCGCGGGCCTATGCCGAGGGGATCGCCGGCACGCATCCGGAAAGCGATCTTCTTTTCCTATCGGCGACGGTCGATGCCCGCCGCTTCCTCGGCTACCTTTCGCAGCTGGCGGCGCGGCCGCTCGAGCTGGTCGAGCAGAGCCGCCGGCCGGTTCCGATCCACTATCTGGACCGGGAGCCTTCCGCACGGCGGCTCTGGGAAGAGCTGGCACCGGTGCTTGTCTTCGCTTTCTCCTATAAAGCGGTGATGGGGCTGGCGGGGGAACTCTACTCGGCCGCCCACGGGCGGATGCGGGCGCCGCAGCGGGAGCGGGTCCGGGAGCTGGCGAAGCGCTACCGGGTCGACCGGCCCGATCTTCTCCGGATGGCGACCGGCGGAGTAGCCATCTACCACGGCACCCTCCTCTACAAGGAGAAGCTCTTCGTCGAGCGGCTGGCCCGGGAAAACCTGCTCCTGGCCGTCGCGGCGACCGATGCGCTCTCCCTGGGCATCAACCTCCCGGTGCGGACGGTCCTCTTCGCCCAGCTGGCGCGCTACGTAACCGGCCCGATCGCCAAGATGGAGTTTCTGCAGATGGCCGGGCGCGCCGGACGCCCCAACCTCCAGGAAGCCGGCTATGTCGGTTACCTGGAAACGCCGTTCGAGGCGCGCGGCTACGACACCGAGCGGCTCTACCGCTCGCTGCGGAAAAAACCGCTCGAGCCGTTGCGCGTCCGCCCTCTCCCCTCGATCAAGCGGATCCTCAACCGGACGCCGATCGAGGAAGAGCTCGGGCAGGTGGCCGCCCTCTCCTTTCCGGGCCTCCATCCGCAGGAGCTCCTTGCCTTTCGCCGGATGGTCGAGATCGCAATGGAGGAGATCGAGCGGAGCTGCCGGCTTCTGCAAAGACGGGCGCGAGCGGGCGGGCGGCTGCTCGAGGTCCTGCGGCGGATCTATTTCGACGAGTTCACCGTCGCCGAGAACCTCGGCTTGGCCAAGACGCTCGTCCTGGAGGGGAAGATCGACGCCCGCCGGGAGATCCGGCGGATTCGGGAATCGGTCCGAAGCGAGGGGGAGGCCTTGAAGGCGCTCCTCCAGTTCCGCCGCTTCCTCCACTCCCTCGATCCCCAAGAAGTGGAGGGAGCCGAGGCGGTGGAGCAGGCGATCGTCAGCCTCGATGAGTTCGTGCTGCACCCGGAGGCTCTCGAAGCTTCGCGGCCCCCGGCGTAGGCTCCCCGCGCCTACTGGCCGAAAAGCTTGGCGAGCATCGCTTGCGCCTCCTCCTGGATCCGGCGGAGGTGCAGCGCGTTCCGGAAGCTCTCCGCGTAAAGCTTGTAGACCTCCTCGGTTCCGGACGGACGGGCCGCAAACCAGCCGTTTTCCGCGACGACCTTGATTCCACCGATCTCGCCTCCGGAGGGGGCGCGGACGAGGATGGCCGTCACGGGATCCCCGGCGAGGGTCGGCATCGCGACCTCCTCGGGGGTCAGCGCCAGCAGCTTCTTTTTCTGCTCGTGCGTGGCCGGCGCATCGATTCGCTCGTAGAAGGAAGGTCCGAGCCTGCCGGTGATCTCCTGGTAGAGCACCCCTGGATCCTTGCCGGTCCGCGCGGTGATCTCCGCCGCCAAAAGCCCCAGGACCATCCCGTCCTTGTCCGTCGTCCACGGGGTGCCGTCCTTCCGCAAGAGCGTCGCCCCCGCGCTCTCCTCGCCGGCGAATCCGAGCTTGCGCGAGAGAAGCCCTTCGACGAACCACTTGAAGCCGACCGGGACCTCGAAGAGCGGCCGCTTGGCGGCTTGGGCCACCCGGTCGAGAATGCCGGAGCTGACCACGGTCTTCCCCAAGGCGGCATCGGGGCTCCATCCGGGACGTGCGCCTCCGAAGAGGTAGGAGGCCGCCACGGCCAGGAAATGGTTCGGATTGAGGAGGCCGCAGCTCGGAGCGACGATCCCGTGGCGGTCGTGGTCGGTATCGCACCCGAAGGCGACGTCGAACTGCCGGGCTCGCCCGATCAGTCCGGCCATCGCATAAGGCGAGGAGCAGTCCATGCGGATCCGGCCGTCCCAATCGACGGTGAGAAAGCGAAAGGTGGCGTCGACCGCCTCGTTCAGGACGGTGGCGTTCCAGCCGTAGCGCTCGGCGATCGGCTTCCAGTAGTGGACGCCCGCCCCCCCGAGAGGGTCGATGCCGATCCGGATCGAGGAGGAGCGGAGGAGATCGCAATCGACCACCGAGGGGAGGTCGCCGGCGTACCGGTCGAGATAGTCGTGGCGCCGGACGCAGGAGGCGCGGAGGGCCCGCTCGTAGGGCATCCGGCGTATGGCCGAGCCGTTTCCGCGCAGGAGGGAGTTGGCCCGCTCCTCGATCACCCGCGTGACCGAAGTGTCGGCCGGGCCGCCGTGGGGCGGATTGTATTTGAAGCCGCCGTCGGTCGGAGGATTGTGGGAAGGGGTAATCACGATCCCGTCGGCCCGTCCGGACCCGCCGTCTCGGTTGTGGGTCAGGATCGCGTGGGAGATCACCGGAGTCGGCGTATAGCCAAGATCGGGATCGATGCGGACCTCGACCTCGTTGGCCGCCAGGACTTCCAAGGCGGTGGCGAAGGCGGGCTCGGAAAGCGCATGGGTGTCCTTCCCCAGGAAGAGCGGGCCGGAAATCCCCTGCTCCCGGCGGTAGTCGCAAATCGCCTGGCTGATTGCCAGAATGTGCGCCTGGTTGAAGGAGCCGCGGAGGCTCGAGCCGCGATGGCCCGAGGTGCCGAACTCGACCCGCTGGTCTTCGTTCTCCGGGTCGGGAACAATCTCGTAGTAGGCGGAGGTGAGCTTCGCCAAGTCGGTGAGAAGGGATTGAGGCGGCGGCTTGCCGGCCAGGGGGCTGACCTCCATGAGGATTCTCCTTTTTTTCTTGGGGCCGGCAGGGGACGCCGGCCGCCGCGGCGCGGCTTACTTTCCTTTCTCTCTATCCGCCGGCCTTCCTCCGGTCAAGGAGGATGGTTCCGGCCGCCTCTCCCGCCGCAGCCGGCAATCAGGAAAAGACCACCGTCTTCCGGCCGTAGACCAGGATCCGGTTCTCCACCTGCCAGCGGACCGCGCGGGAGAGGACGACCTTCTCGAGATCCTGTCCCTTCCGCACTAGGTCGGGAACCTGATCGCGGTGCGAGATGCGGACCACGTCCTGCTCGATGATCGGCCCGTCGTCGAGGATTTCGGTGACGTAGTGGCTCGTGGCTCCGATCAGCTTCACCCCGCGCTCGTAGGCCTGGTGGTAGGGCTTGGCCCCCGAGAAGGCCGGAAGGAAGGAGTGGTGGATGTTGATGATCCGGTTCGGGAAACGGCCGACCATCGCCGGCGAGAGAATCTGCATGTAGCGGGCGAGCACGACCAAGTCGATCCGGTGCGCCTCCAGAAGCTCGATCTGGCGGGCCTCGGCCTCCTCCCTGCGTCCGGGCACAATCTCGAAACGGTAGTAGGGGATGCCGCAAGCGGCGGCGATCCACTCGCCCTCGGAGTGGTTGCTCACGATCAAGGGGATCTCGCAGGCGAGCTCGCCCGCTCGATGCCGGTAGAGCAGGTCGACAAGACAGTGGATCTGGCGGGAGACGAAGACGGCGACCCGGGGCCGCTGGAAGGAAGAGGCGAGGCGCCACTCCATGCCGAAGCGCCGCGCAATCGGTCCGAAGCGAGCGGGGACCTCCGAGAGATCGAGAGAAAACCCTTCGAGATCCCATTCGACCCGCATCAGAAAAAGACCCAGCTCGGCGTCCTGGTGCTGGTCGGCGTGGAGGATATTGCCCCCATGCTCGAAAAGAAAGTCGGCGATCGCCGAAACCAGGCCCTTTTGGTCCGGGCAGCTGATCAAGAGCACGGCGCTTCCGGCCATTCGGCTGCTTTTCCTCTTTCGGAGCAAACGCGAAAGGGGGGCTCGTCGCCCCCCGCTTCCTTTTTGCCGGAAACGACTCGCCGCCGCCAAGCAAAATGGCGGCCTCGCCGACTTTTCTTCTTTTGGGCTACTTCGCCGCCTCCTCATCCGCGGTCGCGCGGCGGAGCCGGCTCGGCAAAAGCTCTCCCGCCCGTTCCAGAATCGGATACGCCGCGGAGGCCACGATCAAGCCGTTGATCCGCTTGAGCTGCCGCACCACCTTCACTTCGAGGGCGCCCGCGGGATCCGGATCGGCGGGGTTGGCCCGCATCCTTTCGAAATGGGCTGCGGAAGCCCTCGCTTCCAGACCGCGAAAGGCGTCCTTCTCCTCCGCGAGCATCCGCGCGACGCGCAGGTCCGGGGTGACGAAGAGCGCAGCGGCCCGCTGCAGATTGGCGAGAATGCGGTCGAGGATCGAGGAGAGCTCGGCTTGGGCGTCCGGAGGGAGCACGAGGTTCTTTTCGATCCGCTCCACGGCGAGGGCCAGCAGCTCCTTGTCGGCGACTCCCGCGGCCTGCTCCAGGCTGGCCGAGAAGAAGAGGATATCCTCGAGCTTGGAACGCTCCGCCTCGCTCATCATGTCGCGGTCCACGGCGCTCAGATAGCTCCGCGTCGCCTGGTGAATCTTGTCGACGGCCTTGCCGATGCGCTTGATGGAAGCCGGCTGGAGGCGATCTCCCCGCAGAAAGATATCCCGGGACCTTTCGAGCATGCCCTTGAGGAGATCGGCCAGGCGGAGCGCCTCCCGCGCGGCGTTCCCCAAGGCGACGGCGGGGGTGCCCAGGAGCGCCGGATCCAAATAGAGCGGCTGACCCAAGGACTCCTTGTCCTTCCGGTCGGGGAACCACGCGGCCAAGAGCCGTCCATAGGTGGAGAGCCAAGGGAAGAAGAGCAAGGCCAGAGCGAGATTGAAGAAGGTATGAAAGTCGGCGACCGCCCGCGCCGGGTTCGGCTCCCAGGCGGCCAGCCAGGCGGCGGCCTGCGGCAGGAAAAGGAGCCCGCCCACAAAGCCGAACAGACGGTTGAGAAGATTGCCGATCGGCAGCCGCCGGAACGCCGGATCGGTCCCCGTAGTGCTTTCGAAGACCGGGTTGATCGCCGCACCTAAGTTGGCTCCGACGGTCAGAGCCAGGGCGGCGGGAAGCGATACCACTCCCTTCGCGGCGAAGGAGGCAACCAAGAGGATCGCCGCCGCGCTCGAGTGGGCCGCCCACGAGAAGGCGGCCCCGCACAGCGCTTCGAGGAGCGGCTGCCGGGAGGCCGCTTCGAGAAAGCTCCGGAGCGCCGGGGCATCGGTGTAGGAGTCGGCCAGATGCACCATCTGGTGGAGGGCCGAGAGGATCAGGCCGAGCCCGATGAAGACCCGCCCGAGGTCGTGCGCGGTCGTGTTGCGGGATCCGAAGAGAAGGTAGCCCGCCAGAACCGCGGCGGGGGCGGCGGCAAACACCGGGAAGGAGAGAACCTGGACGATGAGGGTCGTTCCGACGTTAGCCCCCAGCATGACCGCAAGGGCGGGGACCAAGCCGACTACCTTCTTGGCGACGAACCCGGTGGCCATGAGAGCCGTCGCGGTGCTGCTCTGCAGGAGCGCGGTGATCAGGATTCCGCCCAGGAACGCGCGCCAGCGGCTACCGAGCGCCTTCCCCATCAGAAGGCGGAGCCGCGGGCCGAACGCGCGCTGCAGACCGGTGCGCACCATCCGCACCCCCCAGAGCAGCAGCGCGGCCAGACCCGCGAGGTCGATGAGGGCGAGGGGGAGTCCCATAGCGGGAAAAAAGGAGCGGTATCGGCTTGGCGGCCGGAGCCATGCTGGTCTATGAACCACCGTCAGGGAGGACCGCAACTCTATTCTGCGGCAGAAGGACTTTCGGCGGGGGAAAAATGCGCTTCTTGGATCGGAAGGTTTCTCTTGATCGCGGTAATTCGATCAGAAAAGATTCGGCGCCTTCCCGCCGCCCGGAGGGGCCCCGCGCGGCCGTCGGCGTCCCCGGAAGCGAGCGCCGGCTAGCGGCGGTGAACGGGACTTCCGCTACCGGAAAAGAGGCAAAGAGCGTATGATCTGGGTCATCTTGTCGGTTATTGCGGTCGCTTTGGCGCCCCATGCGGCACACCGCCTATCGCTTTTAATCCGCCTGCGCCGTCTGCGCAACGAACCTCCCCCTCGCCCGGCCGGTGCGCCAAGCCCCATGGTCACGGTGCAGCTTCCGATCTACAACGAGCGGTTCGTCGTCGAACGGCTGCTCCGTTCGGTCGCCGCGCTCGATTATCCACGCGACCTGCTGGAAATCCAGGTTCTCGACGATTCCACCGACGCCACGAGCGAGGAGATCCGGCGGATCATCGCGGATCTTCTCCCTTCCGGCGTCTCGATCGCCCACATCCGCCGTCCGGCTCGGGCGGGCTTCAAGGCCGGCGCGCTCCAGTACGGCCTGGAGCGGGCCCGAGGAGAGTTCATCGCGATTCTGGACGCCGACTTCGTCCCGCCCGCCGACTTCCTCCGCAAGGCCGTGCCCTATTTTGCCGACCCTCGCGTAGGAATGGTGCAGGCCCGTTGGGGCTTCCTCAATCGCGAGGAAAATCTCCTCACCCGCTGCGAGGCGCTCTTTCTCGACGGCCATTTTCTCCTGGAGCAGGCGGTGCGCGCGCAAAGCGGCCTCTTTTTCAACTTCAACGGAACCGCGGGCCTCTGGCGCAAATCCTGCATCGAGGACGCGGGGGGATGGGACGGCGGGACCCTCACGGAGGATCTCGATCTGAGCTACCGTGCCCAGTTCCGCGGTTGGCGTTTCGTCTACGCGCCGGAAATCGTAGTGCCAAGCGAGCTTCCCGCCCCGATCACCGCCTTCCGGACCCAGCAGCATCGTTGGGCCAAAGGGGCGATCCAGACCGCACGGCGGCATCTGCCCACGCTCTTCACGGGCGCTTTCTCCTGGCGCCACAAGATAGAAGGAGGCTTCCACCTCCTCGCCCATACGATCCATCCCCTCGTGGCCGCCTTAGCCCTCCTCAACCTAGCCGTTCTGCTCGCTCCCTGTCCCTCCTCCTCCCTGCAGCCGGTGGTTTCCTATCTTTTTACGGGCCTCTCTTTCTCCTTCTTGCTCTATCTGCTGGCCGTCCAACGCCTGGAGAAGGGGAAGCTCGACCAGAACGCATGGGCGCTCCTGCCGGCTTCCCTCGCTCTCTCCATCGGCATGAGCTTCGCCAACACCCGCTCGGTGATCGAGGGGATGCTCAACATTCCCAGCGGATTCGTCCGGACCCCGAAACGGGGGGACGGCGCCGCTCGGCCCCCCGGGTGCTCCTATCCGGCCCGTCATGGCTGGCGATTGCCGCTCCTGGAAACCTTGGTCGCCGCATCATTTCTCTGGGCGCTCGTGGTCACGATCCGCCACGGCTGGTGGCTCGCGCTGCCAGGCTGCCTTCTCCACCTTTTCGGCTTCGGCTTCGTCGGCGTCGGCACCTTGACCGCGATCCTCAAGGAGAAACAAGAGAGCGCCGCGGCGACCCTCGCCTGAGGCTCGTCACTCCGGCGGTCGGCACGCTTTCCCCCGGCGGGCGAGCCGCTCCAGCAGCAGCTCGGCCAGGGCTTCCCGGTCGGGGGCCGCGGCCCAGCTCCCGTCCCGCGCCAGAAGCCCGAAACCGCTCCCGTACGCCGGCCCGTTGACGACGCACATGTCGGTTCCCGCCGCAAGGAGCTGCTGCTTGCCCCGGGCGAGGGCGGCGGCGCGGTCCCCGTCCACCTCGAACTTCCAACCCGTCAGGAGCGCCCGGGGAAAGAGCGGGCGCAACTGCGGCAGCAGCTTCGGCGCGGGAAGGAGGAGGAGCCGGTAGGAGGAGTCGCTGCCCAGCTTTCCGGCGGCGACGGATCGCCCGCCCGCGTCCTCGATCGAGCCGACGCGGAAGTCCGACAGCGCGGCGGCGTGAAAAAGCGCATCGACCGGCTGCTCGCGCGCCAGCGCTCGCAGCTCCCGGGCGAGATCCTCCGTCGTGGTGAACGGCCGGATCGGGAAATCCGGCGCGGGAGGCTGGGCCGCGGCTCCCGTCCCCCGGAAGCAGACCACTTGGTGACCGGCCTTCGCAAAGACCGCGGCCAGAAAGAGGCCCAAAGAGCCCGTCGAGGCGTTCGTCAGGCGCCGAACCCGGTCGATGGGTTCGGAGGAAGGTCCGCAGGTCACGACAATCCGCATGATCCCGTTATCCTATCCGCAGAATGCGGGCTTGCGCCAAGGGCAATCGTCCTTCATCTAGGGAGAGATGGATGACCCTACCCGGACTTCGGCTTGGCCCACCGATCGGAAGCCCCCGTGGCTCCGCGCGAAGATCCCTTCGGGGGCCCGCTATGAGGCCCTTCGCCGGCTCGTGGCGGAAAAGAGGCTCCATACCGTCTGCGAAAGCGCGCGCTGCCCCAACCTGGGCGAGTGCTGGTCTCAGGGGACCGCGACGTTCATGATCTTGGGGGAGATCTGCACGCGCGCCTGCCGGTTCTGCGCGGTGTCCACCGGGCGGCCCGGGGGGGTCGATTGGGATGAGCCTCGGCGCGTGGCCGAAGCGGTGGCCGCGATGGGGCTGCGTCACGCCGTGCTCACTTCGGTGGCCCGCGACGAGCTGCCCGACGGGGGTGCGGCGGTCTGGGAGGCGACGATCCGGGCCGTGCGCGAGCGGAACCCCGGCACGCGCATCGAAGTCCTCATTCCCGATTTCCGCGGCAGAAAGGAGGATCTGCTCCGGGTCCTGGCGGCCGCGCCCGACATCCTCAATCATAACATCGAGACCGTTCCGCGGCTGCAGAAGCTCGTGCGTCCGCAAGCCCGCTACGAACGGTCCTTGGGGATCCTGCGCACGGCGAAGCAGGAAGGCTTTCCGACCAAGACCGGGCTTATGCTCGGCATCGGCGAGCGCGAAGAAGAGATCGCCTCGACCCTGCGCGAGCTGGCCGCCGAGGGTGTGGACATCCTCACCCTGGGCCAATACCTGCGGCCTTCGGTCCATCACCTTCCGATCGATCGCTGGGTCACGCCGGAGGAGTTCGCCTCTTGGAAAGCGTTCGCACTCGACCTGGGCTTCCGCTTCGTCGAATCCGGACCGCTGGTCCGCAGCTCCTACCATGCGGAAGAGCAGCTGATTTAGCCTCTCTTCCCCTGCGGGCGGACCCGGAGCGGAGGCCGCCTCGCGGTTAGTGCTTGGCCAGTGAGATCGTCACGCCGGCGATGACCAGCAGGCCGATCAAGGTGTAGAGCCAGACGAGGGTGCGTTCTTGGACGGGACCGGACCGGCTGCCGGGCCCGAAGGCCGACTGTCCCCGAAGCTTTCCTCGCTTGAGGAAGCCGTCGTAGCGGCGCTGGAGGAGGTAGGTCTCGGTCTGCCGCATCGTGTCGAGCATGACGCCGACGACGATGAGAAGGCTCGTTCCACCGAAGAACTGGGCGGTGATCGCCGGAATGCCCAGCAGGCTCTGCACGAGCATGGGGAGGACCGCCAGCGCCGAGAGGAAGGTCGCTCCCGCGAGGGTCAAACGGGTCATCGAGAAGTCGAGGAACTCGGCTGTGGGCTGTCCGGGACGGATCCCGGGGATGAAGCCCCCATGCTTCTTCAGGTCATCGGCGATCTGGACGGGGTTGAACTGGGTCGCCACCCAGAAATAGGAGAAGAAGAAGACCAGCAGCACGGTGATGCCGTAATAGAGCCCTCCGGCGGAAAGAGACGTGGCGAACCGGGCGGCGGCCGGCGAGTTCGGGAAGAGGAAGCCGATAATGGTCGAGGGAAAGAGGAGAATCGCCTGGGCGAAGATCAGCGGCATCACCCCCGCGTAATTGACCTTGAGGGGCAAAAACGTGCTCTGGCCTCCGTAAACCTTGTTGCCGCGGACCTGCTTCGCGTAGTGGACGACGATCTTGCGCACCCCTTGGGTCATCGCGACGGTGGCCGCCACGACCCCGAAGAGGAAGAGGAGGAGCAGCGCGACAAGCAGCGGACTGGAAGCCGAGAGGCTCGAAGGAGAGACGAGCTTCGACCACCCTTGCAAAAGCGCGGCGGGAAGCCGCGCCAGGATGCCGATTGTAATGATCAGCGAGACGCCGTTGCCGATCCCCTTTTCGGTGATCTGCTCTCCGAGCCACATGAGCAGCATCGTTCCGGTCGTCAGGCTCAGCACCGTGACCAGCCGAAAGGCCCAACCCGGATCGGGCACCAGAGGGACGCCGAGCCGCTCGATCACCGAGGTGATGCCGTGCAGGAGCGGGATGCTTTCCGGATTTTCGAACCCGACGGCGAGCAGATAGCCCTGAAAGAGGCAGAGCAGCCCGGTCAGGACGCGGGCGTACTGGGTAAGCTTCTCCCGCCCTCCTTCTTCCCGAGCGAGCTTTCCCAGGGTCGGAATGACCGTGGTCAGCAGCTGGATCATGATGCTCGCGCTGATGTAGGGCATGACGCTAAGCGAGAAGAGGGCGCAATTTTCCAGCGCTCCCCCGCTGAAGAGATTGAGCATGCCGACCACCGAGCCTTGCGCTTGTTGATCGATAACCGTGCGGAAATATTCGCTCAGCACGTTGGGATTGACACCGGGACAGGGCACCGCCGAGCCCAGGCGGACGACGACGATCACCGCAAGGGTGAACAGAATTCTTTGCCGCAGCTCAGGGATCTTGAAGCAGTTGACAAACGCGGAAACCATCGTGTCTTTCTCTTTTGCAGGCTTCCCCGGGCGCATGCGCCCACCGCCCGCCGCCTCCATCCGACCTCTACACGGCCGGGGCGGTCGCCCTTTTCCGCTCCCCCCGTACGGAAGCGCCGCTTAGGAAAGAATCTCGACCTTTCCTCCGGCCGCTTCCACCTTCGCCCGCGCCGCGGCGCTGGCCGCATGCACGACGACCGTGACGGCGCGCGCAATCTCGCCGCCTGCCAGCAGCTTGACCCCCGCCCACCGGCCCTTGACGATTCCGGCCGCCCGGAGGCTTTGCTCATCGATACGGTCGCCCGCGACCTTCTCCAGGTCGCGGAGGTTGACCGGGGCGTAGTCCGCGGAGAAAGCGGCGTTGTTGAACCCTCGGCGGGGCACCCGGCGGATCAGAGGCATCTGCCCGCCTTCGAATCCGATCCGGATGCTTCCTCCGGAACGGGCCTTCTGGCCCTTGTTCCCTTTGCCGCTCGTCTTTCCGTGCCCCGAGCTCTCGCCGCAACCCAGCCGCTTCCTCCGGTGACGTTCCCCTGGCCGTAGACGCAAATCATGCAATCTCATAAGGACCCCTCCGCTTTGGTTTCTACCGCCCGCTCCTGTTCGTTCCTTGCGTTCCGCTTCCCGCGCAACTGCAGCACTTCGTCCGGCGAACGGAGTTGTTGAAGCGCGAAGAGAGTCGCCTTGGCGACATTGTAGGGATTGCTCGAACCGAAAGACTTCGTCAAGGCGTCTTTCACTCCGGCCGCTTCGAGAACCGCGCGGACGGTGACTCCGGCGATTACCCCCGTTCCCGGGGAAGCCGGCTTGATCAGCACCCTGCCGCCGTCGAACTCCCCGATCGCCTCGTGCGGGATGGTCTGCCCGCGGAGCACGATGGTATCCATCCGCTTGCGCGCGCTTTCGGTGGCCTTTTTGACGGCGTCCGCGACTTCATTGGCCTTACCGAACCCGACACCCACCTTCCCTTGCCGGTCTCCCACCACGACCAGGGCCCCGAAGCTGTAGCGCCGCCCGCCCTTGACCACCTTGGCGCACCGGTTGACGTAGACGACCCGATCCATCAGTTCCCCGGCGACCGATTCGCGGCGCTGGCCCTCCGAACCGCCGCGACGCGTCCTTCGCCTTCCCCGCGGGGCGGGTCGTTCCGGCGAGCGCCCGAGCCGCTCCTCGGTCGAGGAGGTGAGAGGCGCCGCCGTGGCCACGCCGGTTTCATTCTGCGGGACGACCTCTTGCTCGTTGCCGCCGCCCGCTCGCGTTTGTGTTGTTTCCATGCCGTCCCTGATCTAATCCGGTCGCAGATTCCTTCGACCGCTCCGCTGCCGTTTCCCTCTAAAATTCCAATCCGGCTCCCCGCGCCGCGTCGGCCAACGCCGCAACCTTGCCGTGATACAGAAAGCCTCCCCGATCGAATACGACCTTTCGGATGCCCTTCGCCTTCGCCTCTTCCGCCAGCCGCGCCCCCACCTTCGTCGCTCCCTCGATATTGGCGCGCAGCCCCGCCAGCGCCTTCTGGCGCGTGGATGCATACGCCAGCGTCCTGCCCTCCCGGTCGTCGATCACCTGCGCGTAGATGTGCTTCCCGGTGAAGCAAACCGAAAGCCGCGGCCTTTCCTTCGAACCCACGACCTTTCGGCGCGTGCGCAGGTGGCGCCTCTTCCGCATCTCTCTTCGTCCCAGCCGCATTTGGTGCTCCTCCGTCCTCTATGCGCCCGGCCTACTTGCCCTGCGCGGTCTTGCCCGCCTTCCGCCGGATCGCCTCGCCCGCATAGCGCACGCCCTTTCCTTTATAGGGCTCGGGCGGATAGAAGCGGCGGATCTCGGCGGCAACCTGGCCCACCAGGCACTTGTCAATTCCTTCGATCAACAACTTGGTGTTTTCGCTTACCGTGATCCGGATACCGTCCGGAATCCGGTAGACCACCGGATGCGAAAAGCCCAGGCTCAGCGTCAGCTCCTTGCCTTGCACCGCGGCGCGGAATCCCACCCCGTGAATCTCCAGCGCCTTCCGGAAGCCGGTATGGACCCCCGTCACCGCGTTGTTGAGCAAGCTTCGGTGGAGTCCGTGGAGCGCACGGCTCTTCCGGTCTTCGCTGCGGTTCTCGATCCTCAGCATGCCGTCGCGGAGCGTGGCGGCCAAGAATTCCGGGAGCCGATGCGCCGCCTTTCCCTTCGGGCCTTCCACGGCGACCGCCTCGTCCTGAATCGCGACCTTGACTCCGGGGGGTACCGGAATCGGCATTCTTCCGATGCGTGACATATTCGGAGCGTTTCCTTTCTTGCTGACTCGATTTCCTGGGCCGGAGGCCTATTCGACCGCGAGCAGAAGCTCCCCTCCCACGTTGGCGCGCTTGGCGCGGTGGCCGGCTAGGATCCCCTTGGGCGTCGAAAGCACGCAGACGCCCAGCCCTCCCAAAATCCTCGGCACCTCCTTGGCTCCGACGTAGCACCGGCAGCCGGGCCGGCTGATCCGGCGCACCTTCTGAAAAGGACTCACTTCCCGCAGCAGGAGGCGAAGCTGCCGGATCCCTTTCCGAACCGTCACGACCTCGATCTTCTCCAGGTACCCTTCCTCCACGAGCACGCGGGCGACGGCCTCCTTGATCCGGGAATGGGGAAGCACCACGACCGGCTTCCTGGCCCGGTTGGCATTTTGCAGCGCGGAGCAAAAATCGGCTAACGGATCGGTTTGCACGTCGATCGATCTCCCGGCCGCCTACCAGCTGGCCTTGGTGACCCCGGGGATTTCCCCCCAGGATGCGAGCTCCCGGAACACGATGCGGCTCACCCCGAACTTGCGCAGATACGCGCGCCGGCGGCCCGAAATCCGGCAGCGGTTGTATCGGCGCACGCGGAACTTCGGTGGCCGCTTCTGCTTTGCTATCCAAGCCTTTGTCGCCATATATCTTTTCCCTCCTTAGGCCGTCGCCGCCCGCTGTTCCCGCCGCATGCCCGCAAACGGGAGGCCGATGCGGGCCAGCAGATCCCGTGCTTCTTCCACCGAGCGCGCGGTCGTCACCATCGTGACGTCGAAGCCGAACATCCGCTTGACGTTTTCGATCTCGATTTCCGGAAAGACGGTATGATCCCGGATCCCGAACGTATAGTTGCCCATCTTGTCGAATCCGTGCGGCGAAAGCCCGCGGAAGTCCCGGACGCGCGGCAAGGCCGCCCAGATCAACCGCTCGACGAACTCGTACATCCGCCTGCCGCGAAGCGTCACCTTGCAGCCGATCTCCTGACCCTTCCGGAGTTTAAAGTTCGAGATGCTCTTCTTGGCCTTCGTCTTCACCGGACGCTGTCCGGTGATGGCGGCGAGGTCGGTCATCGCCTCCTCCAGTGCAGCCTTGATGTCCGGAGCGGAGCCGACACAGCAGTTGATGACCACCTTCTCGAGGCGGGGCACCTCGTTCACATTGGCGTAGCCCCGCGCCGCCCGCATCTCTGGCCGGATCCTCTCTCGATACGTCTTTTCCAAAACCGACAGTTCGCTCATGAGCCCGAGCCCTCCGTCGGGAGCGACGGCTTGGCGCCGCGGCGAACGCTCTTCTGGAATTTAGCCAAAAGCATCACCTTCGAAATGGCAATCGGCGCCTCGCGCTCGGTGAAGCCTCCCTGCGGGTTCTCCTGGCTGGGGCGCGTCGCTCTCTTGACCACGTTCACCCCTTCGACCAGCACGCGGTTCTGCTTGCGCAGCACGCGAAGCACCTTGCCGGTCTTGCCCTTCTGCGTCCCGCTCAGAATCACGACCTCGTCGCCCCGCTTGACGTGAAAGGAGCGCTGCGGAGCGGATGGCTTTCGGCTTCCGAATGGCTTCATACGACCTCGGGGGCTAAGGAAATGATCTTAATAAAGTTCTTGTCGCGCAGCTCGCGCGCCACCGGCCCGAAGACGCGCGTCCCCCGCGGATTCATGTCCTTGTCCACGATGACCACCGCGTTCGTGTCGAATCGCAGGTAGGAGCCATCCGATCGACGGATCGGGTGCTTGGTTCGCACGACGACCGCCCGCACGACTTCGCTCTTCTTCACGGTCCCGTCCGGTGCCGCTTCCTTGACGGTGGCCGTGATCAGGTCGCCTACGCGGGCGGTAAGGCTCTTTCGCCCGATCACCCCGATCATCGTCGCGCGGCGGGCGCCGGTGTTATCCGCAACTTCCACCCAGGAACGGATCTGGATCATAGGGCAGCCTTCCCTTCTTGGGCCGGGCGCAGGATCTCCACCAGCCGCCAGCGTTTCAGGCGGCTCAGCGGCCGGGTTTCCTGTATCTTCACCCAATCTCCCGTCTTGGCCGCTCCCGCCTCGTCGTGCGCGTAGAGCTTCTTGTGCTTGCGGACGATTTTCCGGTAGAGCGGGTGGGCCACACGCCGCTCCACGCTGACGACGATCGTCTTCTCCATCTTGGTGGAGATCACCCGCCCGGTCCGCGTTCTCCCCTTCGGCGACGGTCCCGGCCCCGCCGGCTCCGCCTCCCCGGCGGCCGTCTGCCCCTCCGGGGCACCGGTTCGTTTACGGCTTTGCCTCTTCACGCTTTCTCCTTCTTCTTCCGATCCTTCTTCTCTCCTGCCGGCTTCACCGCCCGCTCGATGCCGAGCTCCGCTTCGCGGAGCAGCGTCTCCACGCGAGCGACCAGCTTCCGCAATTCCAGCAACCGGCTCGGCTTCTCCAGCGAGCCGCTCGATTGCTGGAGCCGAAGCCGGAAGATCTCCTCGCGCGCATCGGCGCCCTTGGCGATCAGCTCCTCCCGGGAGAGTACCCGAAGTTGACTAGTCTTCACGCTCGCAGAGTCCTTTCCCGGGTGATGAAGCGGGTGTGCACCGGCAGCTTGGCCGCCGCGAGCCGAAACGACTCCCGAGCGACATCCTCGGTCAAGCCGTCGAGCTCGAAGAGCACGTTCCCCGGGCGCACCACGGCGACCCAAAATTCGGGCTGCCCCTTTCCCTTGCCCATCCGGGTTTCCGGAGGACGCGCGGTCACGGGCTTATCCGGGAAGATCCGGATCCAGAGCTTTCCCTTCCGTTTCGCATAGCGGGAGATCGCCACGCGCGCCGCTTCGATCTGGGTGTTCTTGATCCATGCCCGCTCCAAGGATTGGAGTCCATAGGCGCCGAAAGCCAGGGAAACCCCCCGGCTCGCATTTCCAGCGCGGCTGCCCCGCTGCGCCTTCCGGTATTTTACGCGTTTTGGTAGAAGAGCCATGTTCCGCCGCTGCTCCTAGAATCCGACCCCGGCCATTTCTTCCTTCCGGCAGAGCCACACCTTGACACCGATCTTTCCAGCGACCGTGCGGGCTTCGGCAAAGCCGTAATCGATATTGGCGCGGAGCGTGTGGAGGGGGACCTTCCCCTCCCGGTAGCCTTCAACCCGGGCGATCTCCGCTCCGCCCAGCCGCCCGGCGCACCGGACGCGGACGCCCAGGGCTCCGGCTTCCCTCGCCATCTGCATCGCCTTCTTCATCGCGCGCCGGTGGGAAATCCGCCGTTCGATCTGAAGGGCGATGTTTTCGGCCACGAGCTGCGCATCGAGCTCCGGCCGCTTCACTTCCTTCACGTCAACGAGCACCTCGCGGTCCTTCGGCACCAGCTGCTGGATCTCCTCGCGCAGCTTGTCGAGCTCGACCGCCTTCCGGCCGATCACCAATCCCGGACGGCCGGTATGGATGTTGACCCGCACCCGGTTGCCGGCCCGCTCGATCACCACCTTCGCGATCGCCGCAGCCGCCAGCTTCGTCTTGATCAGACGGCGGATCTGAAAATCCTCGTAGATGTATTCCGGAAACAACCGTTTGTCGGCGTACCAGATCGACCGCCATTGGCGGTTCACCGGCAAGCGAAAACAGATCGGATTAACTTTTTGCCCCATATCCGTGCCCTATTCCTCTTCCTTTGGTTCCAAGACGATGCGTATGTGGCTCGTCCGCTTGCGGATCGGGCCGGCGCTTCCCCGGGCCTTGGGCTGGAAGCGCTTGATGGTCGTCGCCTCTCCGATCCGTGCTTCCTTTACCAGGAGATCACCCCGGTGCAAGCCATGGTTGTTTTCCGCGTTGGCCAGCGCGGAGGCCAATGTCCGCCGGATGTGGCGCGCGCCTTCCTTAGGAAAGTGGGCGAGCACCGCCAACGCCTCTTCGGCGCGCATGCCTTGAATGCATCGCGCTACGTCCCGGAGCTTGAAAGCCGACATGCGCACGAACCGGTTGATCGCCTTCACCTGCATAAGCATTCCTCGATACGGATTGGTCGTCCTCCCTACTTCGCCGTCGCCTTCTCCGTATGCGCCCCATGCCGCTTGAAAACGCGCGTGGGCGAAAACTCTCCGAGACGATGGCCGACCATGTTTTCGGTGACGTAGACCGGGTGGAAGATCTTTCCGTTATGCACCAGGAAGGTCAGCCCTACGAAATCCGGGATGATCATCGACCGGCGCGACCATGTCTTGATCGGCTTCTTCGACCCCGACTTAAGGGTGGTACTCACCTTCCGAAGAAGGTGTTCATCGACAAACGGCCCTTTTTTTAAGCTACGACCCATGGCAGCTCCCTACTTCTTCCGTTTCCGCGTCCGCCGCTCGAGGATGAACCGATCCGATGGCTTGTTGCGCCGCCGGGTCTTCTTCCCCTTGGCCAGCTTGCCCCAGGGCGACTTGAGCTGCTGCCGACCGCCGCCTCCTTTGCTCTTGCCTTGGCCGCCGCCGTTGGGATGGTCAACGGGGTTCATAGCGACGCCCCGGACGTGGGGGCGCCTTCCGCGCCAGCGGCTCCTCCCCGCCTTCCCGAGCGAGACGTTGAAGTGGTCGGGATTGCTGACCTGACCGACGGTAGCGTAGCAGGCGGCCGCGATCCGCCGCACCTCGCCGGAAGGAAGCCTGACGACGGCATACCCTTGATCGACACCCAAGAGCCAGGCGCTCGAGCCGGCCGCGCGGACGAGCTGGCCGCCGCGGCCCGGCGTCAGCTCGATATTGTAGATGGCAGTCGCCGCCGGGATCCGCTCCAAGGGGAGCGCATTCCCCGGCTTGGCCGGAGCCTCCGGCCCGCTCGTCACCGTGTCGCCCACTTTGAGCTCTTGCGGAGCGATGATGTAGCTCTTTTCCCCGTCGCTGTACCGAAGGAGCGCGATCCGGCTCGTTCGATTCGGGTCATATTCGATGGCCTCGACCGTCGCCGCCATTCCGTGGCGTTGCCGACGGAAGTCGATGAGCCGGTACCTTCTCTTATGTCCGCCCCCGCGGTGGCGGGCGGTGACCCGGCCGTACGCATTCCTGCCTCCGCTCTTCCGGAGGGGCACGGTCAAGGAACTCTCCGGCTCCGACTTGGTGATGTCGGAAAACGAGTCGGTCTGCGTAAAGCGCAGCGAGGGCGTCAGCGGACGAAATTGTTTCAACCCCATGACCTTCTCTTCTCCTTAGCCCCGAAGCTCACGCCGTGAAATCGAGCTTCTCGCCCGGGGCGAGCGTCACGATCGCCTTTTTCCGTGTCGGCGTCTTCCCCATCCTCCCCACTCGGCCCCGCCTGGCTTTCCCCGGGGAGAACAACGTGTTCACCGCGACCACCTTTTTGCCGAAGGCCGTCTCCACCGCCTTCCGGATCTCGAGCTTGGTCGCATCGCGGGCGACCTCGAACAGATACTGGTTGCCCCGCTCGCCGAGGAGGGTGGCCTTCTCGGTCATCCAGATATGCCGCAAAATCCTCCGATGATCCCTCACGACCCATTCCCTCCTTTGGCCAGCCGCGTGTCGAAGACCCGGAGCGCAGGCTCCTCCAGCACGATCCGATCGGGCCAGAGGAGATCCTCCGCATTGGCATCCGCAGCGGTGACGACGGCAATTAGCGGGTGATTCCGCGCCGCGAGCCACACCGGCGACTCGTGCTTCTCGACGACAAGCAGGAGCGTCTCCCTCCGGTCCCAGGAGTCAAGGCGCCGAAGCAGCTCCTTGGTCTTGGGTTGCGGCAGCTCGATCCTCTCCGAGACGAAGACCGCCCCTTCGGCGATCCGGGCGCTCAAGGCCTTTCGTAGCGCTAGCCGCTTCATTTTTTTGGGCAGCTTCTTCGAAAAGTCCCTGGGCTGGGGCCCGAAAACCACCCCGCCTCCGCGCCAAATCGGAGAAGAGACGTAGCCCGCCCGGGCCCGGCCGGTCCCTTTCTGCGCCCACGGCTTTCGGCCCGACGCGCGCACCGTCCCCTTGGTCTTGGTCGCCCGCGTACCCCGGCGGCGATTCGCGCGGTAAGCCACGACGGCCTGGTGAACCGCCTGGCTCCCGCGCCCGTTCCACAAAAGGGGAGTCCGGATCTGCTGCTGGGCCTCCTCGACGGTTAAAACTCTCATGATCGCTCTCCGGCTTGCCGGTTCCCGCCCTACTTCTTCTTAGCCGCTTTCGCCGGCGCCGGCTTTGCGCTCTTGGCTTGCGGCTGCGGCTTCTGCCGCGGCTTCGGCTGCCCTTTGATCGCGCTGCGGATGAGGACAAGTCCGCCGCGCGCCCCGGGGACACTCCCCTGGATCAGGAGCGCGCGGTCCTCCTCGCGCACGGCTACGACCGCAAGATTCTGCACCGTCACCCGAGCATGGCCCAAGTGTCCCGCCATGCCCTGGTTGCGAAAAATCCGCCCGGGGGTCGACCGGCAACCGACCGCACCGTTGCGCCGATGCATCTTCGAGCCGTGGGCGGCCCCTTGGCCCGAAAAGCCGTGCTTTTTCATGACCCCCTGAAATCCCTTGCCCTTGCTCACCCCGATCACGTCCACCCGCTGCCCGGGGCGAAACAGCGTCACGCCGATCTCCTGGCCGGGCTTCCACTCTTCCGACCCATCCACCGGAAACTCCCGCAGAAAGCGCCTCGGCGTGACTCCAGCCTTCGCGAAATGGCCGCGCAAAGGTTTGGAGATCCGCGTTTCCGGAACGGATTCAAAACCCACTTGCACGCTCTTCCTGCCGTCCGCATGCTCCTGGAGACGGACCACCACGTTCGGCTCCGCCCCGACCACGGTCACGGGAATCAGATTCCCGTCTTGGTCGTATACCTGGGTCATCCCCAGCTTCCTGCCTAACAGTCCCATGCTCATCAGCCTGGTCTCCCTTTCCCGCAGGCGCGATCGCCGTCAGATGCGGATCGTAATATCCACCCCTGCCGGCAAATTGAGCTTCTTGAGCTCGTCCACGGTTTTCGCCGTCGGCTCGATAATTTCGACCAGCCGCTTGTGCGTTCGGAGCTCGAACTGGTCCATGCTCTTCTTGTCCACGTGAGGCGACCGGTTCACGGTGAACCGCTCGACCCGTGTCGGCAGCGGGATCGGTCCGGACACCGCGGAACCGGTCCGGCGCGCCGTTTCGGAGATCTCCGAGGCGGCTCGATCCAACAGCCGATAATCGAAGGACTTCAAACGAATCCGAATTTTGCTCGCTGCCATGGCGTCCCGAAGTCCTTACTTCCGCTTCTGCTCGACGATCTGCGCGACGATGGGCGCGGGCACCGGCTCGAAATGCGACGGCTCCATCGTATACGCGGCCCGTCCCTTCGACATCGATCGGATGTCATTGACATAGCCGAACATTTCCGCCAAGGGCACCTCGGCGCGCACGTTTGCGGTCTTTCCTTTGGTCTCGACGTTAAGAATCTTTCCTCTCCGGCGTGTCAAGTCGGCCAGAATATCCCCCTGGTATTCTTCAGGTGTGGAGACTTCGACTTTCATGATCGGCTCCAGAAGGATCGGATTGGCTTTCTTGAGCGCGTCCTTCATCGCGAAGATCGCGGCCATCTTGAAGGCGAGCTCGTTCGAGTCGACCTCGTGGTAGCTCCCGTCCAGAATGTGGACCTCGAGGTCGATCACCGGGCTGCCGTGAATCAAGCCGGCGCCCAAGGCTTCCTGGACCCCTTTGAAGCAGGCGGGGATATACTCCTTGGGGATGTTTCCGCCGACAACCTGGCTTGTGACCACGGTGCCCTTGCCCCGCTCCAGCGGCAGGATCTCGAGGATAACGTGCCCGTACAGCCCGCGTCCTCCGCTCTGCTTGATCAGTTTGCCTTCGCCTTGGGCCGGCCGCGTGATGGTTTCCCTGTAGGCGATCTGCGGAGCGCCGGCGTTGGTCTCGACACCGAATTCCCGGCGGAGCCGATCGCGGATGATGTCGAGGTGGAGCTCGCCCATTCCGGCGATGATCACCTGCCCGGTCTCCTCGTTGGTGCTGACGCGGAAGGTCGGATCCTCCTCCATGAGCCGCTGAAGGGCTAGGCTCATCTTCTCCCGGTCCGCCTTGGTTTTGGGCTCGATCGCCATCGAAATGACCGGCTCTGGAAAGACGGGCGGCTCCAGGATCACCTCGAAACCTTCGGCGACCAGGGTGTCCCCCGTGGCCACATCCCGAATTCCCACCAGTGCTGCGATGTCCCCCGAGTGCACCTCCTGGATGTCCTTCCGCTCATCGGCCTGCACTTGGACGATTCTGCTGATTCTCTCCCGCTTGCGTGTCCGCGGATTATAGACGGTCATCCCCTTTTGCAGCGTGCCGGCATAGACGCGGAAGAAGACCAGCTTGCCCACAAAGGGGTCCGACCAGAGCTTGAAGACCAAGGCGCAAAACGGGGCTTGATCGTCGGGCTCGATCAGAATCTGCTCTCCGGTGACCGGATGCTGGCCCTTGGCCGGCTCGATGTCGACCGGGCTCGGCAGATAATCGATGACCGCATCGATGAGGAACTGAACCCCCTTATTCCGGAAGGCGGCGCCGGCGATGACCGGGACGAACTCATTGGCGATGACCGTGCGCCGGATCGCCCGCTTGATCTCCTCGGCGGTGGGCTCCTTTTCGGCGAGGAAGATTTCTCCCATCTCCTCGTCCTTGTCGGCAAGCGCCTCGATCAGCTTCCGCCGCGCCGCCGCCGCCGCCTCCCGGTACTCTTCCGGAATATCCACGACCTCATAGGTCGACCCGAGCCGGTCGCTGTCCGAGTAGACCACGGCCTTCCGGTTGATCACATCGATCTGGCCGCGGAATTGATCTTCCTTGCCGAGCGGAAGCAGAATCGGCCAAGCGTTGGCCCCCAGCTTCTCCCGGATCTCGCGCACCGCATTCTCGAAGTCGGCCCCCACCCGATCCATCTTGTTGATGAAGGCGATGCGGGGCACCCGGTACCGGTTCGCCTGCCGCCAGACCGTCTCGGACTGGGGCTGGACCCCGGCTACCCCGCAGAAGACCGCGATCACTCCGTCGAGCACGCGCAACGAGCGCTCCACCTCCGCCGTAAAATCCACGTGTCCCGGGGTGTCGATGATATTGATCCGAAACTTCTCTCCCGGGAAGAGCTTGACGATACCCTCCTCGTGCCGCACCGGCCAGAAGCAGGTGGTGGCTGCCGAGGTGATCGTGATCCCCCGTTCCCGCTCCTGCTCCATCCAATCGGTCACGGTGGTGCCCTCGTGGACCTCGCCCATCTTATGGATGGTACCGGTGTAAAAGAGGATCCGTTCGGTCAAGGTCGTCTTCCCGGCATCGATATGGGCGGCGATCCCGATGTTCCGCGTCCTCTCCAACGCATACGGTCGGTGGGCGGAGTTCCGGACTGCCGAAACACTCGCAGACGTCGTTGTCGTCATAGAAAAATTCCTTTTCCGTTACGCCCGTCGCCGCCGAGCAGGCCGGCTACGAACGCGCGGGAGCGCCCCTTGGCGCCCCAAAAACTCGGCACGCCCCTTACGGTTTCGCGCCGTCGCTTTTTTTTCCTACCGCTTTTTTACCGAAAAATCCCTAATACCGCAAATGAGCGAAGGCTCGGTTCGCCTGCGCCATCTTGTGCACCTCATCCCTCTTCTTCACGGCCATCCCCTGGCCGGCCGCCGCTTCCCGCAGCTCATTTTGCAGCGCGACCATCATCGGAATTCCTTTGCGCGAGCGCGCAGCCCGCAAAATCCAGCGCAAAGCCAGAGACACCTGGCGATCGGGAGGCACTTCGACCGGCACCTGATAGGTCGCCCCGCCCACCCGCCGCGACTTGACCTCCAATCGGGGTTTGACGTTTTCGATCGCTTTCTGCAACGTCTCCAGCGGATCGTCAACCTTGCCCTCCATTCCCTCGATCGCTCCATAGACGATCCGCCGGGCGAGCGCTTTCTTGCCT
Source organism: Methylacidimicrobium sp. AP8 (assembly GCF_903064525.1). Lineage (NCBI taxonomy): Bacteria > Pseudomonadati > Verrucomicrobiota > Methylacidimicrobium > Methylacidimicrobium sp. AP8. The sequence continues at coordinate 1,454,767 of NZ_LR797830.1, forward strand.
CGCGAGAGGACCACGCTGATCAACCGCTGCACGAGCACCGATTCGTACTTCGGATCCGGCAGGGTCTGGCGCTTCTCGGCTCTTCTCCTTCGCATACCTCGCCCTTTTGCCCCTACTTCTTGGCCTTGGCGGTGGCCGCAGCCCCTTCCTTCGGCCGCTTGACCCCGTACTTGCTCCGGGAGACGTTCCGGTTGGCTTTGTTGGTGTTGCTCGGCCCGACGGCGCCCGCCGCATCGAGAACACCCCGGACGATGTGGTACCGCACCCCCGGCAGGTCCTTCACGCGGCCGCCGCGGATCAGCACGATCGAATGCTCCTGGAGCGAATGCCCTTCCCCGGGAATGTAAGCGATCACCTCCTTGCCGTTGGTCAGCCGAACCTTGGCCACCTTCCGCAAGGCCGAGTTGGGCTTCTTCGGCGTCCTCGTCATCACCTGGATGCACACCCCGCGCCGCTGCGGGCAGCCATCCAGCGCGGGCGCCTTGGTTTTCCGCGCCAGCTCTTCCCGTCCTTTCCGGACCAACTGATTAATCGTCGGCATTGCTTATCTCGCACCAAACCGAATGAAAGGCATCAACTATCGCTAAGAGAAGCCTCCCTGACAAGCCCTTTCCACGAGCCGGGACCACTTTTTTCGGGATCCTGCGCACCTCTCCCGTTCCGGCACCTCGCCCTTCCCGGCAAAGCGTCCTCCGGTTCCCGCGCCCAGCCCACGGACCGAGCGAAAGCGCCGGCTCCGGCCCCCTCTCCGGCCGCCGATGGGTTCGCCGCCGGGAGGAGGCTTCCCCCCCCTTACGGCACGATCACCTCCAGCGCGGCCGGCGAGAGCGAGAAGGCGCACGGGGTATGACCGTAGATCTCTCCATCGACCTCCACGGGCACCGGGCGATCGGATCGGACCGCCAGCTTCTTTGCTTGAAAATAGAACACATCGGAAAAGCGCGTGTGCCGCCGAGAGATCACCCCCTGCACGTAGCGCGCGACGGCTGCGGCGTTGAGCTCGGCGAAAAGACAGCCGTCGAGCAGGCCGTCGTCGAGCTTGGCATCGGGGAATACGGCAAAGCGGCCGCCGTAATAGCGCCCGTTGCCGACCAGCAGAAAGCGGCCGTGCTGCTCCTCCCTTTCATCGATTGTGACCGTCAACACCGGCGCCGGACGCCCCAAAAGGCCGACCGCGGTGAGCAGATAGCTCAGAGGACCGAAGGTCTTTCGCGTCCACCAGTGGGTCCGGGCCAGGATCTCCGCATCCAGGCCGACGCCCGCCAACTGGACGAAGCGCTGCTCCCCCGCGCGGGGCAGGTCGACCTTCCGGGTCTTCCCTCTCCGGATGACCGCCCACGCGGCCTCGAGCTGGATGGGGATGCCCAGCTCCATCGCAAAGACATTGATCGTGCCCAGCGGCAGGATCCCCAGCGTAGCCGCGGCCCCATTGAGGCCGTTGACGACCTCATTCACCGTCCCGTCTCCCCCGGCGGCTACCACGGTCCGATATCCATGTTCGAGCGCCCGCTCCGTTTGCGCTTCCGCGTCCCCCGGAAACTGCGTGACGCGGATCACCGCATCGTTGCCGGCCGCACGGCGCAGCCTGTCGAAGATCCTCCGGGCCTTCTCGCCACGCGCCGCCGGGTTGAAAATTATGCAGACGCGATTCATTTGCTGGAAAATCTTTAAGAATTCTTGCGTAATTACGAACAGTGCGCCTCTTGCGGCATATCGGCGAGTTTGCGATCGGCCTCCTCTTGGCGGCAATCGTCTTTTTTGTCCTGGCCGAACAAGCCCTCAAGCAGTGGGTATCCGGCCGGCGCGCCGCCGTCTATCTGGAGTGGGCGATAGGGGAGGCGCTAGGCGGCTCCGTGCGCTTCTCTTCGGCGGAATGGAAGCCCCCCGCCGAAATCACCTTGGACGATCTCCGGATCGATAACCCGGCGAGCGAGAGCGCTCCCGCGCTCCTCGCCGCCAGGCAGGCCCGCTTCGAATATTCGCTCGCTAGCCTTCTTACCAAAGGATTCTACCTGCACCGCGCGCGCCTGGAAGCCCCGGTCTTCGCCTTGCAGCTTGACAGGAACGGCAGGCTTCTGCTGCCCCTCGTCGACGAGGATCCGGCCAAGCCCGGTTCCCCGCTGCTCCTCTCCCGTGCCCGCTTGTTTCCCTGGCGTGTCGGCTCCCTGGACATCGCCGACGGCCGGCTCGTTCTGCTCTCCCCGGATCGGTCACCCTTCCTCGAGATCGGAGGGATGTCCGCCAACGGCCCTCTCGAGGAAAAGCGAGGCCTGCTCTCCGGGAGGGGCACCGTCACCGCCGACTCGTTACGGATTCTCGACCGCGTTTCCTGCCAGCAGCTCCTCGCCCAGTATGCGATCGAAGCATCCCGGCTGGTCCTTTCCCATTTCCAGGCGACCTCCTTCGGGGGACGCCTGGAGGGCTCCCTCACGCAGCTACCTTCGGATTCCGGGGCCGGGTACTTTCGCGCACGGCTGGCCGCGAACGGCCTCGATTTGCGGGCGCTCCTTTCGGCCATCTGCTACAACCGGCAGACCGCCCAGGGCCGGCTCTCCGCCGAGCTCGACTCCTGCGGCCGGTTCTTCTCTCCCAAAACCTTGGCCGGGCAAGGGTCGTTTTCCGTGAAGGACGGATGTGTCGAAAATATTGCTCTTTTCTCAGCTCTGGCGGCCGCTTTGCGGCAAAGCAGCATCGCGCGGCCCGACTTCTCCGAATGCACCGGGCAGTTCCGCATCCAAGAGGGGACCGTCACCTTCGCCAACCTCCTGTTCCGGTCCCCGAACTTCTCGCTCTCCGGGGAAGGCTCGGTGGCATTCGACTCCTCCTTGCGGCTCGTCCTGCGCGTGCATCTGCAGGATTCCCTCCTGCACCAGCTTCCCGAGATGATCACCCGTCAGCTCCGCTTTCTGCAGGATCGCTCCCAGGCCATCGTCCTTTCGATGCAGGGGACGATCCAGAACCCGGAGGCACATCTCTTCGAAAACCTGGCGCTCCGGTCGGACGCCCCGTTCCGCCTTCCCTGGACCGTGGTTCCATGAGCTCCGGCACGGGAGCTGCTTCTCGCACATGGCCCTTCGGGTGATTTCCGGCACAGCCGGCGGACTCCGCCTGGAAATTCCGCGCGGTGTGGAGATCCGACCGGCGCTCGACCGGGTCAAGGGGGCGATCTTCTCCTCGCTCGGGGATCGGGTCGTCGGCAAGCGGGTCCTCGACCTCTACGCCGGCACGGGCTCGCTCGGCATCGAATCCTTAAGCCGGGGGGCTGCCGAAGCGACATTTGTCGATCTGGCGGGCGCCTGCTGCCGGGCGATCCGGAACAATCTGGCCAAGACGGGATTCTCCGGAAGAGTGGTCGAAGCCGACGCCCTCCGTTTTCTTTCGCGGGATCCGGGTCGGTACGACCTCGTCTTCGCCTCCCCCCCGTACGAGAAGCGGGAGATCCGGATCGACGACCATCCGTTGCTCACTTTGCTGCCGCCGCGGATGGCTCCTCACGGGCTTTTCGTCTGGGAGTTTTTCCGCCGCAACCGGCTCGAGCAGCTCGGCGCCTGGAGCGAGCGGTGGCGGCGAAGGGCCGGAGAAACCCTCGTCGTTATGCTGGAGTGGAAAGGCTGACGGCGGCGGCCGGGCTCCGCATCCGTGTTTTTTTCCGTGCTCCCGCAACCGGCCTGCGCTGGCATGCAATCTGCTTTTCCCACCGCGGTGAAAGAAGAATTGCTGGAGCGACTGCCACAGGAAAAGCCCCGGGGCCGGAAGAGTCCCGCCGAGACCGCGCCCGCCGGAAACCTGCGAAGAGACGCGAGCGCAAAACGCCCGCTGCCGGCCTGGCCGCATCCTTTCCGCCGGTACGTGGAGTAGCTTGCGGCCGCAGGCGGGGAACGGCAGCCGACGGCTTCTCCGTCCGCGGTGCTTTTCCATTCGCAGCCCCTCCTGTCCGGCTCGGTCGGCTTGACTAGCGCGAGGGGGGCCTGTTACCCTCGCCCTTGATGTCATATCAAGAGCATCGATACTCCGATGCGGGCGAGCCTGCCGCTTCCCTCTACTCCCGCCGGCAGGCCATCCGGATCCTGACCGGGCTGCTCGGCACCGGCTTTCCGCTGGCACGCGCGATCGGCTCTGAGAACAGCAGCGCCGATCCTTCCGATCCGCTTCTCCCCGATCCGCACTGGAATCCGGCGCTTCCGCTGGCGCAAATGCCCCAGAAACTCCCGCTCGTTCGCTTCAGCGACCGGCCGATCGTTTTGGGAACCCCGCGCCCCTTCTTCGAATCGATCCTCACGCCCAACGCGGCCTTCTTCGTCCGCTACCATCTCGACGTGATCCCCAATGCGATCGATCTTTCCCGCTGGCGGCTGTCCATCCGCGGCAACGTCTCCCGGCCGCTCGAGTTTTCTTTCGAGGAATTGGTCTCCCGGTTCGAACCCGTCTCGGTGGTCGCCGTCAACCAGTGCACCGGGAACTCCCGCAGCCGCTTCTCCCCCCGCGTCCCGGGAACGCAGTGGGGAAACGACGGAATGGGCAACGCCCGCTGGACCGGGGTTCGGCTCATGGATCTGGTCCGCCGGGCGGGACTGCGGGCGGGGACGGTGGCTCTCCGCTTTCAAGGGCTGGACTCCGGCCGGAGCCCGGAAGGCACCCCGGCTCACTCCTTCGCGAAGTCGCTCGACACCGACGACCCGATCCTCGAGGAGTGCATCCTCGCCTACCTGATGAACGGAGAGCCCCTCCCCATGCTCAACGGCTTCCCGCTCCGCTTGGTCGTGCCCGGCCGCTTCTCGACCTGCTGGGTCAAGCATCTGAGCTCGATCGAAGCCCTTTCCGAACCCGATCGGAGCCACTGGATGGTGGACGCCTATCGGCTTCCCGACAATCCGCTCCATACCACGACCCCGGCCGAGGTCGCCGCCGGAAAGCTCCTCACCATCGCGGCCACCAGCACGCCGATGCCCGTCCGCTCGTTTTTCGTCCGGCCGGACGGCTCGTCCAAGCTGGTGGCTCGCCTCCCGATCGAGATAAAGGGGATTGCGTTCAGCGGCTGCGGCGGCATCCGGTCGGTCGAGGTCTCGACCGACCGCGGGCGGAGCTGGCGGACCGCCCGTCTCGATTCGGAGCTGGGCCCCTACTCCTTTCGCGGCTGGCGCCTTTCCTGGACCCCGCCGCGGCCGGGGGTCTACGAGCTCCGATGCCGGGCGACCGATAACCAAGGGCAGACGCAGCCGGCGGAGCCGATCTGGAATCCCGGGGGATACGCATGGAATGCGATCGAGACACAAACCGTTTACGTGGGGGAGGCCGCATGAGCCGGCGCCGGATTTTGGCGTCCGCGGCGGTGCTCCCGCTCCTTTGGTGCTTGTCGGCCGGCGCCGACTCCGGCCCCGCAGGCGGAAACGGGCTTTCCGAAGCCGGGGTCTACACCCTCGATTCCAGCGGGCTGATCGCTCCGATCTGCCCGTATCCGGGGAATACGGGTCCGACCTACTCGGTGGGGGCTTATCCCCTGGCGCCCACCCCCTTGCGGCGCGGGAAAGGGCAGGAGCTGGTCGAAAGCTACTGCTCCATCTGCCACAGCGTCACTCTTATCAGCGCCCAGCCCCGCTTCCCGGCCGAAATTTGGAAGAAGGAGGTCGAGAAGATGATCCACCTGGGGGCTCCGATTCCCCCGGAGCTGGCCGCGCAGATCGTCGATTATCTCCAGCAGAACTACGGGCTAATGCCGAATAAGGAGGATCCTCCGCGGGATCCTGCGACGAAGCCGGCTCCCTGAATCCCTCGGCCGATCCCGATCGGCGGACCGCGACGCGGTTCGGGTCGGCTCCCGTCGCCCTCCCGCTTAGTACCGGTAGAAATCCGGCTTGTACGGCCCGTCGACGGGGACGCCCAGATATTCGGCCTGCTCTTCGGTCAAGCGGGTGAGCTTGATCCCCAAGTGCTCGAGGTGGAGCCGCGCAACGCGCTCGTCGAGGTTCTTGGGAAGCACGTAGAGGCGGCCCCGCGCATAGCGCCCGCTCTCCCGTTCCCTCCAGAGCTCCATCTGGGCCAGCACCTGATTAGTAAAGCTCGCGCTCATCACGAAGCTCGGATGGCCCGTGGCGCAGCCGAGGTTCACGAGCCGCCCTTCGGCCAGGACGAAAAGCCGCTTGCCGTTCGGCCAGACGAAGAGATCCACTTGCGGCTTGATCTCGACCCGCCGGAGGGTCGGATCGCCGTAGAGGGTAGCCACGTCGATTTCGCTGTCGAAGTGGCCGATGTTGCAGACGATCGCTCCGCTTTTCATCCGGTCCATGTGCTCCCGCCGGATCACGTGGATGCAGCCGGTCGCGGTGACGAAGATGTCCCCGGTCGACACGATGTCCTCGAGCACGGTCACCTCGTATCCTTCCATCGCCGCCTGCAAGGCGTTGATCGGGTCGATCTCGGTGACGACGACCCGCGCCCCCATCCCCCGGGCGGACCGGGCGCACCCCTTGCCGACGTCGCCGAACCCGCAGACGACGACCGTCTTCCCCGCGATCATCACGTCGGTCGCCCTCTTGATCCCGTCGAGGAACGACTCCCGGCAGCCGTAGAGATTGTCGAACTTGCTCTTGGTGCAAGAGTCGTTCACGTTGAACGCCGCAGTACCCAGGGTCCCCTTGGCCGCGCGCCGGGCCAAGCGGTGGACTCCGGTCGTGGTCTCCTCGGAGATGCCATAGATGCCCGGCAGCAGCTCGGGATGCTTCTCGTGCACCAGCTCGGTCAGATCCCCTCCGTCATCGAGAATCATGTTGAGCTGCGAGCCGTCCGGCCAGCGCAGCGTCTGCTCGATGCACCAGTAGTATTCTTCCTCGGTCTCGCCTTTCCAGGCGAACACGGGGATCCCTCGGGCCGCGAGCGCGGCCGCCGCGTGATCCTGCGTCGAGAAGATGTTGCAGGAGCTCCAACGCACCTCCGCGCCGAGAGCGATCAAGGTTTCCACGAGCACCGCAGTCTCCACCGTCATGTGGAGGCAGCCGGCGATGCGCGCGCCGCGCAGGGGCTGGGCCGGGCCGAACTCCTTGCGAAGAGCCATCAGCCCCGGCATCTCCGTTTCGGCCACCTCGATTTCCTTCCGGCCGAAGTCGGCCAATCCGATGTCCTTGACTCGGAAATCCCCGGCGCGGGAGAGCTGCTTTTCCTTCGTTTCCACGGTTGTCGTCATGGCAAATCCTTTCTTCGCTTCTTCCGTTGTCTAGAGGTTGAGCCGCTTTTGGAGGATCACGGCACGATCAGTCCGCTCCCAGGTGAACGTATCCAGCTCGTCCACGCGCCCGAAGTGGCCGTAGTTGGTCGTCCGCCGGTAGATCGGCCGCAGTAAGGCGAGCTCCTCGATGATTTCCGCCGGCTTGAGCCGAAACGTCTCCCGGACCGCGTCGACGATCTTCTGCTCGTCCACCTTCCCGGTCCCGAACGTATCGACGGCGATCGAAACCGGATCCGGATGGCCGATAGCGTAAGCTAGCTGCACCTCGGCGCGATCGGCCGCTCCCGACGCCACCACGTTCTTGGCGATGTATCGCGCCATGTAGGCCGCGCTCCGGTCGACTTTGGAGGGGTCCTTCCCGCTGAAGGCCCCGCCGCCGTGGCGACCCATCCCGCCGTAGGTGTCGACAATGATCTTCCTTCCCGTCAAGCCGCTGTCGGCCTCCGGCCCGCCGATCACGAACCTCCCGGTCGGATTAATGAAATAGCGGGTCGATCGATCCAGGAGATCGGGCGGGATCGCCTTGGCGATCACCTCGGAGAGGATGACATCGCGAATCGTGTCCTGTCCGACCTCCCGGGCATGTTGGGTCGAGACGACTACCGTCTCGACACGGATCGGCCGATAGCCTTCGTAGAGGAGGGAAACCTGGGCCTTCCCGTCGGGGCGGAGCCAGGGCACCACCCCCCGATGGCGAAGCTCGGAGAGCCGGCGGCAGAGGCGGTGGGCGAAGATAATGGGAGCGGGCATCAGCTCGGGCGTCTCGCGGCAGGCAAAGCCGAACATCATTCCCTGATCGCCCGCCCCCTGTATGCCGGGAGTCGCGGTGTGGGTGCCGTCCACCCCCTGGGCGATGTCCGGGCTCTGTTGCGTGAGCGCGTAGACGATCTGGAGCTTGTCGGCGTGGAAGATCTCGGCCGGCTCGTCATAGCCGATCTCCCGGACCCGCTCCCGGGCGATCCGGACATAGTCGAGCTTCGCCCGCGTAGTGACCTCCCCGGCCAGAACCAGGAGATTGCTCTTGACAAGCGTCTCGCAGGCGACCCGGCTGTCCGGGTCTTGCTCCAGGCAGGCATCCAGGACGGAATCCGAAACGGCATCGCAGACCTTGTCGGGATGCCCTTCGGTCACCGATTCCGAAGCGAATACGTGTTTTCGAAAAGTCACGCCGCCACTCCTACAAAGAAAGGGAAAGGTTGGCAAGCCATTTATTGATTGATAAGCATATTCCGATGCATGACAAATCCTATCCTGCGCCCGCCGGTCGCGGCGACCGTCTTCGCCGCCTCTGGTCGCTGCTCGGGGATCTCACCCGACTGCGCATCCTGGCCCTCTTGCAGAAGCAGGAACTTTCGGTGGCCGAGCTGTGCGAAATCCTCCAGGCGAGCCAGCCGGCCGTCTCCGGCCATCTCGCGCTGCTGCGCGCCGAAGGCCTGGTCCGGGTCCGCAAGCAAGGCCGAAAGGCTTTCTATTCCCTCCCGGCCGAACGGAGAGAGGATGAAGCCCGCCTCTCCGCGACCGCCCTCCTGCTGCTGGAGGAGTCGGAGGAGGCCGGCCGCGATCCCGAGCGGCTGCGCAAGGTGATCGAAAGGCGCAAGCGGCAAACCCGCGCCCATTTCAACCGGATGGCGGGACGCTTGGGCGGAGCCGGCGGCTGCCCCGGCCGAGGATGGGCGGCCGTGGGCCCCCTCCTCGCCCGCCTCCTTCCTCCTGCAGTAATCGCCGATCTCGGCTGCGGGGAAGGATGGCTTTCGCAGCTGCTCGCCGAGCGGGCGAAACGGGTGATCGCGGTCGACATTTCCCCGCGGATGGTGGCTTTCGCTACCCGGGAAGCCAAGAAGAGGAGCTTTACGAACCTCGAGTTCCGCCTCGGGGATCTCCAAGACCCTCCCATCCCGCCCTCGAGTGTCGATGTCGCCGTCCTCAGCCAGGCGCTCCATCATGCCCCGAGCCCCGATCAAGCCGTGGCGGCGGCGTTCCGCATTTTGCGGCCGGGGGGCATCCTCGCCGTTCTCGACCTCTGCGAGCACTCCTTCGAAGATGCCCGCACGCTCTACGGCGACTACTGGCTCGGCTTCGCGGAGAGCGACTTGGAAAAGTGGTTGCTCGCCGCTGGGTTTACCGAAATCCGCATCCAGCCCCTCGAGCCCGACGCCGACCCTCCGCACCTCCGCGCCCTCTTGGCGAGCGCGACGAAGCCGAGCCTCCTCCCTGCGGAGGCCGGCGGTCGGCCACCGCAGCAGGTCGGCGAAAACAGCCGAGGCATCAGCGGCTGATGTCCTTTTGCGAAAGCACCCGGAACTGATTGCGGATCAGAACCGAGGTGGCCAGCTCGTCGTCTTCCACCCGTAGCGCCAGAACCGCCTTCCCGTAGGGGCGCGTCATCAGCGGATAGCTGAAGTAGATGTTGATCTCCGCCTGCAGGAGGGTCGCCAGCAGCTTCCGCAAGTCTTCCGCGCTTTGGGGAAGCTCGACGGCGACCAGGGTCGACTCGTTGAAGGCGATAGTATGCTCCTGCAGAAGCGAGCGGGCATTGGTGGGATCGTCGACGACCAGCCGGATCACCGCGGCGTCGATCGAATCGAGGATCGTGAAGCCGACGATGTCGACTCCGCCGCCGGTCAGGATGCGCACCAGATCGAGCAACCGACCCGCCTTGTTTTCGACATAGACAGAGAATTGGGTGATTTTCTCCCTCTCTCCTTCCCGAGCCGTTTGCAATCCCACAGCTGTCCCTCTCCGTTACCGCTCCTCTCGCCGGCCTATCCCGGACTCTTCGAACCGGAACGGGAGGCGGAAGTGCCTCTTTTGGAAGCTAGTATGCAAGGCACTGATCCCCAAGGCAAGCAGCGCCGCTTCTATCCCGTTCCTCCCCGATCCTCCGCGGCCAGGCTCTTCCTCGGGAAGTTCTTCCGCATCCACCAGGACATCCTTCCGACAGCCTCCTCCAGATCCTCCATCCGCGGGCTGAAGCTGCACCGGAGATACCCTTCACCGGAAGGTCCGAAAGCCGTCCCGGGAACCACAGCGACCCGCGCCTCGCGCAGGAGGCGCAGGGAGAACTCCTGGGAAGAGAGGCCGAAAGGAAAGACCGCCGGGAAGAGATAGAACGCTCCTTCCGGACAATGGCAGGGGAAGCCCAAGGAAGTGAGGGCGCGCCGGAGGTAATTCCTCTTGCGCCGGTAGGCCCGGCGCATCGCTTCGACTTCCCCCGCCCCGCGCTCCAGCGCCTCGATGCCGGCCTCTTGGCTCACGATCGGCGCGCAAAGCATCGCATATTGATGAATCTTGACCATCGCGGCGATCAAGTGGGCCGGGCCGCAGGCCCAGCCGAGACGAAAGCCGGTCATCGCGAAAGCCTTGGACAACCCGTTGAGCACGATCGTCCGGTCCTTCATTCCCGGAAGGGCGGCCACGGAACGATGGCTCTTCTCATAGGTCAACTCGGCATAGATCTCATCCGAGAGAACCACCCAATTCTCCTTCCGGGCGATCGCCGCAATCTTCTCGAGGTCGTCCGCTTCGACGATCGACCCCGTAGGATTCGCCGGAGAATTGAGCAGCAACGCTTTGACTCCGGGTGCCGCCTTCTCCGCCACCTGTTCCGCCCGCAGCCGGAACCCGTCTTCGAACTGTGTCGGAATCCCGACGGGCACCCCGTGGGAGAGCACGATGCCGGGGGAGTAGGCGACGTAGCCGGGCTCGGCGAAAAGAACCCTTTCCCCCGGGTTGAGGATCGCGCGCAAGGCGCAGTCGAGGGCTTCGGAGACTCCGACCGTCACCAGGATTTCCGCTTCCGGATCGTAGCGCACCCCGGTCAGCCGCTCCATGTAGGTGCTGATGGCCCTCCGCAGGCGAAGCAGGCCGAGATTGGAGGTGTAGCCGGTCTTTCCCGACTCGAGGGCGAAGATCGCCTGCTCGCGGATGCTCCAAGGGGTCGCCTCCCCCGGCTCTCCGATCCCGAGCGAGACAACGTCTTCCATTGACTGCACAAGGTCGAAAAAGTCGCGGATTCCGGAGCGAGGAAGATCGCGCACATGCCGCGCCACCAGCTGCTCCCCGCTGGGGAGGAACGGGAGGATGTTTTCCCCGCGGGCTTCAGGGGCTGGTCGCATCAGGTTTCCCTTCACGGGCTGACCGGCAGCCGCTCCGGGTTCGGGGAGTCCCCAACGAGCACTCCCTGCTCCTTATAGGTCCGCAACATGAAATGCGTCGCCGTGGAGGTCACTCCGCGCAGGGTCGCCAGCTTCTCCGAAACGAAGAGCGCGATATTCTGCAAGGTCGAACCTTCCAGGAAGACCAGCAGATCGTATCCCCCGCTCATCAGAAAGCAAGACGTGACCTCCGGATAGCGGGCAATCCTCCGGGCTAGCCGATCGAATCCTCCTCCCCGCTCCGGAACGACCTTGACCTCGATCACGGCCTTCACCGTCCGGCGCTGCGCCTTCTCATCGTCGACGATCGCCTTGTAACCGAGGATCACCTTTTCTCTTTCCAGCCGGGCGATCTCCTCCCCGACGGCGGCCGGCTCGCAGTCCAAGAGCTTCGCCAAGGCTTCCGGCGAGCGCAGAGGGTTTTCCTCGAGCAGGCCGAGCAGCTCGGCCGAAAAGGAAGGGGCCTTGCTCATAGGAACACCATCTTTCCGTCCACACGGAAGAGCGAAGAAACCGATTGACCGTTGTGGATCCGCTTGATCGCCTCGCCCAGCAGGGGAGCGACGTCGAGAACCGTCACCTTCAGCCCTTCGACCGGATGAATCGGCACGGTGTTGGTGGTAATGAGCTCCTCCAGGCAGGATTCTTGCAGCCGCTTGATTCCCAGCGGGTTGAGAACCGCGTGGGAGATGCCGGCGAAGATGCGCCTGGCCCCCCTCTCCTTGAGGATCCGCGCCGCCGCGGTCACCGTCCCGGCCGTCTCCGTCAGGTCGTCCACGATGAGCACATCCCGGCCCTCCACCTCACCCACCAGGAATTGCGCCTCGGTATGCTCCGCGTCGACGCGGCGCTTGACGACCAGCGCCAGCCCGGCTCCCAGCAGCTCCGCGTAGCTCGACGCCAGCTTGATCCCGCCCACGTCGGGAGAGACGACGACCAGGTTGGACAGGCCCTTGGCCGCTAAGTACCGGTAGAGCACGGGCGCCGCGTAGAGGTGATCGACCGGGATATCGAAAAACCCCTGAATCTGCTGGGCGTGCAGATCGACGGTCAGCACGCGATTGACCCCGGCGGCGACCAGCAGATTGGCTACCAGCTTCGCGGTGATCGGCACCCGCGGGCGGTCCTTGCGATCCTGCCGGGCGTAGCCGTAGAACGGGATGACCGCCGTGACCCGGGCCGCGCTGGCTCTCCGGGCCGCATCGATCATGATCAGCAGTTCCATGATGTTGTGGTTGGTCGGCGGGCAGGTCGGCTGCACCAGGAAAACATCCCGCCCCCGGATGTTTTCGTCGATCTTCACGAATGTCTCCCCGTCGGGAAACGAGGAGATCGTGGCCACCCCTAACGGGATGCCGATCGACTCCACGATCCGTTCCGCCAGCGGCCGGTTGGCGCTTCCCGAAAAGACCAGGAGCGGATTCCCTTTTTCTCCGTTCATCGGTGACCGGGCCTCATTGTGCCGAGGTACGTCGGGGGCTTTTCCCCGAGACCCGGGTCATGACATCCAGCCGGAGAAGCAAAGGCCCGGGGCTCATGGCCGGCCGTTCTCCTCGGTTACGCCGGCGAAGGGAGAAAAATGCTCGACTACGGCGAAAAAAGCCGTGCGGGCCTTCCCCCGGCCGGCCGGCCGCTTGCCCGTCCCTCCCATGCCGATCCGAGCGGCTTCCAGGATCTTGACCCATTCGGGCATAGGCGCCTGCATGATTGTTGGCCGGTCGCCGCTTTCCGGGGGCTTCCGGGCTGTTCGGACGTGCCCGAGGACCTCCTCTACGCGCGGCTCAAGTACTTCCCCTCGGCCGTGCTCACCTTGATCTTCTCCCCCTCCTTGATAAAGAGGGGAACCTGGACGCTCAAGCCGGTTTCGACCTCGGCCACCTTCATCACATTGGTCGCCGAATCCCCGCGGACCCCTTCCGGAGAGCTGACCACCTTCAAGGTCACCGTGGGCGGCAGCTCGACGGCGGCCACCGCATCGTCGGTGAAGAGGAGATCGACCACCTGGTTTTCGGTCAGATAGTCTTTCGCCCTCCCGACCAGCTCCTCCGGAACCGATATGCTCTCATAGGTCTCCGGATCCATGAAGACGTAATCCTTGCCTTCGCGGTAGCTGTATTCGCACTTCTTCCGCGTCACCGTGACCAGCTCGACCTTGTCCGAGGAGCTGAACCGCTCCACCGAGGACCTTCCGGTCTTCAGGTTGCGCAAGGTCATCTGGACAAAAGCGCGCAGATTCCCCGGAGTCCGGTGCTGGGTTTCCAACACGAGGCAGACCGCACCGTTGTGCCGGATCGCCTGCCCCTTGCTGACATCGCTTGCGTTCGTCATATGCGATCTTTTTTCTACGATCTTTTCTCTACATCAACTTGTGCATGGCCAGATCCCGGGAATCGACCATCCCTACCGGCCGATTCTCCGCGTCGACCACGATCAGATCGTCAATGCGATGGGCTTCGAAAAGATTGAGCACTTCCACCGCAAGCTTGTCAACCCGCACCGTGACCGGATGTCGGGTGATCACCGCCGAAAGCGGCAGATCCCCCACTCGGGGATCCCGCTCGTACCCGCGCACGAAATCTCCGTGCGTGAAGATCCCGGCCAGCACTCCGGCTCCGTCGACGACGACGGCCGCCCCCGCCCTCTTGCGATTCCACTGGTGCAACGCTTCCTTCACCGAGGCCCCCTCGGACAGCACCACGATCTCCTCGCGCGAACGCATGATATCGCCGACGCGGAGCAAGAGATGGCGCCCCAAGGTTCCGCCCGGATGCAGGCGGGCGAAGTCTTCCTTTTGAAACCCCCGCTTTTCCAGAAGGACCATCGCCAGCGCGTCGCCGAGCGCCAACATCGCCGTCGTGCTCGACGTCGGCGCCAGATTGTGGGGACAGGCTTCCTTCTCGATCCGGACGTCGAGCACGGTGTCTGCGTTCTGCGCCAGAGTCGAGCGCAGATTGCCGGTAATCGCGATCACCGAAACCTTCATCCGCTTCAGATAGGGAAGCAGGCGGACCAGCTCCTCGGTCTCGCCGCTGTAGCTCAGGGCCAAGGCGGCGTCGCCTTCGCAGGCGATGCCCAAGTCCCCATGAAAGGCGTCTACGGCGTTGAGCACCACGCTCGGCGCTCCCGTGCTCGCCAAGGTCGCCGCGATCTTCTGGCCGATATGGCCCGATTTGCCGACTCCCACCACGATGATCTTGCGGTTGGCCGCCACCGCGTCGCACAGGCGCTGCACGGCCTCGGCAAAAGAGGCGCTCAGCTTCTTTTCCACCAGCCGGAGGGCGTCGATTTCGATTTCGAACACCCTCCTTCCCATCGCTACCAGGTCCATGAAGGGGCTTGATCGTACGGCCTGGCGGCCGGAAACACAACGGCCAATTCCGCTCAAAGCCACTCGCCGAAGCGGCGCACGTACCAGTTCTTCACAATTTGGGTCAGCACGCAGTAGGAGAGGAGAATGGCCCAGAGCCAGAAGTAGAAGGAGATCGGCAGCGGCACCAGCCCCGCCGCCGCGCCGAACGGAGTGACCAGGATCAGTTGCCCGAGAATAAAGACGAGGATCGTCGCCACGACCAGCGGCCAGGCGGCCACGCTTTGGAGAAAGGGAATCTTTCGTGTCCGGATCATGTGGACGATCAAGCTCTGGGAAAGGAGGCTCTCGACAAACCAACCGGATTGAAAAAGGGCTTGGCGCTCGGGGGAGTTCGCCTGGAAGACGAACCAGAGGACCGCAAAGGTGACGTAGTCGAAGATCGAGCTGATCGGCCCGATGAAGGCCATGAAGCGGCCGATGCTTTCGGCTTCCCATTTCCGCGGCTTGGCGAGGAACTCGTCGTCCATCCGGTCCCAGGGAATGAGCGTCTGCGACAGGTCGTAGATCAGGTTGATGATGAGAAGCTGAAGCGGCTTCATCGGAAGGAAGGGAAGGAGCAGCCCGGATCCGAGGACGCTCAAGACGTTGCCGAAGTTCGAGCTGGTCGTCATCTTGATATACTTGATGATATTGCCGAACATCCTCCGGCCCTCGATCACCGCCTCTTCGAGAATCAGGAGGCTCTTCTCCAAGAGGATGATGTCGGCCGACTCCTTGGCGATATCGACGGCGGTGTCGACGGAAATGCCGACGTCCGCCTCGCGGAGGGCCGGAGCGTCGTTGATGCCGTCCCCGAGAAAGCCGACGGCATGTCCGCCCGCCCGAAGCGCCCGGATCACCCGGGCTTTCTGCAGTGGAGCCATCTTCACGAAAGCCGTCGTCTTTTCGGAGGCGGCGATCAACTCCTCGTCGGAAAGCTTCTCGATTTCGAAGCCGCGGAGGATCCCTTTGATCTCCAGCCCCACCCAATCGCAGATGCGGGAGGTTACGATCTCGTTGTCCCCCGTGATCACTTTTACCTCGACCCCCGACTTTTGCAGCGCCCGGATCGCCGGTCCCGCATCGTGCTTCGGCGGGTCGAGAAAGGCGATGAAACCGCAGAAGGTAAGGTCCTTTTCGTCGGCGGCCGTGACCGTCGCGCTGTGCGCCGGCAGCTCCTTGTAGGCGACCGCGACCACCCGCATCCCGTCGCTGTTGAGCTCGTCCCGCATCGCCAAGGCACGGCGCTTCATCTCCTTGGAAAACGGGATGACCTCCCGCCCCTTTTTCACGTGGCTGCAGATCCGAATCATCTCCTCCACCGCCCCTTTGGTGATCAGCCAGTCCACTCCGGTAGAGACCTGCCTGGCCACGACCGACATGCGGCGGCGCTCGAAATCGAACGGGATCTCGTCGACCTTCTGGAAATGCGAGACGAGGCGCAGCCCGACTTCGCGCTGCTCGAGCACGGCCGCGTCGAGAAGGTTGCGCAGGCCGCTCTGATAGTAGCTGTTCAGGTAGGCGTACTCGAGCACCTCCGGGCTCTCCTCCCCGTCCACATCGAGGAATCGCTCCAGGATGATCTTGTCATGAGTCAAGGTGCCCGTCTTGTCCGTGCAGAGCACGTCGATCGCTCCGATGTTCTGGATCGCGTTGAGCCGCTTGGTGATCACCTTCCGGCGCGAAAGGCTGATCGCGCCCTTGGCCAAGGCTCCGGTGACGATCATCGGCAGCATCGCCGGTGTCAGACCGACGCCGATGGCCAGGGCGAAAAGAAAGGCCTCGGTCCAGTTCCCCTTCGTCAGCCCGTTGAGCAACAAGACGATCGGTATCATGGTCCCGATCACCTTCACCAGAAGCCAGCTCACGCGGCTGACGCTCTGATCGAAGCTCGTCGTCGCCCGATAGCCGCGAACCCCCTTGGCAAGAGCCCCGAAATAGCTCGAGGAGCCGGTTCGCAAGGCTACGGCGGTCGCGGTGCCGGAGATCACGTTGGTTCCCAGGAATGCGATATTCGGCAGGCTGAAGACATCGACGGGGCCCTCGGCTCCGCCGCCGGGCGCCATCGGAGAGTCGAATTTCTCCACCGGGAAGGCCTCTCCGGAAAGGGCTGCTTGGCTGACGAAAAGATCGCGGGTCGAGAGGAGCCTGACGTCGGCGGGGATCATGTCCCCGGCGGACAGATAAATGATGTCCCCGGGGACGATCATCCGGAGCGGAATTTCCCGGCCCCGGGCCATTTCCGGCGCCGGCAGATCGCTTTCCGTCTCTGTCCACCGCCGCCGGACCATCGCGGTCGTGCGAACCATCGCCTTGAGCTTTTCCACCGCTCGGCTCGACTCGAACTCCTGGAAGAAGCGGAGCAGAACACTGACCCCGATCATCATGGACATGATGAAGACCCCGTACCACTCTCCCAGCCACCCGGCCATGACGGCCATGACCGAGAGAAGGACGGCGAACGGGTTGAGGTAGCTCCAGAGAAGCATCTGCGCCCAGCTCGGGGGCTTCTCGGAATGGACCTCGTTGTACCCGATCTCTTCCAGCCGCCTCTCCGCTTCCTCCTCCTCGAGCCCGGCCTCGGATGTGCCTAATTCCTGCAGGAGTTCGGGGATCGGAAGGCAGCTCAAGCGCCAGAGATCCCGGGCGATCGCCTTTTCGGTCTCCCGCAGGGCGGATTCCCTGGCACGCTCCTTACTTTTCCTCCGCTCGAGCACCCAGCGCCAGAGCCCCAGCGGGAAGCCGGCGAGGCTCCTGTAGAGCGAATCGGTGGTGTTGGCCGGGGATCTGCTCATGGGTTCCCTTCCGTTCCCCCGGCTCGCCGTGCGCCGCGGCACCCGCTCATCCCGTCCCGTCGCGGAGCCGCCAGGGGAGGCCGCAGAAGCACCCCTCTTATCCAATCCCGCCCCGGGAGGAAAGCAAAAGTCTTCTTCCCGCGCCTCAATCCAGGCAGGAAGAGGAAGGCTCCCGCTCCGGGATCGCGTCGCAAGCGGCCAGCCAGACCGTGGCCGGACTGTCGCTCGGCGCTCGGTAATCCCCGCGGGGAGAGAGGGAACCGCCGGTGCCGACCTTGGGAGCATTCGCGATGCAGCTGCGCTTGAACTGGCTCTCCGCGAAGAAGCGGCGCAGGAAGAGGCGCAGCCACTTCTTGATCTCCGCGATCGAATACTGCGCCCGCGGCTCCCCCCGCGGCCATTCCCCCTGCGTGCAATCGTGCCAGGCCGTCCAAGCCAGGAAGGCGACCTTCGCCGGCTCGTACCCGAAGCGGAGAATGTAATAGAGGTGGAAGTCTTGCAGGGAAAAGGGCCCCACGACGTCTTCGGTCCGCTGCGCCGGCTGGCCGTCGGTCCTTCCGGGAATCAGCTCGGGGCTGATCTCCGTGGCCAGGATCTCCCGCAGCAGCGCGCTCGTCTCCTCCCCCAGCGCCTCCCGCTCGGCTTCGGAGGCGATCAGATGCCGGATCAGGGTCTTGGGGACGCTCGCGTTGACATGATAATGCGCCATCTGGTCTCCCACGCCGTACGTGCACCAGCCCAGGGCCAGCTCGCTCAAGTCGCTCGTTCCCACCACCAGCGCGCCGTTGGCGTTGGCCAGCCGGAAAAGGTGGCTGGTCCTCTCCCCGGCCTGGACATTCTCGAATGTCGTATCGTAGACCGCCGCCCCCTGCGCGGCCGGATGGCCGATGTCCCGGAGCATCTGCCGACAGCTCGGCCGGATATCGATCTGGTGCGCCGTGCAGCCCAGGGCCTTCATCAGCCGGTGCGCCTGCGCCAGGGTGCGCTCGCTCGTCCCGAAAGCGGGCATCGTGTAGGCCAGGACGTTGCTCCGGGGCAGCCGGAGCTGATCCATCGCCCGACAGGCAACCAGAAGCGCTTGCGTCGAATCGAGGCCGCCCGAAATCCCCAAAACCGCCTTTTGGAGACCAGCGGCCTGAAGGCGCGTGGCCAGACCCTGGACCTGGATGCGGTAGATCTCCCGGCAACGCTCTTCGTTTTTGCGCAGGTCGCTGGGCACGTAAGGGAAGCGGTCGTAGCGGCGCGCAAGGAGCAGAACCCCGTCCCGGGCGAGCTCCGCCCGGAAGGAAATGCTCCGAAAAACCTCGATCTGGGCCAGATGCTGCAAGCGGCACTGGGTGAAGCTCCCTTGGCGACGGCGATCGGCCGCCAGCCGCTCGAGGTCGACCTCGGCGGTGACAAGCTGGTCCCGGTCGAGGAAACGCTCCGTTTCGACCAGCCGCGTGCCGTTTTCGTAGATCATCCCGTGCCCGTCCCAAGCGAGGTCGGTGGTCGATTCGCCCCAGCCGGCCGCGGTGTAGACGTAGGCGGCCAGACAGCGGGCCGACTGGTTGCCCACCAGCTCCCGGCGATATTCTTCCTTTCCTACCGTAATGTTGGAGGCCGAGAGGTTGACCAGCACGGTGGCTCCGGCCAGCGCCGCGTAGCACGACGGGGGAATGGGAACCCAGAGATCCTCGCAGATCTCCACCGCAAACGCAAAGAGCGGCTCGTCCGAAGCGGCGAAAAGCAGGCGGCTTCCGAACGGGACCGTCTCTCCGCCCAGGAGAATCTCCCGTTCGTGCGCGCACTCACCCGAAGCGAACTGCCGCAGCTCGTAGAACTCCCGGTAATTCGGCAGATAGGTCTTGGGGACCACCCCGAGGATCCGGCCGCGATGGACCACCGCGGCGCAATTGTAGAGGGCCCCATCGAGCTCCAGCGGCAGCCCGACGACGGCCACCACGGGCAAGCCGGCGGACGCCTCCCGAACGCGCAGGAGCGCTTCGCGAGCGGCCCGAAGAAGAGCGGATTGAGCAAAGAGATCCTCGCACGAGTAGCCGCAGAGGCCGAGTTCGGGGAACGCCGCCAAGGCGACCCGCCGGGCCGCCGCCTCTTTTAAAAGCTCGATCGTCCGCTCCGCATTCGCAGCCGGATCCGCGATGCGCACCACCGGAATTCCGACGGCGAGGCGGACGAACCCGTGGTTGTAGAAATTAAAAAATTCCACGCTTCCTCGGAAGGAGGAAACATGGCAAAGGAGCGAGCCGGGCGAAAGCGATTTTTCCCCGAGCGGCGGCCGATTCGGTCCCAGGCCTACCGGCGGCCGCCGCCGTGGAATCCGCCGCCGTGGAATCCGCCGCGGAATCCGCCGAATTGGCCGCCGCGGAATCCGCCGCCATAGGCACCCCGGAAGCCGCCCCTCGGAAGCCCCGGTTCCCGATCGGTGCGCCGTGGAAGGTCCCGCCCCAACCGCGCATCCCTCCGGCCCGCCCACCTGCGCCTCCGCGCCACGTACGGCCGCCCGCTCCGGCGAACCCGCGCCCGGCCGTGCCGTGGAAATGGGAAACCCTCCCCGCCCGGACCACCCCGCCAGGAGCCCGATTCGCTGCGAAAGCCGGCGGCGCCGAACCGGCTCCAGGAACCGGCCCGGGCTCCCGAGAAGCTTCCTCCCTCGGCCCGGCTTCCCGCGCCGCCCCCAAAATGCCTCCAGCCCCCATTCCCGCTTCCCGCAGCTCCCGCGAACGAGCGCGAAGCCCCGCCGTTCCGGCGGCTCCGGCCACCCCGCCGAAGTGCCTCCATCCTCCCGCAGCCCCGCCTCCGGCATGGTCGGCGGCTCCCGGCCCGTGCCCGGTTCCGACCGCGGCTCCCGTGCCGCTCCCCGCATGACCGCCGGCCGCGGGGTGGCTCCCAAGCGGGAGGCTTCGCGGGCGCCGCCGGCGGTCGCTTTCACCCCGGAGCGCCGCCGGGTCCGGCAGCCCCGCCGTGGATGCCGGCGACATGTCCGGCCGCCGCCGACCCGCTTCGGCTCATGACATTCCGCATGTTGTTGATATTGTTGATATTGTTTATATTGCTTATGTTATTTATATTTGTGATGTTCGTCCGGTTATAGAATGCCATTCCGCCCCAGCCCCAGCCGAACAAGGGCCAGCCGAAACCGAAACCAAACAGCGGCCAGCCGAAACCAAACAGCGGCCAGCCTATACCGATACCGATCCCGATGCCGGGCCAGCCGAAACCGAAACCCAAGCCGAAGCCCAAGCCCCAGCCCCACGGGTAGCCCCAGCCCCAGGGGCCCCAAAACGGGTAGTAAGGCATGAAGGGGGCGGCCGCATAGTAGCCCAATCCCACGCCAGGCCAGCCGGCGTAGCCGTAGGACCACGGGGGCACGGTGGCTCCCACGAAGATGTTGGTCACGTTACGGCCGACGTCGTCGGAATAGCCGTGGTAGACCGGGTAGTCATCCCACAAGGCGGAAGAAGGAGTCGCCTCCGTCTTCGCGGCCGCCATCTCGTCCGCGTCGCGCTTCTGGTTCCACCGGTC
This sequence comes from Methylacidimicrobium sp. AP8, assembly GCF_903064525.1. Lineage (NCBI taxonomy): Bacteria > Pseudomonadati > Verrucomicrobiota > Methylacidimicrobium > Methylacidimicrobium sp. AP8. The sequence goes on from NZ_LR797830.1 coordinate 1,475,809, forward strand.
CCACGCATCCGTCGCCGGAGCATCCAGGATTTGATATTCCGGATCGGTCGTTCCCTGAATCACCATCATCTTTCCCGCCGGCAGGTCCTCCGATCCCTGGGCGGAGACGACCCGCGCATCCCCCTTGCGCACGATCGCCGTCGCGGTCTCGCCCTCCACCTTCACCCGGTAGTCCCCTTCCTGAACGGGCTGGACGCTCGCCCCGGGCGTCCGGATGGCGATGTCGCGCCGGTTGCCGCTGAAAACCGAATAGGTCGCCGTCCCCCGGACCAACTCCACCTGGATGGCGGAAGGACTCAGGTTGCCGATTCGCAGCTCGCCCTCCTCTCCCAGCCGGACGAAGTTGTTGGAGTCGATGCGCACTTCGGCCCGTGAACCGGGTCCGGTCCGAATGCGATCGCCGGGATGGAGCACCTCGCGGGGGGAACCCGGTTCCCAGCGCTCCGATCCCGCCTTCTGCACCGAGAGGGAACCCTGGTAATAGGAAAGCCGGGCGGTCTCCGAGGAGGGCGCGCCGGCGAGGGATAGGCTCGATACGGCTAAGAGTATGCCGACCAGCGGCAGGCGCTTCATAGCACTCTCCTTTGCCCTCCAGAGGGTATCAGGCTGCCGCCGATTGCAAAGAGAAATACGCTTTCCCCAGGGAGCAATCCGGCGGGCGCGATCCGGTCTCTCCCCTCTTCCGGTTCCCCATCCGAAGGCGATCAGTCGATCCGGAGAGGCGTCTTTTTCCAGACCAGGTGAATCAGGCCGAAGAGCTCCCATCCGAATGGCGGATATCCCAAGTAGCCCGGCAGCGGCATGGCGAAGAGGTGCCAGAAGTCCAAGAAGGGGATATGATACACCCAGCGGGGATTCGATCGGCTGTTCCAGAGCTCCCAGAAGAAGCCGCAGAAGAGCGCGGCCAAGCCGAAGACCACGATCGGCCGCCAGTCCCCCCTCCCTATCGCGACCAACAGCGACGGTCTCTTCCTGCCGGCGTTGAGGGGATCGATCAGGCAGACGAGCGATGTCCAGAGAAACGGAAAGAAGATCCCCGGAAAGAGGAGGAAGAGAGCGAGCATCGCGACACCCCCGAAAAAGACCGCCGGCAGCCACCGGTCGACCCGGAACCCGGCTCCTCTGCTGCGGAAGCGGCGGAGCCAGGAAAAGCTCCCGATCCATTCCGCCGTGACCAGGACGGCGGGCAGCACGGTCGAAAAGCTCAGGGAAGAGCAGAGGAAGTAGAGCCAGGGGGGGAAACCCTCCAATCCGACGTATTCCCAATTCCGGCCGCGGAGGTTGAGGAGCTCGAAGAGCCACCAGATTGCGGCGGATAGGGGGAAGAGTGCCGCGAACCAGCGCCGGTCGCGGGCGAGTAGCGAGCTGCCGGTCCTCCGGTGGACCAGTCCGTCCATCGCCAGGATATAGCCGAACCAGAGCGGAAAGAAGAGCCAAGCGGTCCGGGCTCCCGGCAGCGACCAGTCCAGAGGCCAAAACACGCCGATCAAGAGCAGGCCGACCGCCAGCTCCCTGCGTCCGATCGCCGCCGGCCCACCTTGCGTCCCCCTGCGCTCCTCCATTTCCGCCTATCGCGGCCCGCTCTTCCGGTGATGACTCCTTTTCCGGCCGGCACGCGCCGACGGGAAGCTTGCCTGCTCGCTGGGTGCCCCGTCCTTCGCCTTGATCGCCTGGTAGAGGATGGCCTCTTCCAAGTAGGTGATCCATGGGCCCGGGGGGACGTCCCGCCGGTCGACGAAGCGCCAGTTGACCTTGTCCCGGCCCCGCAAGCCCAGATACTCCTTGACCGCCGGAGAAACATCGATGCCCGCGGAAGCCCGCGGCCGTTGGTTTCCGAAGACGTAGGCCGCATCGTCGGTGACGAACGGCCCTGCGTCCATCCATTGGGCGAAGATCCGCTTTCCGTTCGGTCCCTCGATCTCGACCCAGCGCCCTTGGCAGCGGGATTTCCCGTCCGGAGCTTCCGAATCGTTCCAGGGAACCCACCTCCTGGCCAGCCCCGGATGGGCTAAGTCGTTGAAAGGCAGGGCTACATAAAAAGGATTCAGGGTCGCCGCATGCGTGCCGGGCAACAGCCCCGCCCGCGCCTCCGGGCTGTCCTCCCCCCCGTAATGGCGCACCCAGTGGGCGTCCCAGGAGCTCCGGAAATTTCCGCTGGGGCTCTGCGGCGCCCAGTCCGTTCCGATCCAAAACACGGTCGCGATGATGCCGCGGTGCCACGGATAGCCCGAAGGACGCCGGGACACCTCCTTTTCCGGTCCCTTTCCGGCGTGCGCCGGCTGGGCCGTCTCCGTTGCGCAGAGAAGCAGAAGGCTCCAGAAAAGGACAACAGCTCCTTTCGGCCACCGCGGCGCCGGCTTGATTCGTTTCGGACTCATGGAAAAAGGAGCTTTTTCCCCTGGGAAAAAGCCGCGGAGGACGGGCTAAACGACCCGGGAGCCGCGCTCCGGCCGACGTTTCATCCGCCGATCAAGTTCGCAATCTGCCGGCGCACGCGATGGATCCCCCGAATCACCTCTTCCTCGACAGAGGAGCCGCCGCGCCGGTGACGGACCGCCTTTCTTTTTCCCTCGACCGTCTTGTTTGTGCCGCTTCCCCGATTCCGGGCGGCCGTTGCCGGCCGCTCATCCGGTTGCTCTTCGGCGGTCTCCTCCGGTGCCGGATTGAACGGCTCCTCCGTGGCCGGAGCATGGCCTGTGGAAGCGGTCCAGGCCGTCCGGCTGCTCGGAGGCGGTTCCGCCTCCTCCCGGGCCGCCGCTCGTCCGCCGGCCCCCGCTCCGGCGGAAGCCGGCTGCGTCGATCGGCTCCGGTTCATCTCCGCCTGCAGGTCCGCCACCCGGGCCTGCAGATCGTTGCGCTGGCTCGTCACGGAGGTCAACAGCCGCTCCTCCCGTTGCCTCGTCCGGGCCAGCTCGTCCTCGAGCTTCCGGACCCGGTCCTTGAGGGCCGCCACTTCCGAGCTGTTTGCCGTGGTCGTGGTCTCCAAGCGGCGAATCTCCTTTTTCGCTTGCAGCCGCGTCAGCTCCGCCTGCAGGCGCTCCATTTGGGAACGGAGCTGCGCCACCTCCTGGAACTGCGCGACCTGCGGGCTTTCCGCCTGGAGTTGGCGCTGCTCTTTCTGAGCCTGGGCCAACTGGCTCTCCAGCCGCTGGACCGTCGCCTCGAGCTGAATGACCCGCTCGGCTCCCTGCCCACCGCCCCCGGCCGCCTGGGCGGCCGCCTCCTGAGCGGCCTTCACCCGGGACAGCTCCGCCTGCAGCGTGACCACCTGCCCGCCTAGCTCCTTCATCTTCTCTTCGACCGCCCTCCGCTCCTTCGCCTTCTCTTGGGCCGTCCTCGCTCGGGCCAGCTGTCCCTCGAGATCCTCCAGCCTCTTTTGCAGCCGGGCGCTCTCCTCCCGGTTCTTGCCTTCCTTGTTGAGCTCGGCGAGCTGCGCGCGCAGCGCGGCGACCTCCCCCGAGAGCGAGCCGATCTTCGCAATCTCGGCTTGGATGGCCGCATCCTCGGCGAGCTGCTTGGCCCGGGCCGCCTTCAGCTCGGAAAGCTCTCCCTGGAGGTTCCGCAAGAGATCGCGAAGCTCGAAGAGCTGCCGGTTCACCGCGGCCTTGTCGGCGATGTTTTCCTGGCTCGCCTCGAGCTTCGCCAGCTTGTCCTCCAGCTCCTGGAGACGTCCCTCCACGGGCGAACCCGGCGGGTTGGCGGAAGCGGCGGGCCCCCCCGCCATCCGCTTCTCCACCTCGGCGAGCTGCTTGCGCACGTATCCCAAGCGATACTCCACGATCTGCCTTTCCCAGTTCGGATACGCCTCCTGGAGCTTCTCCAGCGCCGCCTGCGCCTCCCGGTATTGTTGCGCCGCCTTCGTATAGTACCCCTGCCCGGCGGCGCGGTCGGCGTTTTGGATCTCCACGTAAATCTGCAAAAAGCGATCCTGCGGCGAGTTGCCGGCCGTCGCGGGCAGAGCCCTCAGCGGCCATACGGCCGCGAAGCCGGCGGCGCCGAAAATTACCAACAGGCTCCCGAAACGCCGTCCCTGCTGCCTCATGTGGCGACCGATCCCGCTCCCTTTGCCCATCGTCGTCTCCCCGGCAAACATTACTTTAACGATCCGGAGCCATCCTTGGCTATGCCCGAGGCGCATCCGATCCTACCGTTTTTCGTGGCATTGCGGAATCCGTGGCTGCGCCTGGCCGCCGCGGGCCCCTCTCCGGAAGGCGCCGCACGGTCAGGAGCTCGGTTCCCCGCTCGTCGATCGTCTTGACCGCGATCCGCCGATGCGTTCCCGGCTCGAAGAAGGCGCTCCGCCTCGCCTCCGGACCCTCCTGCCGCTCGGCCTCCGCCGTTTTCCGCAGCAGACGCCGCACCTCCGCCCACGCATCCGTCCGCGGAAAGACCGCCTCCCCCGGCCGGAAGCAGACCCCGTCGTAGTCGGCGTCGAGGAACCACGCAGGCAACTGTTCGCCCCGGCAAATCTCGCATGCGCCCGTCAGCGGGTCGATCCGTTTCATGCCGAGCAGATCGACTCTCCACCTCTCCGGATCACCCGCTCGCGGGGCGCGCCGCAGCCGGATCTCGGGGACCCCGCTCAAGCTGAAGAGCTGGCTGGCGCGCGTCGCCTTGAGCCGCCCGCCCATGAGCAGATCGAGGCTCGCCTGCACGTAGGAGAGCCGCCGTCTTCCCCGGCTCTCCTTCCGCAGCCGCTCCAAACCGCCGGCGTCGATCGCAAATCCTACCAGGAAGAGAATCCGGTATCCTTTTCGCGCCGCTTCCCGCGCGGCGTCCCGCACCAAAGCCTCCCCGACCGGGTCCTTTTCCGTCCCGAAGGCGATCCCCACCCGCTCGCCCGCCAGCTCGGCCTCTGCTCCCAAAACCGAGGGCCGGTCGGGGGCGCGGATCTTTTCCAGAACGATTCTCTTCCGGCCGGCAGCCTCGAAGACCGGGGAGCGGCGGAGCGCCTCCCGCATCTGTTCGGCAAACAAGCGGTCCGCTCCGGTCGGCTCCCGGCACGGCGCGCTCGCCGGCAGGATCCCCTCCACCGAAAACGGTCCGGAGAGCCGGATTCCGGACGCCCGCTCCGGCCGGTCGACCAGCAGCTCCTCCGCCGCCGGCCGGCCCTTGGCGAGCGCTCCCAAGGTCAGGTGGGGCACGATTCCGCCGACCTCCTCCCCTTCCGGTTCCGCCGCCGCGCGTAGACGAATCCCCGCCGGCCCCCGCTCGGGCAGGCGCAGCGCGTAGTCCGGATGGGCGGCCGTCAGCAGGCGCATCCGGATGAGCGCGATGGAAACCGGAGCCGCGTCGATGCAGATCCAGCGCCGTCCCCAGCGCTCGGCGACCAGCGCCGCCGTCCCGCCGCCGCCGGTCGGATCGAGAAGAAGATCTCCGGGGTCGCTCGTCATGAGCAGGCAGCGTTCCACCACCCTTGCGACCGTCTCCACGACGTAGCCGCGGTTCCGCTGAAAGCTCGGCCGCACATCCGACCAGTGATTGGTCAGGCCCGCCATCGGGAAATCAGACAGATAGCGCTTGTACATGAGCGTCCGGCCGCTCACTACGAGCCGCCCCATTTCCGCCAGCCGCTCCATCCCTTCCCGCGTCGTCTTCCAATGGCTGTTCGGGTAGGGCCGGAACGTCCGGCCGGCGAAGGAGAACGCGAAGCTCCCCCGCTCGCTGGCTCCGGCGCTCCGCAAGTCGCCGAGGGCGAACACCTTTGCTCCCGGCGGCAGGAGTCCGGGATGGGCCTCCTCGGCCGGGGAGAGCTTGCGGTGGCTTCCGTCGGGCAGCTCCACCCAGCGGTAGTGCAAGGCCCCTTCGGCCCCTGGTCGCTTTGCCCGGTACAGGGGGCGGTATTTGACCAGCTCCTTCCGCTTCGCATACCAGAGCAGATAATCCGACACCCCGGGCAGAAGGTTTCCGGGGAAGGCCGAGGTCTTCCGAAACGAGATGAGGCTCACAAAGTTCTTCTCGCCGAAGACTCCGTCCAGCACGAACCGCACGTGGTGGAGATTCTCCTCGCCGATCTGGAGAAAGAGGCTGCCCGTCGGGTGGAGCAGATCCCGACAGAGAAGGAGCCGTTCCCGCAGGTGGTCCAAATAGGAGGAAAGTCCGTATTGCCACGCATCGCGGTAGGCCTTCACCCGCTCCGGGCCGCGCTCGGCTTCCCCGTCTTTCCGGGCAAACGGCTCGAAGCAGGAAGAGAAGTTCACCCCGTACGGAGGATCGAAATAGATCGTCTGCACCTCACCTTTTCGCCCCTCGCGCAGGAGAAGGGATTCCATGACGCGCGCCGAGTCCCCCCAGATCAGCCGGTTCTCCCAGCCGCCGGGAAACCGGTAGCTTCGGAGGGCCGGGCGCGATCCCTCGGCAGCCCCTCCCCGGAACCGGCCCGCCACGATCCGCTCGGCGGAGATCCGTTCCCGGCAAAAGAGGGGGCAGGACTCTCCAGGGCCGCAGCCGATCGGCGGCCGCACGACAGGAAGAACATCGCTCTGCATCCCGGCTCGTCTCTGGCTGCCTACTCCCTCGGCAGCCGGGGAGCAACGTTTTTCGTTAGGATTGTCGTAAGCAGACCAGGCGAAGACCGCGAGGAGGGGTGAGGCTATCGCTGGCGCTGCCCGGCCGCGGTGCCGAACCGCCGGCCGATCCTCCCCCTCGCCGGTCGACTCCCCGTCGGGGGGCGGCCCGGCGGACCGCTTCTTCCCCAGGCGCCGCTCCCGGTCCGTCCCGAGGGAAAGCAGGGGTTGGGCTTCGCGAGGCCCCGAGCAGGCCTGAATCGCTTCCGACCGCCCGATCCCGGGATACCGGGCGGGGGACGGAAGGAGCGGCGCGCTGCCTCAAGCCTCGGAAGCTTTCCCGGCAGGCGAATCCCCGAGCGCTTCAGGGTGAGGGGGCGTCGGCGGGGAGTCCGCCCTCCCTCGATCCGCAGACGGCTTCCCGGCCAATCGCATTCGGTGCCGAAACGGGGGAGGGGTCGGCGGGGACCACCGGATCGCCGCATAAGAGACGACGCCGACGTACCGGATGCGGTAGGGCGTCGCGAGAGCCACCGCTTCCGTTCTCGGCGAGCCGAAACCGCCGCTGCGGGCAGAAATCAGCCCGACTACCTTTACTAGGGCTTGGCGGGGGCGGTGCGGGAAACCGCCATCCCTTTTCCCATGCAGTCCTCACCGGAGCCCGCCTTTCCTTCCGTCGGCTACCGGAGCGGTTGCCGGATGGCTCCGACAGCGGCCGCGCCGGGCGTCCCGGCAACCGCCCCGCATGCCGCCGGAAGCGCGAGGAGCGCGCCATTCCGGAGGGCCATAAATTGGCGCGGCCTTGATCGCCCACCAAGAATCGGGCCGCGAATCGGCGGAATGCTTTCTTGTTTTCTAGGCATTCGACGTGCCGGCGGAAAAGGCGTCTGGCTTGCCGGGACGGAGCGGATCGTTCTCCGGGTGCGCTCGAGAGGATTTGAACCTCCACGGGTTGCCCCACTAGAACCTGAATCTAGCGCGTCTGCCGTTCCGCCACGAGCGCGAAGCTGAAAGATAGCTTGGCGCGGAAGAGAGCCTCCGTCAACCCTTTCTCGGGCGCCTTTTCCCGGTCGCTTCCGGCATGAGTCCTGCTATCCGATGCCCAGACCATGTGCGTCCCAACAGCGAGGGCGATCCGGCATGGGAGGCCGAAGGAGCTTCCGTTCGGCCGACGCGCCGCCCTCGATTGGGGCTTGACCGCCCGCGGTTGCCGCCAAAGATTTCTCCTTTCATGACCTCCTGTCCCGGATCCTTCCGTTTCGTCAAGGAAACCACCCCGGACGCGATCCGCGAATGCGCCATCGCCCACCTACGCTTCACCCTGGCCCGCTTCCCCAAGAGCGCGACGCCGCGGGACTGGTGGCTGGCCACTTCGCTCATGGCGCGCGATTTCCTGGTGGAACGCCTGCTCGCGACGCAGGAAGCGCACAGGGCGAGCGGCGTCCGCCGGGTCTACTACCTCTCGCTCGAATACTTCCTAGGCCGCCTGCTGCGCCAGAATCTGCTCAACTTGGGCCTCTGGGACCTCACCTCCGAGGCGCTCCGGCCGGTCGGCGTCGACCTCGAGGAGATCTGCCAGGAGGAGGCGGAGATGGGGCTCGGGAACGGCGGCTTGGGCCGGCTCGCCGCCTGCTTCCTCGAGTCGCTGGCCACCCTGGGGCTGCCCGCGATCGGCTACGGGATCCATTACGAGTTCGGTCTCTTCCAGCAGGACTTTCAACGGGGCTACCAGATCGAACGGCCGGATGATTGGCACCGGTTCGGGACTCCGTGGGAAATCCTCCATCCGGAGCTCTCCCAGACGGTCCACCTCTACGGGAGGACCGAACACCGGGAGGGAGGCTGTTATTGGACCGACTACCGCGACATCCTGGGCCTTCCCTTCGACATTCCGATCGTCGGCTACGGGGGAAAGACGGTCAACTTCCTCCGCCTCTGGAGCGCCAAGTCGACCAAGGAGTTCGACCTCGAAGCATTCAACCGGGGAGGCTACTTCGAGGCGGTCGAGGAAAAGAGCTTCGCCGAATCGATCACCAAGGTCCTCTACCCGAACGACAAGACCGAGAACGGCAAGGCGCTGCGCCTGGTCCAGCAATACTTCTTCGTCGCCTGCTCCCTTCGGGACATTCTGCGGCGGTTCGAAGCGGAGCATCGCGACGGGACTCTTCTTCCGGACAAGGTTGTGATCCACCTCAACGACACCCATCCGGCCCTCGCCATCGTCGAGCTGATGCGGATCCTGATCGACGAGAAGCGGATGGCATGGGAGAAGGCGTGGGATTGGGTCACCCGGATCTTCGCCTACACCAACCACACGCTGCTTCCGGAAGCGCTCGAAACCTGGCCGGTCCCCCTCTTCCACCGAGTCCTTCCCCGCCATCTCGAGATTCTCTACGAGATCAACCGGCGGCTGCTCGACACCGTTTCGGAGACGGGCGAAGCCGCGGACGCCCGGCGCCGGGCGATCTCGCTCTTCGAGGAGAGCCATCCCAAGGCGGTCCGGATGGCCCATCTAGCCGTGGTCGGAAGCTTTTCGGTCAACGGCGTCTCGGCTCTCCACTCGGAGCTCCTCCGGAGCCGCCTCTTCCCCGAGTTCGCGGCTCTCTTTCCCGGCAAGTTTCGGAATGTGACCAACGGGATCACCCCTCGGGTCTGGCTCCTGGGGGCCAACCCGGGGCTGGCCTCCCTCTTGACGGAGACCCTGGGAGAGGGGTGGATCACCGATCTCTCGCGCCTCGAGGGGCTGCGGACGTTCCTTGACGACGCCTCCTTCCGGGAGCGGTACGCCGCGATCAAGCGGGCAAACAAGCTCCGGCTCGCCGACCGCCTGCGCGACTGGTGCGGCCTCGACGCCGACCCGAACGCGCTCTTCGATGTGCAGGTCAAGCGGATCCATGAATACAAGCGGCAGCACCTCAACCTCCTCCACATTCTCTGGCTCTATCGGAGGATCCTCGAGAACCCCAGGGAGGAGTTTCCGCCCCGCTTATTCCTCTTCGCCGGCAAGGCCGCCCCCGGCTACGACCTGGCCAAGTGCATCATCAAGGCGATCCACGCGGTGGCGGACCGGATCAACGGCGACCCCTTAGCGTTCGGACGGCTGCAAGTCGCCTTCGTCCCGAACTACGGCGTCTGGCGCGCCTCCCTCATCATCCCCGCCGCCGACCTTTCCGAGCAGATCTCGACTGCGGGCAAGGAAGCCTCCGGCACCGGCAACATGAAGCTGGCCCTCAACGGAGCGGTCACGATCGGCACCTTGGACGGAGCCAACGTCGAGATCCGGGAAGCGGTCGGCCCGGAGAACATCTTCATCTTCGGGCTAACGGCCGAAGAGGTCGCCGACCGGGTACAAAAGGGGTACAACCCCTGGGAGATCTACGAGGCTGATCCGGAAATCCGGGCGATTCTCGACTGGATCGGCTCTGGCGACCTGACCCCAGGGGAGCCGGCCTCGGTGCTGGCCCCTCTCCGATCGAGCCTCCTCGAGGGGGGGGACCCCTTCCTGGTGCTCGCCGATTTCGCGGCCTACCTGGCCGCCCAGCGTCAGGCCGAGCGCGCCTACCGCGATAAGTCCCGGTGGCTCTCGATGGCCGTGCAGAACACCGCTTCGGTCGGGCGGTTTTCGAGCGACCGCGCCATTCGCGAGTACGCGGAAGGCATCTGGCGGATCGCCCCGGCGGCCGGTTAAGAGGACGGGGGGCGCTTCTTGGCGAGCGGGGTGCAGACCAGGATCGCCAGGCCGAGGAAGCACCAGGAGCAGAACCGGAAAACGTCCTCGGTGGCCAGGATTGCGGCATGGCTCGCGGCATAGCGGCCCAGGAGCCCGATCGCCTGCAGCGGGGAGGCCCCCGTCTGAAGAAGCCGGTCGGCCGCCCAGCCGAAGGCGGGGTCGCCCCAGGGCGCGGTTTCGACCAGGCGGGTCTGCTGGAAGGCCGTCCTATGGGTCAACAGGGCTCCCAGGAGGCCGGGCCCCCAGCTCATCGCGTACGTGCGCACCAGGACCAAGGTTTGGCTCGCCGCGCTTTCCCGGTGGCGAGGAGTGCCTTGCAGGGCGACCGCGGTCAGGGTGGCGACCCCTCCTAGACAGAACCCCTGCAGGACCTGCGATCCCAGCAGGTAGGTATACCAAGATCTCCTTCCGAAGTAGTCATAGGTGCTCACCCAGTAGGCGTAGGCGGCGAAGCCGGCGAGATAGAACGCCGAAGGCCAGCGCGGATCGACGTGGCGGTTGAGATAGGTGGCGAGAATCCAGCCGGCGGGAGCTAAAAGGAACACGGAGAGCATCGAACGGGCGGCCAGATCCGGGGTATAGCCTTCGAGGGTCTGGAGATTGCCCAGGAGCAACGAGAGCATGCCGAAGGCGAGCAGGAGCAGGGTCGAGCCAGCCAAGACACCGATCGTGTAGTGCGGCTGCAGGAAGATCCGGACGTCGATGAGCGGCTCCTTCTCCCCCAGCTCCCAGATCGCGAAGGCGACCAGGGAAAGCACGCCCGCCGCGGCCAGCGCGACCACGAAGGTCGAGTTGTACCAGTCTTCGTCCTGCCCCCGGACGATCAGGGTTTGGAGGGAGAGCATCGAGATGAGCAGCAGCCCGAGTCCCACCCCATCGAACCGGTAGGGGACGGGCTCCTCCCGGCGCCGGGGCAGAACCGCCCAGAGAAGGCCGCCGAGGAAAAGATGGAGAAGCGCCGCGATGAAGAAGAACCCGCGCCAGCCCACCGCTTCCTCCAAAACGCCGCCGACGTTGGGGCCGAAGGCGAAGGTGCTCCCCAAGAGCAGGCCGAAGCCCGTGATCACGTTGGGCCACCGTTCGGGGGGATGGAAGCGCAACGTGAGGAACTGGGCGAGGATCATCGCCGTTCCGGAAAAAAAGCCGAGCACCAGCCGGAGCACGAGAAAGAGGTAGAAATCGCCGGTCAGCCCGCAGAGGAAGGAGACCGCGCTGAGGCCGTAGCAGGAGGCCAGGAGCGACGGAACGCTCCGGAAGCGGCGGGAGACAAAGGGCGCCAGGAACATCCCCAAGCCCCTTCCGGCGAAGAAGACCGCCGAGGTCCAGGTCGCATGGCTCGGGCTCTGCCCCATATCGCCCACCGTGTAGAGGGTGAACGCCGCATAGGAGGAGGAGCCGTAAAGGGCGAGGAGGAACTCCAAGGGGAGGACGAGATGAACGGCCCAGAAGCGCCATCCGCGCAGAGGGATTTCGGGCTTCATCGAACCGGCGTCTTATGGTCTTCCTTGCGGCGCCGCCGCGGGAGCCGGCGTGCCGGAAGGTTCCCTGTTCTCCCGAATGCCTTCGGCCGAAGGATGGGCTGCGTGCCGGTTGGCGGCGATGATCCGCGCGATCCTCTCCTCGGCTCCCTGCAGCTCCTGTTCGTAAAAGGGGGCTTCGTATTTTTCCTTGGGAAACTCGGTGAGCGACGCAAGCACCGGGCTGCCCCGTTCGCTCACGTGGATCGCGGTGACGGCGGAGAGCCCCGGGCGCAGCGGATGGGCGCGCAGCTCGTTTTCGGAGATCCGGATTCGGACCGGCACCCGTTCGACGATGTGGATGTAATTTCCGGTCGCGTTTTCCGGCGGGAGCAGCGCGAAGACGCTCCCGGTCCCCGCGCCGATACCCTCGACCACGCCGTGATAGCGGAGGCGGCGGCCGTAGAGATCGATCGAAATACCCACGCTTTGGCCGGGCCGGACCCGCCGGAGCTCCCTCTCCCGGTAATTGGCTTCCACCCAGAGGTAGTCTAGCGGCACGACGGCCATGAGCGCCGTGTCCGGGTGAACCTCGTCTCCGGGCTGCACGCGGCGGTTGGCGATGAACCCGGTGACCGGAGCCCGAACTTCCCGGCGGACGAAATCGAGATAGGCCTTCTTGAGGACGCTCGCCGCTTCGAGCACTTCCGGATGCGTCTCGACGGTGGTTCGGCTGATTTGGGCTTCGGCCGACTGGAGATCCGCCTCGGCTTCCCGGACGCTCGCCTCGAGTTCCCGGACCTGACACTCGGTGTCATCGACCAGCTGAGCCGGGATCGCCCCGTAGGGAGCCACCTGCCGGTATCGCTCCAGGTCGTGGCGGAGCCGTTCCAGCCGCGCCTTCTGGGCCAAGATGCGCTGCCGGTCCAGAGCCGCCTGGCTGAAAAGCGTCTCTACCCGCCGGACCGCCTCCCCGAGTCTCGCTTCGGCTCCCTCCAAGGCTACCCGGGAATCGAGGCCGTCGAGCCGGACGAGCACGGCCCCTTGCCGGACGAACTGCGTGTTCTCGTAGCGCACCTCGACGACCCTGCCGTTGACTTGGGACTTCACCGGCACGAGATTGCCGGTCACATAGGCGTCGTTGGTCACCACCCACCGGCTGGCGAAAAGCCACCACCACAGGAAGAGGACTACCGAACCCAAGGCCGCGAAGCCCCCGAAGAGAAAGAGCCGCCGGTTCCGGAGCACCCGCCGCCGGAAGCGCGGGGGCGTGCTGGAGAGCAGCCGGCGGGAGAAGGCCCTTTCCCACCGTTCCCAAAGCATGCCGCTCATAACCGCTTGTCCGGGAACTCCGGCGTCAAGGGGGGCTCGAAGCCTCCGCCCAGAGCGACCAGAAGAGAAACGGCGGCATCCACGTGCTGGGCGCGGCGCGTGCTGAGCCGGCTCTCCTCTTCGGCCAACCGGTACTCCATCTCGAGCAGATCCTGGCGCATGTTGAGCCCGGAGCCGAAGAGCCGGCGGGAAAGCTCGAGGTTGGCGGCGGCGGCCGCCACCGCCCTCTCCTGCGCTTCCAGGTCCTGGATCGCTTCCTGCCAGTAGGCGAGCGCGTCGGCGACCTGCTGCAGCGCCGAGAGGAGGACGCTGTTATACCGTTCCACGGCGATATGATACTCTTCGGTAACGGCCTCGAGCTGGGCCGTCAGCCGCCCGCCTTCGAAGATCGGCAGCGTGAGCGCGGGCCCGGCCATGTACATGAGCGGGACTCCAGGGGAAAGGAAGAGCGTCGGAAAATTGAGGGTCTGGAAGCCGAACCAGGCGACCAGGTTGAGATTCGGGTAGAAGGCGGTCTTGGCCACCTTCACCCGGTTGGCGGCCGCCTGCGCCCGCCATCGGGCGACGGCGACGTCGGGCCGATGGCCCAGCACATCGAAGGCGATCCGCTCCGGCAGGGGAAAGCGTCGGGGAAAGCTCGCCTCGGCCACCGCCAGCGACCGGCCCCAGTCCGGTCCCTGTCCGGCGAGCCGGGCGATCTCATTCCGCAGGCTTAGGCTCTCCCGCTCGAGCCCGGCCGCCTCCTGGCGCGCCGCCTCCACCCTTTCCTCCGCCGTATGCACCGGAATGAGGCTGTCGATTCCCCGGCCGCCGCGCACCCGCGAGAGGGAGAGCAGCTCTCCGGCGATCGCCTCGCGCCGCCGCGCCAGCCGGAGCTCGTCTTCGACCGCGGCAAGACGAATGAAGCGGCGGGCGACGGTCGCGGCGAGGAGCAGCCGGGCCACGGCGACTTCGGACTCCGCCGCGCGCGCCTCCCCGCGGCCGCGCGGATCCGGGCCCGATCCTCTCCCCAGAGATCGACGTGATAGCTCGTGAACATGGGGAGGATATCCCAAAAGAAGAACGAGTTCTCGCCGAAGGGGCCGAAGAAGCTCGAGCCCGGAAAGCCCCAGACCCCGAAGATCGAATTGGCTAGCCACGGGCGCACCTGCGCCGAGGGAAGATAGCGGCTGCGCTCGCCCGCGGCCATCACCCACGCCTGGTGGACCCGGTCGAGGGCGGCCCGGAGATCCGGGTTGCTCGTGAGCGCCAGCTGCATGATCCGATCGAGCTCCGAACATTCGAGCTTGCGCCACCAGAAGTTCCGCGGCCACCCGTCCGCGACGGAAACCGCCTCCGGGGCTACGGAGGCGACGGTCTTGGCCATCGCGGGCGGGTCGATCGGGGTCGCGGGCCGGCTATCTTTCGGCAGGTAGGCGCAGCCGGCCGGCAAAAGAGAAGCTACCCCGACCCAGAGGGCACGGGGGAATCGGCACGCCCGCGGCCGCGCGCGTCCCCCGCCGCTTCGACGGCGGCGCCGCACCCCTTTGGTCCTCTCCCGCTCTCCCCGACTTTCGATCGGAGCCCCGAAAAGGGCGCGCACGGATCGCGGCCACGCCAGCTGACAACAAACCGCCATTTGCGCACGATGCGCACTTACGGAAAGTATGCGCTTACTTATCCAACGGTGCTCTCTATTACCTTCCCCGCTTCTCTCCGCAATCCGCTCCCCTTGTGACCCATTTCTGCACTGCGCGGTAGCGCAATCTCGGGGCGCGGCCGCAAAAGTCAAGCGAGCGCAAGAGAGCCGCGAAGGCAGAGCCCTTGCGCTTCTCCAGGGCGGCCCCGGGCCAGGGCGCGGCCCGAGGCCGCCCCAAAGGCGGAATTCCTCTCGCCCGGCCGGGCTAGGGCTTCACTTCCTCGAGCCACGCGGCGACCGCATTCGCCATGGTCGTGGCGTGGGCATCCGGGAAGAGGTGATCCGCCTCCGGAATTTCGACAAGCCGCTTCGGTCCGGATGCGACCGCGTAGAGATCCCGGGAATCCTGCGGCGGAACCACGTCGTCGGCCAGGCCATGGACGAAAAGCCAGGGCACACGGATCTTCCGCGCGGTCTCCACGACATTGTCGATCCGGTTCATGTCCTCGATGAACGCCCGCGAGAGCGGAAACTGCGGCATATCCCACATACAGCCCTCTCCCGGCGTCACCCCGCCGAACTCGCGCTTGGCAAAGGCGGCCGAATGGGCCATCCCGGCGATCGAAATCAGGAAGCGGATCCGCGGATCCTCGCTGGCGCGCAGGACGCCGACGAGCGCGCCTAGGCTATGCCCGGCATAGCCCACGTGCCAGTCCCCGAGCGTGTCGAGAACCGCGCCGAGATCCTCCACTTCTTTGTGCGGCGTCGATTCCTCGAATTTCCCCTCCGAGGCCCCGTTGCCGGAAAAGGAAAAGCGCAGAGTATGGATGCCGTGACGGAAGAGCACGTTGGCCAGTTCGATCAGCATCGGCCGGTCCTTGTGGGCGGTGATCCCGTGGCCGATGACGACCAGCACCGGATTGTCGGCCGAGCCCCCTTGGTAGGCGAAGTTGAGTCGTTCCCCTCGGGCATTGCGAATTTCGTTCGGAATGGATCGTTTCATGCCATGGGTTTACCATGGCCGGAGGGGTTACCGCAACCACCGGCCTTCGGATTCCGGGCGCGCACGCAAGCGGGGGCGGAACGCCGGGAAAGCCGGACGAAGCGCTTTCTACTCCTCCAGGAGCGCCGAGATGCAGCTTTCCTGGAGATAGGCCAGAAAATGGATTTCCCAGAGCGATCGCTGGAGGTCGCGCGACTTGACCATCAGCGGATTCCACTCCATCTGCTCATCGGTAATCCCCTGAGCGATCGCGAGCGTGAGCCTCCGGTCGTTGAGCATCGAAAGAAATTCGTCGATCTCTCCTCGACTCAGCCGCAGGGAGGGATCCAAAGGATTGTGGAGGGAACTCTCCGGAGCCAGCCACCGGTTGAGCAGCGCAACCCGCTCCGGGCGCCAGCTGAGTCGCTCGGCCTCCAGCACATCGGCCCCGTCGGCCATCTCCTCGTCATCCTCGATCCCCTCGCTGCGGGTCAGCACACCCCGCCAGTACTGCTGCAGCGGCTCCGACAGCTGGGAAACGTCGGTCTGGTAGTGCTTGCGCAGCTCCAGGAGAGAAGATACGAGGATCTCCCGCTCCCCCGGATCGAAATGGAGCACGGCAGCATCCGGATGCCGTTCGATCTTCACCCGCGTTCCATGGTCGCCTGCAACCCGAATCGCTGCAGCTGATGTACGAGAAATTCGGCGCGCTCCCGGGTTTCCTGGGCGACCACACTCCTCCCGTTATGGTGGACCTCCAGCATATGCCGGGTTGCCTCCTGCTTGCTCATCTTGAGCACGCGCTGGAAAACATAGACCACATAACTCATGAGGTTGACCGGATCATTCCAGACGACCACACCCCAGCGACGCTCAAAGGCGTCGCGGACTTTTTCGTCGACAACCTCCTCGTGGATCGTCTCCGGGAACGCTACCTGCTGCATCGTATCCGTAACTCCTAACGTTTCCGGGGTTGAGCCCACTTTGCAAGCAAGGAAATATAGCATCGGCGGCGCAGTCCACAACTCCGAAAGCATCCCCTTCTTTCCGCCGGCCGGAAGCCCCGGGGAGCGAAGGAAAGCGGCCCAGCCCGGCTTTCGGTACACACTCCGTGCCGGCCGGCGGCCGGAGAGGCGGGCTAGTAACGCGGCACCGACGGATCGATCTCCAGGCTCCACGCATCGATTCCGCCCGCGAGGTTCTGCACCTTTCGGAACCCCGCGTCCAAGAGCAGCCGGCAGGCCTTCGCGGAGCGGATGCCGGCCTTGCAGTGGACCACGATCTCCCGCGACGGGTCGAGCTCGTGCATGCGCCGGGGGAACTCCGAAAGGGGGATCATCTTGGCCCCGGGAATCCTCGCGATCTGCTGCTCGTGGGGCTCGCGCACGTCGATCAGGTCGAAGTCCGCCATCTGGTCAAGCCGCCGCTTGAGCTCCTGGACGCTCAGCTCCGGCAGCCCCTCGGAGACGGCGGGAGCCGTCATCCCGCAAAAGGCCTCGTAGTCAATCAGCTCCCGGATCGTCCGCTCGGCTCCGCAGATCGGGCACGCCGGATCCTTCCGCAGCCGGAACTCGCGGAACTCCATGCCGAGGGCCTCGAAGAGGAGCAGCCTTCCGATCAGGGGGTCGCCGAGACCCAGGATCAGCTTCACGGTCTCGATCGCCTGCACTATGCCGATGAGTCCCGGCAGAACGCCGAGCACGCCCCCTTCGGCGCAGCTCGGTACCATGCCTGGATCGGGGGGTTCCGGGTAGAGGCAACGATAGCAAGGCCCCTTTTCCGCCCAGAAAACCGTCGCCTGCCCCTCGAAGCGGAAGATGCTCCCGTAGACATTCGGCTTGCCCAAGAGGACGCAGGCGTCGTTGACCAGGTAGCGCGTGGGAAAATTGTCGGTGCCGTCGACGATGACGTCGTAGTCCCGGAGGATCTCGAGCGCGTTTTCCGAGCGGAGAGCCGTCGGATAGGGCACGACCTCCACGTTGGGATTGAGATCACGGATCGCCTCGATCGCCGACTCGATCTTCGGTTTGCCGACGTTGCGGGTCTTGTGGATGATCTGGCGCTGCAGGTTCGAATCGTCGACCGTGTCGAAATCGACGATGCCGAGCCTCCCCACGCCGGCCGCGGCGAGGTAGAGGAGCAGGGGCGAGCCGAGCCCTCCGGTCCCGACGGCGAGCACGCGCGCGGCCTTGAGCTTCTTCTGCCCGTCGAGGGTGACCTCGGGCATGATCAGGTGCCGGCCGTAGCGCCGGATCTCCTCGCGGGAAAAGCCCGCGGCGGGGAATACCTTATCGATACGCGGCAAATAACTCATCCATCCTCTCCTGTTCTCTCGCTTTCCGGGCTTGCGGCCGTGCGGACTCCCGCCCCTTCTGCGGGCCTCCTCCACCTCTTTTTGACCCTTTTCTACCTCCTAAGGCTTGCGAAAGAGAAATTCTACTCATCTACTGCACGCAATGACGTTTCGCAAGTTTCTCCTTGGAAGGTCCGAAACGACCTCCCGAGCGGCACCGCAGGCCGTGGCCTGGATCGATTCGGTTCCGGAACTCTCCGCCTTTTCGAAAAAGCTTCGGCCGGGCCTCCCGATCGCGATCGATGCCGAATCGGCCTCCTTCCATCACTACCAGGCTCGACTCTGCGTCCTCTCGATCCGGCAGGGCGAGGTCGCGGCCGTGGTCGACACGCTCCGGCTCGACCCCGCGCCCTTGTGGGAGCCGCTTTCCCGATCGCCCTGGATCCTCCACGGGATGGATTTCGATCGGAGGCTCCTGCGGGAGGCAGGCGCGCCCGATCCCCCCTCGGTCTTCGATACGATGATCGCCGCGCAGCTTTGCGGCCTTCCCGCCATCGGCTACGCGGCCTTGGTCCAGCGGTTCTTCGGTGTGGAGATCGCCAAGCAGAGCCAGAAAGCCGACTGGGCCAGGCGCCCCCTTTCTCCGGCGATGCTCGACTACGCCGCCCAGGATGTCCGCTACCTCGAATCCCTCCAAGAACGGCTCACGGGCGAGCTCGACCGGTTGGGACGGCGCGAATGGCACCGGGAGAGCTGCGCCCGCCTCTTGCGCAAGACGGGCGAAGCCGCGGCGGAGAAGTCGGGCGCTTGGCGGATCCGGGGATGGCGCGACCTTCCTCCCGAGGCGCTTCCGTTTCTCCGCTCTCTCTGGGAATGGCGGGAAGAGGAGGCCGCCCGCCGCGACCTGGCTCCGTTCCGGCTGGTCCCTCCGGAGCTGCTGCTCCGATTGGCGGCTTGGGCGGCCGCCCGCAGGGGGCCCCTCCCGGGCAGATGGCTGCCGCGCCACCTGGGCGAGGCGGAGCGCTCCCGGTTGGCCGAGGCGCTCTCCCATCCGAAGGGAACGCCCGAGGAGCTCCTGCCCCCGGCGAAGCCGAGGCTGCGGCTGACCGCGGAAGCGAAGCGGCGGCTGGAGGCCCTTACGGCGACCCGCTCCCGCCTGGCCGCGCGGCTGGGGATCGATCCGGGAGTCCTGGCCCCCAAGCCGATCCTTCTTGATCTGGCTCAAGATCCGCAAGGCGCGCCGGAACGGCTCGTGGCCGAAGGGCGCTGGTGCCGCTGGCAACGCGACCTCTTCGTCGGCGTGTGAAGTGGCAATCCGGAGCCGGGGCCCCTGCGCGCGGAAGGACCTCCGTAGGGCGTCCGCAGGGTTGACTTTGTCCGGTCTCTCCCGCCAATTGATACAGGAAGGGAGGCGGGATGGCGGGACATAGCCACTGGGCGAAGGTGCGGCACCAAAAAGGGGTGACCGACGCGCGGAAAGGGAAGCTCTTTAGCAAGCTGGCGCGGGAGATCGCGCTGGCCGCCAAGCTCGGCGGCGGGGATCCCGACTTTAATCCCCGCCTCCGGCGCGCCATCGAGGCCGCCAAGAGCGAGGGGGTGAGCGCCGAAAGCATCGGAAGGGCCATCCAGCGGGGCACGGGCGAGGTCGCCGGCCAAGCCTACGAAGAGATCCTCTACGAGGGCTACGCCCCCGGCGGCGTCGCGGTCCTGGTCGAAGCGGCCACGGACAACCGCAACCGAACGGCCGCCGAGATCCGCAGCCTCTTCACCCGCCACGGGGGGAACCTGGCCGGATCCGGCAGCGTTTCCTGGCTTTTCCAGCGGAAGGGCGTCATCCGCGTCGACGCGAGCCGGGCCTCCTTCGACCGCGTCTTCGAGATCGCCCTGGAAGCTTCGGCCGACGAGGTCGAGCCCGCCGACGGATCGATCGAGATCTTCTCCGCCCCCGACCGGCTGGAGGAGATCGTCAAGAGCTTGGAAGCCGCGAAGGTCCCCGTCCAGTCGGCCGCCCTCGCCTACGTGCCGCAGACCCTCGTCCCGGTCCAGGACGTGGAGGTGGCCCGCTCGCTGCTTCGCCTGCTCGAGGCGCTGGAGGAGCACGACGACGTCCAGCACCTCTTCGCCAACTTCGAAATGACGCCGGAAACGATGGCCGTTGCGGAAGCCTCGGTCCCGGGGAAATAAGAGAGGCGATGACCTCGTCGGAAATTCGCGAGAGCTTTCTCCGCTTCTTCCGGGAACGGGGTCACACGATCGTCCCCTCGGCCCCGCTCCTGCCCGATTCGCCCAACCTGCTCTTCACCAACGCGGGGATGAACCAGTTCGTGCCGATCTTCCTCGGCCTCCGTCCCGCTCCCTATTCCCCGCCCCGCGCCGCGGATACCCAGAAGTGCATCCGGGCCGGGGGGAAGCACAACGACCTCGAAGAGGTGGGATTCGACACCTACCATCACACCTTCTTCGAGATGCTGGGCAACTGGTCCTTCGGCGACTACTTCAAGAAGGAAGCCATTTCCTGGGCCTGGGAGCTGCTCACGGGTTGGTGGGCCTTCCCCCCGGCCAGGCTCTACGCCACGGTCTACGCGCCCGGCCCGGGCGATCCGGGCGAGTTCGACGCCGAATCCTACGAGATATGGGCGGCTCTCTTCGCGAAGGCTGGCTGCGACCCGGCGATCCACGTCGCGAAGTTCGGCAAGCGCGACAATTTCTGGATGATGGGCGACACCGGCCCCTGCGGCCCCTGCTCGGAAATCCATGTCGATCTCACCCCGGAAGGGAAGAGCCTCGGGCGGCTGCTCAACCGGGGAGACCCGCGCTGCCTCGAGGTCTGGAACCTCGTCTTCATCCAGTACGATGCGCGCGGCGACGGCTCCCTCTCCCTCCTGCCGGCCCGGCACGTCGACACGGGCATGGGGCTCGAGAGAATCGCCTCGATCCTGCAGGGAACGGCGGGCTTCCGCAACTTCCCCGAACGGATCTCCAACTACGACACCGATCTCTTCCGCCCCCTCCTCCGGACCCTCGAAAAGCTTTCCGGGCTCCCCTATCGGGGTACCGTGCCCGAGCCCGGCGGCCGCGCAGAGCCGAGCGATATCGCCTTCCGCGTCATCGCCGACCACTTCCGGGCGCTCGCCTTCGCGATCGCCGACGGCATCCTCCCCGGCAACGTCGGGCGGGGCTACGTCCTGCGCCGGATCCTCCGCCGGGCGACCCGCTTCGGCCGCAGCCTGGGCCTTCAGCCCCCTTTCCTCCCCGAGCTTCTGCCCGCCCTGCTCTCCGCGATGGGGGACGCCTTTCCGGAGCTGGCCGCGCAGGAGTCGCGGATCGCCGCTGTTCTCGCGGCTGAGGAGAGCCTCTTCGCCCGGACCTTGGAGAGAGGACTCTCCCTCTTCGAGGACCTCGTCGCGAAGGCCGCCGGACGCCCGGAGCGGAAGATCACCGGAGAGGAAGCTTTTCTCCTGTACGACACCTACGGCTTTCCGCTCGATCTGACCGAGCTGATGGCGCGCGAGCAGGGTCTTTCGGTCGATGCGGAAGGCTTCGCCCAATGCATGGAAGCGCAGCGGAGCCGCTCGGCGGCGGCCCGGGAGGACGACCTCCTGAGCGTCGCGGCCCGAACTGATTTCGTCGGCTACGAGGAGCTGGAGGCCGAGGGGGAGGTCGTCCTCCTTCTGGCCGGGAACCGCGCGGTCTTCGACCGGACGCCGTTTTACGCCGAGATGGGAGGCCAGGTCGGCGACACCGGCACGGTGGAGCTGCCGCTGGAGGGGCGCCGCCTTCCGGTCCTCGATACCGTCCGTTCGGCCGGCGGCGCGCACCTCCACCGGTTGGCGGAGCTCGACGGGCTGGAGCCGGGCTGCCGGGCGGTCCTCCGGGTCGATCGGGAGCGCCGGAAGCGGATCGCCATCCATCACACGGCGACCCATCTTCTCCACTGGGCCCTCCGCGAGGTTCTCGGCCCGCAAACCGTCCAGCGGGGCAGCTACGTCGGCCCCGATCGCCTCCGTTTCGACTTTTCCCGCACAGGCCCGCTCTCCCCCGACCAGATCGCGTGCGTGGAGCGGCTCGTCCAGGAACGCATCGCCGCGGACGAGCCGGTCCGCTGGGAAGAGCGCCCCTACTCGGAGGTTAAGAACGACCCCCGCATCCTCCAGCTCTTCGGCGAAAAATACGGCGAGCGCGTCCGGGTCGTCTCCATCGGAGACTTTTCACAGGAACTCTGCGGGGGGACCCACATCCGCCGCACGGGCGAGATCGGCTTCTGGAAGATCCTGACCGAAACTGGGGTGGCCGCGGGCATCCGTCGGATCGAGGCTGCGGGCGGCGCCGCTCTCCTCGACTTCCTGCGCGACCAGGCGGAAGCTCAGGAAAAGGCGTGGGAAGGCCTGCGGCGAAAGGATCCGGCCCTTCCCCCGCTCCCGCCCTTTTCCGTCGAAGGGGAGCCCGCGCTGGCGACCGATCGGCTGGCGCAGCGGCGCCAGACGCTGCGGGAGCTGGAGCAGCGGGTGCGCGAGGCCGAAAAGCAAGCGGCTAAGAGAGCCGAAGAAGCATTGCGGGCCCGCGCCGACCGGGACGCCGAAGCAGCTCGGAGCGCCGCCGAGCGCTACGGCTCTCTTCCGGTTCTTGTTTTCGACTGCGGCTCCGCGCCTGCGGCGTACCTCCCGCTCCTTTGGCAGGCCCTTCGCGCCCGTTGGGGAGGAGTTGCGGTCCTCGCCTGCCGCGACCAAGGACGGGCGGCCTTCCTGGTCGGGGTCTCCCCTTCCCGCGCTTCCCGGGTCGACGCCGCCCGGCTCCTCCGGGAGATCCTCGCGCCGATCGCGGGCAAAGGCGGAGGCCGCCCCGAGCTCGCGCAAGGAGGAAGCGGGCGGCCGGAGAGCATACCGGCGGCCTTGGCGCACGCCCGGGAGCTTCTCCGGGCGATCGGCGGGGCCCTCTAGACACCCTTGTTATGCAACCGATCGGACGCTTTCTGGTGATCGCCGGCCTTCTGCTCGCCGGAATCGGGCTGCTGATCAGCCTCGGAGTCGGCACCAAGTGGATCGGGAGGCTGCCGGGGGATATCCGGATCGAGAAGGGCGACGTCCACTTCTACTTCCCGATCACCACCTGCCTGCTTGCCAGCCTCCTGCTGAGCGCGATTCTCTGGCTTTTCCGGCGCTGACCCGGATACGGGATCCCCCTTCCCCGGCGGGAGCTCCGCCGGAAAGCCGGGATCCCGCCGGGGCCGACGACGACAAGCCGGCTACGGCTTGATGTCTTCGTCCGGAATCGCGTTGAGGTCGGCCTCCGTCAAGGGGGTGGTGCGCTGGGCGTACTCCGCACGGGCCGCCTTCACCTGCTCCGGGGTCACCGGGGTTCCCTTGTTGCCCCAGGCCTGCCGGGCGTAGGTCAAGATCGCTGCGATCTTCTCGTCCGAGAGGATCGCTTTCCAGGGCTGCATCGGCCCGTTGAACTGCATCCCGTTGACCGTGATCGGGCCCTGCAAGCCGTTGAGGACGATCGCCACCGCCCGCTTGGAGCCGCCCGTCATCAGGGGGGAGCCGGCCAGCGGCGGATAGACGGCCGGGATCCCGGCGCCGTTCGGCTGGTGGCAGGCGGCGCAGTTCATCATGTAAAGCTGCTCGCCCTGCTTCACGTCCTGGGCGGAGACGGCCAGCGGAGCCAGCAGCAGCGCTCCGCCCGCGAGGGCGAGCCGCCGGCTTCGCCGGGCTGCTTCCGGAGAAAGAAACGGGAGACGAAAGCCAATCCGATCGGGCAAGGGTGTCTTCATCGTAACCCACTGATGAGTCGGTTCGTTATGCCTTTTGTCAATCCCAAAGCGCCGATGCGCTTTATTTCCCCGACGGCCTACGGCGCCAGCCGCTGGATCTTCCATCCCCCGGTCGGCGCGCGCAGGTACTGGAAGCGGTCGTGCAGGCGGTTGCTCCGGCCTTGCCAAAATTCGATCTCGTCGGGCAGCAGGCGGTAGCCCCCCCAATGGGGAGGAAGGGGAATCTCGCCGGAGGCGAACCGTTCCTCCATCTCCCGAAAGCGCCTCTCCAAGAATGCGCGCTCGGGGGGGATCGGCTCGCTCTGCGGGGATGCCCAAGCGGAGAGGCGGCTCGCCACCGGCCGGCTTTGAAAATAGCGCGCCGACTCCTCCGCGCTCGTCTTTTCCACGGCGCCGCGGGCGCACACCTGCCGCCGGGAAGCCGGCCAGAAGCAGGTGAAGGCCGCCTGGGGATTCTCCTCGAGATCCCTCCCCTTGCGGCTGCGGTAATTCGTAAAAAAAATAAAGCCCCGGTCGTCGACCGCCTTGAGCAGCACCATCCGGTTCCGCACTCTCCCCTCCCGGGACGCGGTGGCCAGCGCGGCCGCGGAGGGATCGCCCGCCTCGAGGCGCCGCGCCTCCTCGTACCAGGAAAGAAACTGCCGCAAGGGGTCGTCGTCGAGATCCGCCCGTTCCAGCGGGGGCCCCGCCAGCTCCTTGCCCGAACCCTCGAGATACCTCATCGCCGTTTCTCCTTTCTTCCCGCCGAGTCCCGCGGCCCGCGCAAGGCTATCCCGCCTCCTTCGGAGCGGCAAGAAAGGGTTGCGATCGCGACGCGGGTTGCCGTCCCGGAGGAGATCGGCGCGCAATCTCCTTTCCCCCCGAGCGGTGATAACGTATTCTCGGTCCTGCATGGCAAGCCGATCCGCCTTTCCGCTGCTGTTGCTCCTGCCGCTGCTTCCGGTTTCCGCCCGGGCTGCCCAGGACGGCTCCGGCCCGTCACTGCCGCGCTCAATCGTTTTCCGGGGGGAGGAAATCTTCCTGCGCCTGGTTTCGGAAGCGGAAAGGGGCGGCTGGCGGGCGCTCCCGATCGGCGACCGGACGGCTCGGGTCGGGTTGGCGCTGGTGGGAACCCCCTACAAGAACTGGACGCTGGAGATCGACGACCATATCGAAGCCCCTTCGGTCGATCTTTACGAGATGGACTGCTGGACCTTCTTTGAGATCGCGCTCGGCTTCGCCCGGATGCTGCGGCAAAAGGCGGACGGCTACCGGCCCGAAGACCTCCTCCGGATGATCGAGCTCGACCGGTATCGCGGGGGGCATTGCGACGGAACCTACTACTCCCGTTTGCACCACCTCGAGGACTGGATCCGGGACAATGCTCGCCGGGGCCTGGTCATCGACCTGACCCGGCGGCTGGGCGGAGTTCCGATGACCGGCCACTCCCTCCATTACATGGGCGAGCACTGGCAGGAGTTCCGTTATCTCCGCCACAACCCCGATCTCATTCCTCGTTTCCGCGAGCTCGAAAGACGGATCTCCTCCCAGCCGGTCTACTACGTCCCCAAGGACCGGGTGCCGCCGATCGAGCCGGAGCTCCGGAACGGGGATGTGATCTGCATCGCAAGCGCCTGGCCGGACACCTTCACCTCGCACGTCGGGTTGGCCTACCGCGACCCCCGGGGCGTCCTCCATTTCCTCCATGCCACCTCGGTCCGGGCCGAGCGGCGCGTCGTGATCGGTCCCCGGCTCAGCGACTACCTTTTCGCCCACCCGAAGGCGGCGGGCATCCTGGTCGCCCGTCCGCTCGATCTTCCCGCCCCGGGCTCTCCGCAGCCGCCGGCCGAGGCGGCGGGAAAGCGGCCCTCCGGCGCGGAAGCCCCCTCCGGCCTCGGCTCCTGAACCCAGGGGAGCTTGGGCCCCGGCAGCCGGGAAGCGATCACCTCCGCCCTTCCGAACGGCGGAAGGGCGGCAGGAGCCAGTCCGGGGGATCGGCGGCGAGCGCGTCCGCGTCGGGAAAGCCCGCCACCGGCAGCCCCGTGAGCCGCCGCAATAACGCGGCGGTTTCCGCGAGGGTCTCGGGCGAGGTCTCCGGGAAGCCGTTGAGAAGGATTCCGGCCGTGCGCAAGCCGGCCGCGCGGATGCTCTCCACGGTCAGCAGCGCATGATTTAAGACCCCGAGCCGGCATCGGGCGACGACCACCACGGGAAGCCCGAGGCGCGCAGCCAGGTCGGATACCGCCTCGGCGGAGGTCAACGGAGTTTTCCATCCCCCGACTCCCTCGACGATCGCGCAGGAAAAGCGGGCGAGCAGCGGCCGGAGCCGGGCTTCGACCTCCGGAAGGGCCAGCTCCCGCCCCTCGGCCTCGGCGGCGAGGGCCGGAGCCGCTGGACGGCGAAAGAAAAAAGGATTAATTTCCGATAGGGACAGAGGAGTTCGGGCCGCTTCCTGCAGGCGGAGGGCGTCGGCCCGGGAACCGGTCGCAATCGGCTTGAGGCCGATCGCCGGCAGCCCCGAAAGGCGCCAGGCGGCAAGCAGCGCGGCGCCGAATCGGGTCTTGCCGACGTCGGTGTCCGTGCCGGTCATGAAGAGATGGAGTCGATTTTCGATTTGCAAACCCCGAGACGCTCCGTAAGCTTACTCGATCGATCCGGGAGGCGGTAGAACGGGATCCTTCCGGAAAGCAAATGGAAACACAAGCGAATATGGCTGATCTCACCAATCGATACCCCGACAACGTTCCCGGAAAGTACTACGTAGATTCCCAGTGCATCGACTGCGACCTATGCCGGGAAACCGCCCCGTCGAACTTCAAGAGGAACGACGACGGCGGGCATTCCTACGTCTACAAGCAGCCGGAGACCCCCGAAGAAGAGGAGCAGTGCCGCGAGGCTAAGGAAGGATGCCCGGTGGAAGCGATCGGAGATGACGGGGACCTGGCCGCCGAGGTAGGGACGCAGACGGCGGGAGCGCGGCAGGACTGACGATTCCGGTTGGCGCCCAGGCTGCGGCCGACGACGGCCGGAAGAGCCGCGATGGCCTATTGCGATCGGCGGTGCGCATTTGCGATCCGTCCGCTCCCCGCCGCCCGGCACCGTACGCAATCGGCGGGAGGAGACGCTGATGCCAGCCCCGGTGGGAGCAGCTTGCAGCTCGAGCGGTGCGCCGGAACCCCTTTGCGGGAATCCCGCATTTTCTCGGGAACCGGTGGTTCTCCGCCCGGACCGCTCCGGACAGCGGCTTGACCGCTACCTAGCGGCATCCCTCGGCCTGTCGCGGGCGGCCGTGCAGCGCCGACTCCGGTCCGCGGCCGTCCGCATCCGGGGACTCGCAGCGATCCCCTCGGCTTCCTACCGGCTTCGGGGAGACGAAGAGATCGAGGTCGATCTCTCCGCGCGGGCATCCCGCCCGGAGGAGCTTCCGCCCGCGGCGGAACCGATCCCGCTGGCGGTGGTCTACGAGGACGACGATCTCCTCCTGATCGACAAGCCTTGGGGGCTGGTCGTCCATCCGGCCTACGGCCACCGGACCGGAACCCTCGTCAACGCCCTGCTCGACCGTCTCCCGCGGCTGCCCGGAGCGGAAACGATCCGGCCCGGCATCGTCCACCGGCTCGATCGGGAAACCAGCGGGCTTCTGGTCGTGGCGAAGACCGAGGCTGCGCGCAGGAGCCTGCTCGATCAGTTCGCCGCGCGCACGGTCGAGAAACGGTATGAGGCGGTGGTCGAGGGCGTCTTTCCCCCGAATCCGATCTCCTGCTCTGGGAACATCGGCCGCGATCCGCGCAACCGCCGCCGGATGGCGGTCCTCGCCCGCGGGGGGCGGCCCGCGCTCACCGAGTTCCGCCTGCTCGCGCAGCATCGGGACGCCGCCCGGATCGAATGCCTCCCGCGGACCGGGCGGATGCACCAGATCCGCGTGCACCTGGCTTCGCTCGGCCATCCGGTCGTCGGCGACCCGCTCTACGGGAGGAGGCAGCGGCCCGCCCCGCGACTGCTCCTCCACGCCTGCAGCCTGGGCTTCCTGCATCCGCGCTCGGGGAGGAGGGTCCGCTTCGAGAGCCCCCTCCCGGAAGAGTTCCTAACGTGGCTACGGAGGAAGGATGCGGAAGGACCCTGAGGCCTTGCGCGCGGCCCTCCTCGCCTATCTCGAGGCCCTGCGGCGCACCGGCCGACGCTCGATCCGCCTGCCTTCGGGCTGGCAACGGGCCCTGGGCCCAAGCCCACCGCCGAATGTCGCCCCCGGACGGCCGCCGGCCGCTTCCCTCCGCAGCCGCCCACGACCTCGCCCTCTCCGCGGCCTCCGGCGCCCCCGGCCGCGACTCCGCCGGCGGCCGGAGCCGAGGCGGCCGCCGCGCGGGAAGATCGCGCCGCGCGGCTCGCAGCGCTCCGCGCCCAGACAATGGGCTGCCGCCGCTGCGCGCACCTCGCCGCGTTCCGCTCCCAGGTGGTCTTCGGCGTCGGCAATCCGCATGCCCGCCTGCTTTTTGCCGGCGAAGCGCCGGGAGCCGAGGAAGACCGGCTGGGGGAGCCGTTCGTCGGGCCGGCCGGAAGGCTCTTGACCCGCATGATCGAGGCGATGGGGCTGACAAGAGAAGAAGTGTATATCGCCAACGTCCTCAAGTGCCGCCCCGACCTTCCCCCGGGAGCTCCGGGCAACCGGAAACCCACTCCGGAAGAGATGGAGACCTGCCTCCCCTATCTCCGCAGCCAGATCGAAATCATCCAGCCGGAGGTCATCGTCGCATTGGGGACGACCGCTCTCGAAGGATTGACCGGGCTGCGGAGGGGTATTAGCACCCTGCGGGGCACCTTTCTCGACTTTCAAGGGATCCCGCTTCTCCCGACCTTCCATCCCAGCTATCTGCTCCACAATCCGAGCTTGCATCTCAAGCGGAAGGTCTGGGAAGATCTTCTTCTGGTGATGGAGCGGCTCCGGCTCCCGATCAGCGAGCGCCAGCGCGGCTTTTTCCTGCCGAAGAAGGGCTAGCGGTGGCGGTGCACGAGAGCCTTCGATGTCTTTTTTTTCGACAATCGGTCTTCGGGACGGAAAGCTTCTTTATATTGATGATGAGGATCCCCCCCTCGGCGGGAAAGCCGCTTCCTCCCCGCAAGGACGGCCCGGATAAGAAGCAGCCGGAGAGCTTCTTGGGCGCTCCCTGGCAGATTCTCATCCAAGTCTTGGTCGCCCTCCTGCTCGTCTGGCTCTGGCAGGAGAGCCTCCAGCGGGCGACGGTCACGACGATTCCCTACAGCACCTTCCTCGACAAGCTCGCCAAGAAGGAAATCCTCGAGTGCACCATCACCCCCGACGAGATCCTCGGAAAGATGGCCGTTCCCGGCACGGCGAAGCCGGGAGAAAGGGCCAAGCCTGCGCCGAAGACGGCCCTCTTCCGGACGGTCCGGGTTGAGGATCCCAACCTGGTCGCCGAGCTGCAGAGCGCCGGCACCGTCTATGCCAGCGTCCGGCCGAGCCTCCTCTCGCAGCTGATCTTTTCCTGGATCCTTCCCATCGGCATCTTTTTCTTGATCT
Organism: Methylacidimicrobium sp. AP8; assembly: GCF_903064525.1. Classification (NCBI taxonomy): domain Bacteria; kingdom Pseudomonadati; phylum Verrucomicrobiota; genus Methylacidimicrobium; species Methylacidimicrobium sp. AP8. The sequence goes on from NZ_LR797830.1 coordinate 1,505,012, forward strand.
GGGTGGGCCTGAGCCGCTGGATGACGCGCGGAACGGGCTACTCCCTCCTTAACATAGGCAAGAGCCGCGCCCGGCTCGTCGCCGAGGAGGGCACCGGCGTCACCTTCGCCGATGTCGCCGGATGCGAGGAAGCGAAGGTCGAGCTGCAAGAAGTCGTCGATTTCCTCCGGAGCCCCGGCCGGTACCGGGCGCTCGGCGCCAAGATCCCCAAGGGGGTACTGCTCATCGGCCCTCCGGGCACCGGCAAAACCCTTCTGGCCCGCGCGGTCGCCGGAGAGGCGCACGTGCCCTTCTTTTCCCTCAGCGGGAGCGAGTTCGTCGAGATGTTCGTGGGCGTGGGCGCCTCCCGGGTGCGCGACCTCTTTGCGCAAGCGAAGGGGCGGGCACCCTGCATCATCTTCATCGACGAGATCGATGCGATCGGACGCCAGCGGGGGATGCGGATCGCCATGGGACACGACGAACAGGAGCAGACGCTCAACCAGCTTTTGGTGGAGATGGACGGCTTCGATCCGAACGAGGGGATCATCCTTCTGGCCGCCACCAACCGTCCCGACATCCTCGACCGGGCCCTCCTGCGCCCGGGGCGCTTCGACCGGCACGTCGTGGTCGATCTCCCGGACGCCCAGGGCCGGGAGGCGATCCTCGCGGTCCACGCCCGCGGAAAGCCCCTGGCGCCGACGGTGAACCTCTCCGAAATCGCGCATGCCACCTCCGGATTCTCGGGCGCCGATCTGGCCAACGTGATGAACGAGGCGGCCCTTCTGGCCGCCCGGCGGAAGGCGCAGCAAATCGAGCAGTCCGATCTTCTCGAGGCCTTGGAGAAGGTGGTCGCGGGCCCCGAACGCCGCAGCCTGCGCCTCGCGGAAGCCGAAAAGCGGCGGGTCGCCTACCATGAGGTCGGCCACGCCCTGGTGGCCGCCTTCACTCCGGGGGCGGATCCGGTCCGCAAGGTCAGCATTATCCCCCGCGGCCGAGGGGCCTTGGGCTACACCCTCCAGCTCCCTCCTGCCCAGCAGTACCTCATGACCCGCACCCAGCTGCTCGCCAAGATCCGGTGCGCCATGGGAGGGAGGGCGGCCGAAGAAGTGGTGTACGGGGAGGTGAGCACCGGCGCCGAAAACGACCTGGAGGTGGCGACCACCCTGGCGCGCCAAATGGTCTGCCTCTACGGCATGAGCGAGTCGGTCGGCTTGGCCCACCTGATTCCGAGCCGCCCCGGGATGCCGGAGATGCCGGGGGTCAACGGTCGCGTCGAATATAGCGGAGAGACCGCGCGGCTGGTCGACCAGGAAGTCCGGCGCCTGCTGGAGACCGCCTACCGGGAAGCCAAGGCGATTCTCCAAGAGGAGCGCCCGACGCTGGAGGCGGTGACCGCCGAGCTCCTTCGGAAGGAGACGCTGGACGCCGCGGAGTTCTTCGCCTTTCTGCCCGACTCTGCAAAGAAATCCTTAACCACTCCTCCATAGCATCTTAGCAGGCATTTTTCATTTCCGATTGACCTGCTTGCCGACTCTCCCTTATCTTTCCGGACCGGATGAGTGCCCTTCCGCCAGAGTCCGACGCGGGTCAGGTTCCCCCGTTCCCGGGGAATCCACAGGCTTGGCCCCCGCCGGAGGAGGAAGCGGCTCGGCACGAGAACGGCGGACCGCAGCCTTCCGCGGAATCGACGCCGGCGCCGACCTCCCCCTGGCCTCCGCCGTTTTTCCTCCGCCCGAATCCTCCCGGCCCGCAGGCTGAGCGTCCTCAGCCGGCACCGCCTCCGCCGGGCACCCGTCCGTCCTCCTATCCGCCGGTGGATCGGGCGGCTCCGCCGCAGAACGGCGGGAACGGCCATCCGCCCCCCTGGAAGCTTTCTTCCCCGACCCGGGAGGGGCATGCGCAATCGTGGCGGCGCCCCGTGCCCGTCGCCTCTCCGGTTCCTCCGCATCCGGGACCCGCCCGGCAGCCGGGGGCCTACTCCCCGCCGCCGCAACCCGGACCCCAGCTTCCTCCCCCAGGTTCCTGCCCCGCAAGCGTTCCGGCCCTCTCCGGCGCAGGAGCGCCCGGCACCGGCGCCGCAGGCCTACGCGCCCCCGCCGCCGCCATACCCGCCGCCCGTCCCGCGGCCGAGCGCCTATCCCCTCCTCCCGCGCCCGTGCATGCGGCGGTCCCGCCGCCTCCCGAGCGCCCGGCATCCCCGCCTCCGCCCTATCCGGCACACCCCGCGCATCCGGCGCCCGCCCGGCAGCCGGGGCCTACTCCCCGCCGCCGCAACCCGGACCCCAACCCCTTCGCAGGCCGCGGCGCCCCTGCACCCGAATCACCGCTCCGCACCGGCGCAAGGAGCGTCCGCCGCTCATCCCAACGGAACCCAGCCCGTGAGCCCCCCTTCTCCAAGCCGGGGTTCGATCGCCTCTGCTAGGGGCTCGGAGCCTCCGCCCTACGCGGTGCGGCCGCCCGCGCGCACGGGGGAGAAGTCCGCCACGACCCGCGAACGCGCAAAACCGAAAACCCCGGACCTGGAAGAGGCGGGCGGCGGGTCCAAAGGGAGGTTCGGCGACGTTGCGCTCGCGCTGGCCGCCGCGCTGATTAGCACCCTTACCGCGATATATCTTGCCCTCGTCTACGCCGACGTGTTCTAAACCATAAAGCGCCGCCAAGCGGCAGCGAACCCGACTCTGGAGGTTGCATATGACCGGTTCCGTACAAGAAATCACCCAAGCCGATTTTGACCGCGAGGTCCTCCAATCCCCCATTCCCGTCGTTCTCGATTTCTGGGCGGAATGGTGCGGGCCCTGCCGCATGGTGGCACCGGTCATCGACGAGCTCGCCAAGGAGTTCTCCGGAAAGGTGAAGTTCGGCAAGGTCAACGTCGACCAAGAGCAGGAGCTCGCCCGGCGCTTTTCGATCCAGTCGATCCCGACCCTTTTGATCCTGAAAAACGGCGAGGTCAAAGGCCGTCAAGTAGGAGCGGCCTCCAAAAGCCACATCCTTGCCAAGATCCAACAGGCCCTCTAGCCGCCGTTCCCGCCAAGGGCGTCCCAAAGGCGGCTTGAGCTGTTTTTTTTTGCTTGCGGAGCGCCGGCTCCTATCGCAAATTCAGCTGCGCACGACACCGCGGGGTGGAGCAGCCCGGTAGCTCGTCAGGCTCATAACCTGAAGGTCGGAGGTTCAAATCCTCCCCCCGCCACCAATTTCTCCCGCAACCGTCTGCCGGAATTCCCAAGCGTCTCCCGTAGCGGCCGACCTTCCGGGCTTTCTCCAATCGGGTAGACATCACAAGTCCGGGCATGGTAGCTTCGTCGCCGGCGCGGGCTTGCCCGCCCGCCGGAGGAACTGCCATGGCCGTGGAATTCAATGTCGATGTGATGATCCTCGGGGCGGGCGGAGGCGGATATCCGGCCGCCTTTCGTCTGGCCGCCGCCGGGCGGTCGGTCGTCATGGCCGACCCGATCGGGAATCTCGGCGGGGACTGCCTGGCGGAGGGCTGCGTCCCTTCCAAGACCGTCCGGGAGGCCTCCCTCGCCCGCACCTGGCCGGATAAGTATCCCCTCTTCGGCTTGCGGGGGTCGAAGCCGGAGGCCGACTGGCGCGCCGTCCTCGCGCACAAGGACCGGGTCCAATCGCTCCGGTACGCCCAACACCGCAAGCAGATCGAGGAATCGCCGCTGGTCTTCCACAAAGGGACCGGCCGCATCGTCGACGAGCGGACGGTGGAGGTAGCCGCCGAGGGCGGGGAGCTCTACCGCTACCATGCCAAGCACCTGATTCTGGCCACGGGCTCCCGGCCCCATATCCTTCCGATCCCGGGCGCGGAGCTCGCCGTCACCTCCCACCATTTTTTCCGGCTCGGCGCCGATCTCCCCTTTCCGCGCCGGCTGGTGGCGATCGGCGGAGGCTACATCGGCCTGGAAACCGCCTCCATGCTGCAGAACCTCGGCGCCGAAGCCACCGTCCTGGAGGCCACGGGGGAAATCCTCCCCGGGGTCGACCTCGCGATCGCCCGTTTCCTCCACCAGGCCCTCGCCCGGCGGCTCCGCATCCTGGTCCACGCCAAGGTGACGGCGATCGAGCGGGGGGCGGCCGGCGATCTTGTCGTCCGGTACGAGCAGGCGGGGGAGCCGAAGTCGATCGAGGCCGACTGCGTCCTGATGGCGACGGGGCGCGAGCCGGTCCTCCCCGAAGGGTGCTCCCTCCTCGGCCTTCCGACCCAGGGGAAGATCGAGGTCGACGACCGGCTCCGCACCAAGCACGCGCACATCTATGCCCCGGGCGACGTCAACGGCCGGAGCATGCTCTTCCACTCCGCGGTCTACCAGAGCCTGGTCGCGGCCGACGACATCCTCCGCGAGGGGCGCGGCCATCAGGCGATGGACTTCCGGTCGGTCCCCTTCACCGTCTTCACCGAACCCGAGGCCGCCTGGGTCGGGCTCACCGAGGCCGAAGCCGAGCGGGAGGGCCTGGAGACCTTCGGGGCGACCTATCCGTACCGGTCGGATACGCGGGCCCAGATCTTCGACGAGGACGGCTTCCTCAAGCTGCTCTTCGAAAGGAAGACCGGCCGGCTGATCGGCGCGCAGATTGCGGGGATGGACGCCGCGCAGCTGATTGCACCCCTGGCCCTTGCGGTCCGGCAGGGAGCGACCGCGGAAACCCTCAGCTACATGGCGTTCCCGCACCCGATGCTCAGCGAAGGGATCAACCACGCCGCCCGGGCCGTCGGTTTGTGAGGCGATCGAGCCGGGCCGCCGGCTTCCCGCCCCCGCCGCTCAGGGGGAAAAGAGCCGCACCAGCGGCGAAAAGAAGTCCTTGGCGCCGTTCTCCCCCCCAGGGGGTTCGATCTTGGGCCTTTCTTCGAGATCGAGCCGCACCAGCAGCCCTCCGGCCGGCACGATTTCCCGGACCGGAGCCGGATGCTCCTTGTCGATTTCGATCACCGCCTTCCGTTCGATCCGCAAGCCCGAAAGATGCGAGGAGAAGATGGCGGTATCGAAGCGCTCGCCGAAGGGGAAGATCGCCGCGCTGGCGAGCAATCCTTCGATTGTCCGCCGCGTCGCCAAGCCCGCTTCATGGGCGATGAAGAGTCCTCCTTTCGCATCGGTATCGACGAAGAACCGGCCATAGACCCAGGTCTGGGCCGGATGGCTTCCCCGTTCCTTCCAGACGCGCGCGATGTCGGAGAAATGCAGGAGGATCGGGTGGTTCGCAGGGCCGGCCTTCCCCGGCCTCCGGCGACGATCGGCGCTTTCCTCCGGTTCGGCTCTTTCGGCTGCCGACTCCGCTCCCGCCTCTTTCCCGTTGCACTTCCAGAGCGGTTCGGGCGGCGCCGAAAGCCGGAGCCGCGCATAAAAGGACCTTCCCTGCAACATCTCCAGGACCTGGGCCGGCGCGTCCCGCGCGATGGCGAAACGCCTCCCTTCCTGGAGCCCGGGGATCGGAAACTCCGTTTCGCAAATGACGATTTGCACGATGGGCTCTGTCGGCAGGACGGAGAACGACGAGATCTTTTGCAGCACGGTGTAGCTCAAGAGCCGAGGAAAACTGGCGGCAAAGACCCCTTCCCGGACGGGCCCCCAGGCGGTGAACTCGCCGTAGGTCCAAAGATTGCGCGGCCGGTTGCCGAACTTCGCGATTTTTTTGTGGAGCTCGGGGAAGGGCAGCACGGCATCCTGGGCGCCGTGGGCAGGGGCGCCGGAAAGGACCGGCCAGCCGAGCAGCGCGAAGGCGAGCCAGGCCATGGCCGGCCCGCCTCTTCTCTTTCCGCCGGAAGTCCTTCGCGTCCCGTGCATTCGAACCTTTGCGCAGAAGGTTGTATCAAGATTCGGCTAAGAACACATTCCTTTTTCCGGCAGGCCGCCGGCCGCGTCCCGCCCGGGCACCCGCATCCCCCCGCATCCGGCCGGCCCTACCGCTCCGGCCCGTCGAGGAGACTCCCCTTTGACACGGGAGGCAGAGGCACGGTCAAGGAAACCGGGGCGGGATTCCCCGCCCGCGCGACGGCCAGGGTCAGCTCCGTTCTCCCGGCGGCCCTCTCCCGCCGATAGAGGGCCAAAAAGGCCGAGAGCTTCCGGGGGCAAGGCTTCCCGTCCAGGGAAACGATTCGATCCTGCGCCCGGAGACCCGCCTGCTGCCCGGCGCTCCCGGCTTCGACCGCGAGCACGGTCGGAGCCCCCCGGCGCTCAGCCAGGAGCAAGCCGAGCGGGAGCGCCAGCGGCTCGTCGCGGACCCGCCTCCTCCCCTTCCGCCGGTCCTTGCCGGGCGTGCTTCCCCTTTCCGCCGCCTTTCCCGGATGCTGCGGCGCCGCGGCGGGAAGGGAGAAGACCAGCCGCAGATCGGAGCCGTCCAGCCGGTCCAACGCCTCTCGGAAAGCTGCGGCGGAAGTCCAGGCCTCGGTCCCTCCGGCCCCGCCCTTTCCGTTCCCGTTCCGGCCCGTTCCCCGCATCCCGGCGGTGATGCCCATCGGCAGCCCCCCGAGCCGGATGCCCCCGAGCGGCATCGGCAGGCGCCGGGGCGCCTTCCCCGTCCGGTCTTCCCCGTCGGAATCCCGGGCGTCCTTCGGTCTCGCATACAGGCGGTGCAGCCGGGCCTCGGGAGGAACGACGGTCCGTTCGTTGACGGCTAGGGGATAGCGCACGCGGACCTCGGGCCCCCGTTGCACGAGCGGAAAGGCGGCGGAGAGCGGAGGGACGGTTTTGAGCGGAGCGGTTTCCTGGGCCGGAACCGAGGAAACGGTCCACCAGCCGGAAAGGAAGAACGCCGCCATGGCGGCCGCCGCCCGGCGGACGGCACCGCCCGGCAAGCAGGGCCTCTTCTCCGGCCGCCGCATCCGCCATCGCTGCATCCGGCACCTCAAAGGCATCCCCATCGCGACCTCACAACCTAGCCGGCCGGTTGCGCCAAAGAGCAAATCTCTTGCCACGGTCGCTTCGCTCCGGGCAAAACCTTTCTTGCGCGAGACGGATCAAGATGGCCTGTATCGGCCGATCGATGCAACCGCCGCGATCGTCCTTCCCGAAGAGCCGGTTCCGGCTGCTCCCGGCCTTCACCTTTTCCTTGTTCCTTTTCGCGAACGCAGCGGCGCCGGGCAAGCCCGTGGTCTGGGATTCCCCCCGCCTCGCGCGGGAGTACGAACGGAAGAGCGGGGCGCAATACGAAATGGGCATCCGGCTCGTCGCCCTCCTGGGGATTTCCCCGGGCAGCTCCGTTCTCGACCTGGGCTGCGGCACGGGGGAACTCGCCTCCGCCGTCGCCCGGATCGTCGGGCCCCGGGGCAAGGTCCTCGGCATGGATCCTTCCCCCTACCGGATCGCCCTCGCCGAGCGGCGGGCGCGGAAGGGCCTCGCCTTCGCCGTGGGCGGCTCCGAGGATCTCCGCTCCTTGCCTTCTCGATCGTTCGATGTCGTCTACCTCAATTACGTCTTGCACTGGATCGACGACCGGCGCCGGACGCTCCGAGAGATCCACCGGATCCTCAAGCCCGGGGGCAAGCTCGGGATCAGCTTCGAGGACACCAGCCGGCCCTCGGAGATCGATGCGATCATCGAGCGGTCGGCCAAGGAGGCCCTGGGCACGCTTCCTTCCGGCCTCTTCCTGGCCACGGCTCCTTTAGGCCGCGCGCAGCTCGAGGAAATGCTGCGGGAGGCCGGCTTCCGGCTCCTTCGGATCCAGGCCGTCCAATCGGAAGATTGCGCCCGGACGCCCGCGGAGCTGCTCGCCTTTTGGCGGGCGAGCAGCGCAGGGAGGTTCCTCTCGGGCGTCTCCCGGGAGGAGCGCCGGCGGATCGAAGCCCGGATCTCCGAGCGGCTGGCGGCCTTGGCCGGCTCCGAGATCCGCATCACGAGCGAAACGTTTCTCCTCGTGGCCGAGCGAGAGTAAGCCGGCAGACGGCTCGGCTCCGGCCTTCGGAAAAGAAGGCAAGCGCGCGCTAAAAATTGGCAAGCCGCCGTTAGCGGCCGGGCGGAGGGCTCCGCTATTCTCTCCCATCCGCAGTCCCCCAAGGAAGATGGTTCGAAAATACAGCGCCGCCTGCTGGGCCTGCCTCAGCCTCCTGGCCTCCGTGGGCTTCGCGGAAGCTCGGGACTCCGCGTCCGACCTGAGCTCCTCTCCGCCCTATGCCGAACCGACCCGGCTTCCCGAGGTGACGGTCAGCGCCGTCCAGGAACAACCCCCCGCTCCCGCCCGGGAAGCGACCTCGGTCTACGGGCCCGACCTCTCCATTATGGATACTCCCCGCGACGTTCTCCCGGTCTCCCGGGAGGAGCTCGATACCGTGATGGCCCAGCAGGTCAATGACCTGGTCGCCTTCAGCCCCTCGGTCAACCCCACCGAGGCGACGGGAAACGTCGTGAGCGAGCCCGTGGTCCGCGGGCTCCCCGCGACAGCCTTCCGGAACGGGATGCTCGTCGGCTTCTCCAGCGGAGGGAACTGGGGACCGCTCCTCAACATCAACGCCGACGATTCGCTCGACGTCGTCACGGGGCCGGTGAGCATCGTCTTCGGCCCCCAGGAGTTCGCCGGAGGGTATGTCAATGAGGTGACCAAGCAGCCGTTTTTCGACCGCTTCCGGGGCGACGCTTACTACAGCTTGGGGATGTACGACACCAACCTATGGAACATCGATATCGGCGGCCCCGTCGGGAAGGACAAAAAGCTCGCCTACCGCTTCGACTACTTCGGCCAGGAAGGCTATGCGCCTTACAACTATTACGATGGTTCCTACTTGGACCGGGAGTGCGCCTACCTCGCCCTTTCCTGGAAGCCGACCGAGGAGGTTCAGGTCGACTGGAACGGAGAGATCGACCGGAATTCCTTTCTCCCCTACGCCGGGGTCAATCGACCGACCCAGGCCCTGATCGACAGCGGCCTCTACCAGAGCGGACCCTGGATCGGCTACTACACCCCTCCGGCGACCGCGGCGCAGCCCTTCGGCCGGTTTCATCCCGGCCGGGGGACTCCCCCTCCGGGCTCCGGATATGCTGTCGCCTGGGGACCCGAGGTTCCGATCGGCGGCCGCGCCAACCTTTTCGACACCTCGCTCGACTCCTCGCGTCAGCTCTACGCCGTGAGCCAGGCAATCGCCACGATCCGGCTCAATGAGCGGTTGACCCTCGTGAACAACACGCTTTTTGAGTATTTCCAAGCGAACGCCGCCCAGCCGGTCCCCGACCCGACCTGGGTCGTCCTGCCCTACGGGGTCGATCTGGCCGACCGGCTCGAAATCCGCTGGGAACCCGAACAAAAGAGTTCCTGGTTCTCGCAAAGCGTGGACGGCGGCCTCGCCTTCCGCTTTCTGAGCGACGAGGAGTATTCGGGAAGCTGGCACCCGACGAGCAACCAGGCCGACATGAGCAAGCCGATCACGGCAAGCGACGCCTCGCTCCCCGTTCCTTACTCCCTGGCGATCAGTCCCGCCTACGACAACCCGTTCCTCACCGACATCCCGATTCCGGGCTATCCGGGAGAATATTACAACGTCGACAACTTCGCCTCGACCCGGTGCAACTTCCAGGAGATCTCGCCCTTCCTCCAGGACATCCTCCATTTCGGAGAAAAGGCGACTCTCTTCCTCGGAGCCCGGCTTGACGCCTACTTCGTCGACGCCCGCCCCCGTCCGGCACCCCCGCCCTGCTCATCGGCCCCGCCTATGACGCCACCGCGACGAGCGCCCTCCTGCCGCAGCTGACCGCCAGCCCCACCTACCGGATCTTTCCCTGGATGTCCTGGTATGCGACCTACTATTTCGGGCAGACGACCGCCCAGTCGATCTTCGGCTCCTTCGCGCCCGAGTTCACCAGCACCTACTACCATCAGACCCAGACCCTCTACGAAACCGGCCTCAAGTTCTCCCTCCTCCGGGACACCCTCTTCCTCGCCCTCTCGGCCTACGCCCAATCGGGCTTCATCCCGGCCTTCGTCCTCCCCGGAGGCGCCACTCCGACCGTGTCGGCCAACGTCCAAGGAGTCCAACTCGAGGGGAGCTACCGGCCGAGCCGCCGTTTTTGGGCGAACTTCGGCTTCAACTACATGCAAGGATACGAAAACTGGACCAACACCGACGGCGTCGGCCCCACCACCTTCACCCCCTATCCGGCCGACGTGGCCGCGCAGTACGGCCTTCCGGTCAGCCAGATCGTCTCCCTCGCCCCGGGCATCTATCCCTTCATCGGCTTCCCCAAGGAGTACGGCAACCTGATGCTCACCTACAAGACCGACGCGGGCTTCGGTGCCTCCTTCTGGGCGATCGGGCAGGGCGGCCAGTTCCTCTCCTACGACTACGCGGTCCGGGCTCCGGCCTGGTACACCCTGAACGCGAGCCTCTTTTATGCCGCCGAGCACTGGGAGGCGCGGATCTGGCTCTACAACCTCACCGACAACCACTACTGGATCGCCGGGGCGCCGGGCTTTACCCCCGCCCGGACCGCGAACCTCGAATATGCCGCGCTCCAAATGCCCTTTTGGGTCCAGGCCATGATCCGCGTCTCCTTCTAGCGGAGGCGATGGCCGAAAAACTCCAGGAGGAGCAGCCAGGACATCCGCGCCGCCTCGGGCTCGTAGCTGCCCCGATCCTCGCAAAAGAATCCGTGGCCCGCCTCCGAAAAGCTCACCTCGATGAAGCTCTTCCCCGCCGCCCGAAGCGCGTCGGCGGTCGCGCGCGCATCCGCCGGCGGCACGTGCTGGTCGCGCCCTCCCCAGAAAAGCAGAAGCGGCGCCTGCACATCCTTCGCCCGCCCCAGGAGCCCCGGCGCGATCCCCGCCGTAAAAGGAGCAGGCGGCGCGCAGGGGAGCGACCGTGCTGCTCAGAAAGGCGACCCGGCCCCCGAAGCAGAAGCCGACCGCCCCGACCGCTCCGCTCCCGTTGACGCTCAGCCACCGGTAGCCGCCTTGCACGTCGGCGGAAAGCTGCTCGAGGGTAACCTGCCGGAGATGGGCGAGCGCTTGCGGAAAGTCCTCGTAGCTCCCCTCCCACCGCGGAGCGCTCCGGTGGTAGAGATCCGGGGCGAGCGCCAGATAGCCCTCTCCGGCGATCCGCTCGGTGACGTTCCGGATGTGGTGGTTGACCCCGAAGGCCTCCATGAAGACGAGCACACCCGGATAGGCTCCGGGAGCGGAGGGCCGCGCCAGGAAACCCGAAAACCGGCTCCCGTCGGCGGCTTCAAGATCCACCCAATGCGAATCGACTTCGGTTTTCATCGCCGCGCCCTTCCCTTAGGTTTTTCCAAAAGCCGCGCTTAGTCCTTACGCTCGGCGACCAACAGCAGCCGCCGGAATCTTCTCTCGATCCCTCGTGCCGTCCGGAGCTTTTCGAGCTCTCGGCGGATTCTTCCCGTGACTGCCGCCCGGCGCTCGGCGGGAACTAGGGCCAAAAAGTTTCCGAAGCTGCTCGCTTGAAAGAATTCGAGGAGATCGTCCACGCGATCCACAAAGTCGCTGTGGAGGGTAGACTCCACCTCGACGAACGGAAAGCCCGCCGCGAGGACCAGCGCGCGCAGCTCCTCGGCCGAAAGCAGGAAGGGAGAGATCCGCGCGCCCTCCGGAATCCCGCCCATGACCGAAGCGATCGCCTCCCGGATGATCGCAGAAAAGGGATTGGGCTGCTCCTTGTCTCCGGTCGCGATCCCGAGCCTCCCGCCCGGCCGGAGAATCCGGCGGATCTCCCGCAGCGCCTCCTCCTTCCGTTCGATCCAGTGGAAGACGCTGTTGAGGCAGACGGCATCCCACGACCGGTCGGCGAAGCGGGGGAGATCGTCGCTCCCCCCGAGCGCGAAGGAGAGGCCCGGCCGGGCCCGCTTCCGGGCGATCTCGAGGCGAAAGGGGAGCGGGTCGATCCCGAGGACCTCTCCGGAAGGGCCGACCCGCTGCGCCAGATGCTCCGCCAGCCGGCCCGTGCCGCAACCGACGTCGAGCACCCGTTGCCCCGGCCGGATCCCCAAGCGGTCGACCAAGAGCGTCCCGAAGCGGAACTGCGTGTCGCTCAAGCGATCGTAGCTTTCGGCAAGCTCCCGCGTATCCAAGTCGAATTGGGTCGTCATCCCGCCCAATGTATGTACGCCTCCGCGGGCGGCCGGGCGAATGCAAAGGGCCGGATCGGGCCTCCCCGTCGCGGAGGATCGGGGCGGCCGGCCGGCGCCCAAAGGAAATCCCGGGGAGCGCGACGCCCTACCGGGCGGACTTTTTCCTTTCCCGATCCCGCGCCACCTGCTCGGAGATCCAGGCGTAGGTGCGCGCGATCCCCTTTTCCAACGGCTCCGAGGGCGCCCAGCCGAGCTTTTCCCGGATCAGCCGGTTGTCCGAGTTCCTTCCCCGGACTCCCAAGGGGCCGGGAATATTCCGGATCGAAATGCTCTTGCCGGCCACCCGGGCGATCAGCCGGGCCAAGTCGTTGATCCGGATCATCTCCTCGGAGCCGACGTTGACCGGTCCGGGGAAATCCGACCGCATCAGCCGGCGGGTGGCCTCCACGCATTCGTCGATGTAGAGGAAGGAGCGGGTCTGCCGGCCGTCCCCCCAAACCTCGATCTCCCCCCCGTCGGGGACCTCCGCGATCTTCCGGCAGAGGGCGGCCGGAGCCTTCTCCCCCCCCTTCCAGGTCCCCTCCGGCCCGAAGATGTTGTGGTAGCGCGCCACCCGCACCTCCATCCCGTAGTTCCGGGCGAAGGAGAGGTAGAGGCGCTCGCTGAAGAGCTTTTCCCAGCCGTACTCGCTGTCGGGCGCGGCGGGGTAGGCGCTCTCCTCGGCGCAGAGGGGATTCTCGGGGTCTTCCTGGTTGTAGGCCGGATAGATGCAGGCCGAGGAGGAGTAGAAGATCCGCTTGACCCGCCTCCTCCGGCAGGCGTCGAGCATGTTCAGGTTGATGGTCGCCGAATTGTGGAGGATGTCGGCGTCGTGCTCGCCGGTGAACACAAATCCCGCCCCCCCCATGTCGGCCGCAAGCTGGTAGACCTCGTCGAACCCCCGGTCGACCACGAGCCGGCAGAAATCCTGGTCCCGCAGATCCCCCTGCACGAAATCATCGGCCTCGGTCGGGGAGAACTCGGGGAACTTGAGATCGACCCCCCGGACCCAATAGCCCTCTCTCTTGAGCCTCCGAACCAAGTGGCTCCCGATGAACCCTCCCGCTCCGCAAACCAGCGCATCCGGCATAATTCCTCCTTGTCGGCCCGCCTCCGCTCCTCCTCTTCTGCGGCGCAAAGGCCCTCCGGTCAAGCCCGGCGAACTCCGGACCCTTCCCGGGGATCGGGCGCTATCCGGCTCCTTTCCGGGAGGCCAGCTCCGCGAGCGCCCGCTCCATCCGGAAGAGAGCGGCCTCCCGCGACCAGCGGGCCTCGGCATAGCTCCGGCCCGCCGCCCCCATCCGCCGCCGTCGCTCGGGATCCCGCCGGAGGTTCGCAAACCGCCTCGGCCAGCGCCCCGCCGTCCTCCGCCGGGACGCGCACCCCCGCACCCGCTTCCTCGGCCACGCGCGCCACCTCGCTCCCCGGGCTCACCGAGACGACCAGCGGCCTGCCGGCCGCCAAAAGGGTCATCACCTTCGAGGGGAAGACGATATCACCCACCTCGCGCTTCTGGGTGACCAGGCAGAGATCCGCCGCAGCCAGCATCCGATGGAACTCCTCGCGCGGCAGGAGGGGCAAGAACGCCAGATTCGCCAGCCCCAGCGCGCGCGCCCGCTCCTCGAGAGCCGGCCGCGCCGCCCCGTCTCCGACGAGCAGGTAGAGAATTCCGGGATCGTCCACCGTAGCCCGGGCGGCCGCGAGCACGACCTCCAGCCCCTGTTTGACTCCCATGTTGCCCGAGTGGACGACCAGGAAACGACCCTGCCACCCTCTCTCCTCGCGGAAGGCGCCGCCCCCGCCCTCCAAGGGGATGGCAAAGAGGCTCGGATCGGCCCAATCGGGAAGGAGCAGAACCTTATCCGGGGCCAAGCCTTTCCCGAGGATTCGCCGCCGCATCCCCTCGGTCAGGGTGCCTACCCTTCCGGCCCCCGTGTAGGCCGCCTTCTCGATCCCGTAGAGCAAGGAGAGGAACAGCCCCGGCCGGAGCATCCCCAAATCGCGGGCGGCGTCCGGCTGGAGGTCGGCGACGTGGAAGAGATAAGGCGCTCCCCAAAGCCGGGAGAGGAGCCGCGCCGCCAGGCCCAGGGCCAAGGGGGGCGAGGCCACCCAAAGGACCTCCGGCTTCCCGGAGCCGAGGGCCCGCAGCGTCGCCGAGGCGACGAAGCTGGCCTCGTGGAGGATCCGCTTCTTGGCGTCGACCCGCTCGGGCACGTAGAGGGGAGCGCGGAGGATGCGGACTCCGTTCCGCTCTTCGGAAACCAAGCCCCTGCCCCGGTACCCTTCGGCCACCTTCCACCGGGGGTAGTAGGGGAGGCCCGTGACCATCGTCACCTCGTGGCCCCGGCCCGCCAGATATTCGCAGCGGCCGGTGTTGAAGACCGCGATCCCGGTCTCCTCCGGCCAGTAGTTGATGCCCAGGAAAAGAATCCGCATGGCTCGCCGATCCGCCGGCCACGCGGCGGACGCCGGCCGCGACCTCCGGCAGAGGATACAAGCCCCCGCCCCGTTTGACGAGACGTATCGGAAAGCCGGCTCCCGCCCGGACCTCCTCCTGCCGCGGGGGAAGCCGGACCTGCCGGCCGATTCTCGGGGCAGCCGGATCTTTTTTGAACGCCGCCGCCCCATTCCGCGTCTCAACCACCAGAAACCTCGAAGAATCGTTTTCCTCCTCAAACGATTCCCGAAAAGAGCGGCGCGGCGCAAAACCGCGCCGCTTCTTTTTTTCCGCAGGACGACCGCGCACGGCCGCAGCCCGGGGCGGTTGCGGCCTTCCGCGGGCTCCTCCCTTCCTTGGGCGCTACAAATAATAAGGAACGGACCGGCCGCCAACCCTCACCCTCCTCGGCGGCCCAGCCCCCCTTCTCCGGAGCCTTTTCCATTCGTCCGGCAAGCGCTTCGAGCGGGTCGACAAGAGAATGGGCGGCTTGCGGGCCGTCCCCGCGAAGCTGCTGCCGGAGGCTCTCGGAAGGAACGCCGGCAGCCGCGGGGCTGAGCGGACAAAGATTTTTTGAACCTCTCCGCACCGAGCCGCGTCTCAACCGGCAGAAGCTTCCAACGAATCGTTTTCCTCCTCTTGACGATTCCCGGAAGGACGGCGCGGCGCAAAACCGCGCCGTTCTTTTTTCTCTCGAGTCCTTGCGCACGGCGGGCTTTGTTCCGGTTGCCCTCCCCCCCCTTCCGCGCTAAAAAGAAGTAAGACATGGATTGGCCCCAAACCCTCACCCTCCTCGGCGGCCTAGCCGCCATCCTGTTCAGCCTCTTCCATCAGTTCGACAAGCGCTTCGAACAGGTGGACAAGCGCTTCGAGCAGGTCGATAAGAGAATTGACGACCTTCGCCTCGAAATGGTGCAGCGCTTCGCGCAGGTCGACAAGAGGATCGACGACTTGCGCGCCGATACGACCGGCCGCCTCGATCGGATCGAGCGGCTCCTCGAGCGCCTCCTCAAGCCGGAATTGAAGCCCTGAAGATCCGGCCCGGGCCGCCTCCGCAAAGGTTCTTCTCCCGGGGCCCTTGCGGCGGTACCGGGGCGGCCGTGAGAGAGGCGGGCGCGCGAAGAAATTTTGAACCTCTCCGCACCGAGCCGCGTCTCAACCGGCAGAAGCTTCCAACGAATCGTTTTCCTCCTCTTGACGATTCCCGGAAGGACGGCGCGGCGCAAAACCGCGCCGTTCTTTTTTCTCTCGAGTCCTTGCGCACGGCGGGCTTTGTTCCGGTTGCCCTTCCCCCCCTTCCGCGCTAAAAAGAAGTAAGACATGGATTGGCCCCAAACCCTCACCCTCCTCGGCGGCCTAGCCGCCATCCTGTTCAGCCTCTTCCATCAGTTCGACAAGCGCTTCGAACAGGTGGACAAGCGCTTCGAGCAGGTGGACAAGCGCTTCGAACAGGTGGACAAGCGCTTCGAGCAGGTCGATAAGAGAATTGACGACCTTCGCCTCGAAATGGTGCAGCGCTTCGCGCAGGTCGACAAGAGGATCGACGACTTGCGCGCCGATACGACCGGCCGCCTCGATCGGATCGAGCGGCTCCTCGAGCGCCTCCTCAAGCCGGAATTGAAGCCCTGAAGATCCGGCCCGGGCCGCCTCCGCAAAGGTTCTTCTCCCGGGGCCCTTGCGGCGGTACCGGGGCGGCCGTGAGAGAGGCGGGCGCGCGAAGAAATTTTGAACCTCTCCGCACCGAGCCGCGTCTCAACCGGCAGAAGCTTCCAACGAATCGTTTTCCTCCTCTTGACGATTCCCGGAAGGACGGCGCGGCGCAAAACCGCGCCGTTCTTTTTTCTCTCGAGTCCTTGCGCACGGCGGGCTTTGTTCCGGTTGCCCTCCCCCCCCTTCCGCGCTAAAAAGAAGTAAGACATGGATTGGCCCCAAACCCTCACCCTCCTCGGCGGCCTAGCCGCCATCCTGTTCAGCCTTTTCCATCAGTTCGACAAGCGCTTCGAACAGGTGGACAAGCGCTTCGAACAGGTGGACAAACGCTTCGAACAGGTCGACAAACGCTTCGAACAGGTCGACAAACGCTTCGAACAGGTCGATAAGAGAATTGACGACCTTCGCCTCGAAATGGTGCAGCGCTTCGCGCAGGTCGACAAGAGGATCGACGACTTGCGCGCCGATACGACCGGCCGCCTCGATCGGATCGAGCGGCTCCTCGAGCGCCTCCTCAAGCCGGAATTGAAGCCCTGAAGATCCGGCCCGGGCCGCCTCCGCAAAGGTTCTTCTCCCGGGGCCCTTGCGGCGGTACCGGGGCGGCCGTGAGAGAGGCGGGCGCGCGAAGAAATTTTGAACATCGTCGCCGGCAGCTGCGTTTCAATGGTTAGAAGCCTCGAACGAATCGTTTTCCTCCTCAAACGATTCCCGGAAGGACGGCGCGGCGCAAAACCGCGCCGTTCTTTTTTCTCTCGAGTCCTTGCGCACGGCGGGCTCCGTTCCGGTTGCCCTTCCCCGCCTTCCGCGCTAAAAAGAAGTAAGACATGGATTGGCCCCAAACCCTCACCCTCCTCGGCGGCCTAGCCGCCATCCTGTTCAGCCTTTTCCATCAGTTCGACAAGCGCTTCGAACAGGTCGACAAACGCTTCGAGCAGTTCGACAAGCGCTTCGAACAGGTCGACAAGCGCTTCGAACAGGTGGACAAGCGCTTCGAACAGGTGGACAAGCGCTTCGAACAGGTCGACAAACGCTTCGAACAGGTCGATAAACGCTTCGAGCAGGTCGATAAGAGAATTGACGACCTTCGCCTCGAAATGGTGCAGCGCTTCGCGCAGGTCGACAAGAGGATCGACGACTTGCGCGCCGATACGACCGGCCGCCTCGATCGGATCGAGCGGCTCCTCGAGCGCCTCCTCAAGCCGGAATTGAAGCCCTGAAGATCCGGCCCGGGCCGCCTCCGCAAAGGTTCTTCTCCCGGGGTCCTTGCGGCGGTACCGGGGCGGCCGTGAGAGAGGCGGGCGCGCGAAGAAATTTTGAACATCGTCGCCGGCAGCTGCGTTTCAATGGTTAGAAGCCTCGAACGAATCGTTTTCCTCCTCAAACGATTCCCGGAAGAGCGGCGCGGCGCAAAACTGCGCTGTTCTTTTTTTCCGGAAGCCGCCATCCTTGCGGCGCCGCTCCTCTCACCTCCTTTCGGCCGGCGGGTTCCCTTCCGGTTGCTCCTCGCTCCCTTTTCCGGCGACAAGGAAGCAAGCCCGGGAACGGGCGCAAAACCTCGGCTTGCCCGCTGCGGCGGCTGTCCTCTTCGGCCTTTTCCGTCGGTGCCGCAAGCGCTTCGCGCAGGTCGACAAGAGGATCGACGACTTGCGCGCCGATACGGCCGGCCATCTCGATCGGATCGAGCGGCTCCCCAAGCCGGACGGGAAGCCCCGAGGATCCGGCGCGGGCCGCCTCCGGAGGGATTCCACCCCCGACTCCGCGGAAACCGGCAGCTTCGCAAGGCGGGCGGGGAACGAAACTTTGAACGTCGCCGCCGGAAGCGGCGTCTCACTCATTAGAAGCCTCGAACGAATCGTTTTCCTCCTCTCAACGATTCCCGGAAGAGCGGCGCGGCAAAACCGTGCCGCTCTTTTTTGCAGAGCTTGCCCGGCGAGGAAGGCGCCCCGGTCGACTCTTTCGGCTCGGGGCCCCTTCCCACGCTCCGGGCAAAACGGAACCGAACTTCCGCTGTGTAGTGTCGCAAGTGATTGTAGCAGAACGTTAAGACTTTTTCGTTCTGCCTACATGGCCCATTTGGGCGGGCGAGCAAAGAGGGGGAGCAGGTCGAGCTTTTGGAGCAGTGCGTTGATGTCGGCGGGGATCTTGGAGAAGAACCCGATCAAAGGCCGTCCGTTTGGGGCAAGCCGGATCAAGCGGATCGCCTGAAGGCGGCGGAGCACCTTGGGCACCTCTTCGGTAAACCCTTTGGCCACCCATTCGGTCCTGAGGCGGGCATTCATCCAGAAAGCCAAGAAGCAGATTCTCACGTGGTTGCGGACCCGATCGGGCCGCCAATGATAGACCGGACGGACTTCGAGGTAGCTCTTGAGTTCTGAAAAAGCGGCCTCGACCTCTGCGAGCCGCTTGTAGTGGGTCAGCACCTCCTGAGGAGAAGCCTTGGCGGACGGGAGGTTGGTCTCCAAAAGATACCAGCCGCCCTTCGCCTCTTCTTCTTTGACCCGCTCTTGGTCAAGCTTCCACCAGAACCGGCCCTTGGCGTCGACTCCATACTGAAAGTACTTATGGGCCTGGATCCGCTGGAGCGCCCGGCCGATCCGGCTGCCGAGCTCGACCGGGTCTGCCCCCTTGCGCGTTGCCTTGGCAATCTGGCGCAGCTCTTCCTCTCCTCGGGCGATGCGGCTCTGCCGCCGCTCCCGATCGCGCATCGCGCGCCACTCCCCTCCGGCAACGACGTAGCGAACCCCTTGGTGCTCGATCTCCATCACCCGGGTTCGATCCGTCAGCCAGAGCTGCCGATCTTTGGGAAGTCGCCGAACGATCTCCTGGAGCTTGGTCCCAGTTGATCGGGTCACGTACTCAAGCTCCATGCCGGTGAGCATCTCCAGATTCCACCGGCTCTTCATCCCGCCATCGAAGACGAAGGTAGCCTCTCGGATCCCGAGTCGGCGTCTGAGAGTCACCAAGAGCCCCGTCAGCGTCGTGCTCTCCGCCCGGTTCCCCCGCAGGACCTCCACATGGATCGGGATCCCCCGGGCATCGGTGGCGACCGCAAGAAGCACCTGCCGCCGATCTTGCCGGTGATCCCGGCTGTAGCCGTACTGCGCCAATCCCTCGGGGCCGTCCCCCTCGAAGTAGACACTCGAAAGGTCATAGAGCACCAAGCTCGCTCCCTCTGGTTGGGCTTCCCGGTAAAGCTTCTTCTCGATCCCGCTCCAAACGCCGTTGAGCCCATCCATCGCCCGGTAGAGATCGTCTTCTTCCAGGTCCTTCTCCTCCAGCCCGCATACCTTAGCCAAAAGCGTCCCGCCTGCTTCCTCCCGAAGGGCGAGCTTGGAAGAGGAAAAGAGAATCCGTCCAAAGATCATCGCTTTCAAAAGCCGCCCCTTCCGCTCCGAACCCACCCCGGAAAGAACCTGATCGAGTCCAAATCGCTGCCACGCTTGCTCGAGGACCGCGATTCCTCCGTAATCCAGAGCTTCCTGCCCGTCCAGTCCGTCCAGGGGCACCAGCTTCTTCCCCTGCAGCAGCGCTCGGACCGCCTGCTGGACCTCCACCGGCATCCGGGTCAGATTGGACAGGATCCTCGTCTTGACCTGCTTGCCCACCCGATACGACTCCCGGACAAGAACGGATCGGTAGACTTTGCCCCTCTGGCAAGTGCGCACCTCTTGCACGTACATGCCTACAATATGCCAAGAGCATGATGCTTATGCAAACAAATGTTATTCACATTGTATTCGCATTACACGTCCTACATTATTTTGCGTAAGTCCTTCATCTGCCGAAACAATCCTCAAAATTGTGCGGAAGATGGGTTGACCGCGCCGATCACGGAAGTGTAGGCCGGGTCGACTTCGATCCGTTTGACTCCGGCACGAAAGGAAGCCGCCTTGAGCATGGAGATCGTCTTGGCGTAGGCGAAGGATGAGAGCGAGCGAGCCCGGACGCAATCGACCGCCTCCAGCTCGGCCCTCCGCTTGCGAAGATCCAATCGCTCGATCACGAGCGGCTTGCCCGATTCGGCGCAGGCCCGGGCGATCTGCCGGCACGCATCGCCGATCGCGGCTTTCGCCTGCTCCTCGCTCTTCCCATAGAGATGCAATCCGATCCGGCGCATTTCCACGAGATTCCCGAAGCGATCCGTTTCGGCCAAGGCAAGATGATCCGGGTTGCTGTCAACGCCGATTGCTCCGGCAAGGCGGCGTGTCACCAGGGCAACCGGTTGCGCCTCGACGCTTGCGAACAGCCGCCAGCCCTTCCGGTCCCGCACGAAGCGGTAGCTCACGGCAGCTCCCTCCCGCTTGCGGAAGAGCTTCCCCGTCTTGGTTTGTGCGGTCACGACCCGGCCGGCGGAGAGGGCCTGGAGGATTTCCTCCTGGCCGTAGGCCAAGCGCACGCCCTCGAGCACCAGGTGTTTGCTCGTGCTTCCCCATCCGTACGGCAGCCGCAACCGCAGCCGCAGGCTGCCCTCCGGAGCGACTGCGGCTTGGCAGGACTGGTTGCCCGAGGCCTCGTCCTTCGATCCGAGCACGAAGAACTGGCTGCTCCGCTCTGCCTGCCAATCCTTCTTCCATGCGGCATGGTCCGCATAGCCGTTCTTTTCCCGGGCAAAGTGCTTGCGGAAGAGGCGTCGGGAACCGAAACAGAGCCGGACCCGGCCGGACTCCTGATCGGCCAGAAGCGCCTCGAGCTTCGCCCGCAGGACGGCAAGCCGCCGCTTTTTCTGGTGCACGACATCCGATCCCGGATGCTTCTTCTCCAGCCGGCCGACCGCCTCTTCCGCTTTCTGGATCCGCCATTTGGCTTCCTCTATCAACTCGGGCCGCCTTTCCCGGATCGAGGCGATCTTGCCTTCGAGCTCGACCCGAATGGCGTTGAACTGCCGGGCGGTGAGGCCGAACCGGCGCAGAAACGACCGCTTGAGCTCGTTTATGGGAACGCCCGCCCGCATCCTGGCCAAAAGAGTCCGCTGCGCCCGCCCGTAGAGCGCCGCATAGGCGTCAAGACACGAAGTCTGCTCATGCGTCAACCTCAACCGGGTCTAGTAGGTGAAAACAGGGAGCTTACTCATGGATCGCTTTGAGCGCCTTCTCGGCGCGGTCCTGAGCGGATCGCTTCCCGTAAAGCCTGGCACACATCGAAACGATGACCTCATGCAGGTCGCCCACGATGTCATCAGTCCTGTCGTCCGACTTCACCACCAGGACCGATCGGCTCTGCGCGGCCAATGCCGCTTCCACGTACTCCAAGCCGAAGCGCATCAGCCGGTCGCGATGCTCGACCAGGATGACGCCGATATTCGGATCACGGAGCAGCTCGATCAGGCCCTTCCGATGGCCGTTCATTCCGGAGCCGACCTCCTTGACGGCCTTGACGATCGGCAACCGTTTGCTTGAGCGCAAATTCGGTCAGCCGAGCCAATTGCCGGTCCAGATCCGCTTTCTGATCGGAGCTCGATACCCGTGCGTAAAGGGCGACCCCATTGGGTTGTGAGGGCTCCGCATGCACGATCACCGTTCCGGTCGGCAACTGCTCAGCCGGGACGGGCAAACGCCCTTCCTTCCACATCCGCCAAGCCGTCTTGTAGCAAATGCCCTGCCGCTTGGCCCAGACACTCAACTTCACTCGGACATACTGCCATTAAACTGGCTATGTGTCCATATATTGTTTAGCTGCTGGCAGCCCCTCTTCCGCGATCCTCGCCTGAAGCCGATTTCCCGATTCGATCCGAACCCGTCCCCAAAAACCCGATGCTCCACCTCCGAAGACGGCCTCCCGCATGCGAGACTTGGCAAAGATCCTTATCTTATGGTAAAGCAATTGCCAATCATGAGTACCAGAATCACTTTGGACAAGTTGGGCCGGATCGTGATTCCGAAGCCCGTTCGCGAGGAGCTGCAGCTCTCTCCGGGTGACCAGCTGGAGTTGGAGAAGCTCGACGAGCAGATCCTCCTTCGTCCGTTACGCGGCACAGCGCCGCTGCGGAAAAAGCACGGCATCTGGGTCTTCCGTTCCGGAGAACCGCTCTCCGCCGAGACGGTCGAGAGAACGATCGCGGCGGTACGCCGGGACCGAGACAGCCAGAACCTGGGGACCCATTGAGGGCTCTTTTCGATACATCGGTCCTGATTCCCGTCTTCCTGGAGGATCACGAGCATCACGAACCGAGCCTGCAAGCCTTTCTCGACGCCGAGAAGAGCCTCGACTGCTGCGCAGCGCACAGCCTGGCCGAGGTCTACTCCGTGATGACCCGCTTCCCTGGCCGGCACCGGCTCAGCGGCGAGCAAGTTCTTCTCTTCCTCGCACAGATCCGCGAGCGGCTAACCCTTGTTGCTCTTAGTCCGGAGGAATATTACACGGCCGTCGAGCGGGCCGCCGACGCGGGGATCGTGGGCGGAACGGTCTACGATGGACTGATCGTGCACTGCGCCCGGAAGGCGAAGGCGGAGGCAATCTACACCTGGAACAAGAGGAACTTTGCGCGCTTCGGCCCCGAGATCGAGGCACGCCTCCGGATTCCCTGACGCCGATCCGCGCGCTCTCAGCCGGTCGAAGTTCGGAGATCCGGCCCGATGCGCCTCCGCTCTCTTATCGGGACCGGCGCACGAAGAAGAAATCCCCCTGGATCGCCCTTCCGTCCGGGGCATAAGCAAGGTTGTAGACACCCTCCAGCCGCCACCCCCTCTCCCGCAAGAACGAGACGACCTGGTCCGCAAGCTCCTGGCCTTGGTAGAGTTCGACGAACGACGCCTCGACATAGACGTAAGCAAAACGCTCCAGGAGCCCTTCACAACCGCGCAGGACTTCCGCTTCGAATCCCTGGACGTCGATCTTGAGAAAAGCCGGGCTCTCGATCTCCTTGGCCGAAAGCCACTCCCCCAGGGGACCCACTTCGACGTCCACCCGACCGGCCTCCTCGGTTCCGGGGAAGAACTCGGCCTGGGCACCGATCGGCAAAAGAGAGGAGGAGTCCTCCTTCCGGGAGAGATGGATGGTGCGGCGCTCCCGCTCGGGCGCGATCCCCGCCGGGAAGAGACGGACCCGGGAGTCCCCGGCGAAGAGCTTCCGGAAGCGCCGGCAAGGCTCCGCCAAGGGCTCAAAGGAGTAGATCCGGGCCTCGGGCCAAGCGCGCCGCGCGACAAGCGCAAACTGCCCCCGGTTGGCTCCGACATCGACCAGTGTGGAGCAGGAATGGCACGCTAAAAGCCGCTCATGCTCGATCCCGGCCGCGACCCCGAACCGGAGCCCCCGCCGGTAGAGCGGCTCCTGCAAGAGGGCCGCAAGCTTAATCCCCTTCCGGATCAGCTCCCGGCCCCTCACCGCCGCTCCCCCTTCCCGCTCCCGCGGCCTCCGGCACAATTTCCTCCCATGGTCCTCGGCACGCCGTTCCTAAAACCATAGACAACCATTCCCCCACCAGGGGAGATCGTCCACGACGTCGGCCGAACAGTGCTGCCGGCGGTTCGCGTGCCGGGGTTTCGCCGGCAAAGTCCGGGTAGCGCCCAATGCTCGCGCTTTCGGGGACAGAGGCGCGGGAGGCAAGCGGTTGCCTCCCGACCGGGCATGCGCTGCATGCGCGGCTTTGAGCCCCTTTCGAACGGCCGCCCAGAACGACCATAGATGCTTCGCCCGATTCGTCGCGGGTAGGGCGAAGGTGAGATGGCCGCCATTGCGGGTCGGCACGACCGCCTCCCGCACGGACGGGCGCTCGGATAGGCCCAATCCTCTCCGGGCGACGGCGTAGGCCGCGCCCTGGTGAGAACCGATGCCATGACGGCGCGCGTGGTTGACCGCGCCGATCACGGAAGTGTAGGCCGGGTCGACTTCGATCCGTTAGACTCCGGCACGAAAGGAAGCCGCCTTGAGCATGGAGATCGTCTTGGCGTAGGCGAAGGAAGAGAGCGAGCGAGCCCGGACACCATCGACCGCCTCGAGCTCGGCCCCCCGCTTGCGAAGATCCAATCGCTCGATCACGAGCGGCTTGCCCGATTCGGCGCAGGCCCGGGCGATCTGCCGGCACGCATCGCCGATCGCGGCTTTCGCCTGCTCCTCGCTCTTCCCATAGAGATGCAATCCGATCCGGCGGATTTCCACGAGATTCCCGAAGCGATCCGTTTCGGCCAAGGCAAGATGATCCGGGTTGCTGTCAACGCCGATCGCTCCGGCAAGGCGGCGTGTCACCAGGGCAACCGGTTGCGCCTCGACGCTTGCGAACAGCCGCCAGCCCTTCCGGTCCCGCACGAAGCGGTAGCTCACGGCAGCTCCCTCCCGCTTGCGGAAGAGCTTCCCCGTCTTGGTTTGTGCGGTCACGACCCGGCCGGCGGAGAGGGCCTGGAGGATTTCCTCCTGGCCGTAGGCCAAGCGCACGCCCTCGAGCACCAGGTGTTTGCTCGTGCTTCCCCATCCGTACGGCAGCCGCAACCGCAGCCGCAGGCTGCCGTCCGGAGCGACTGCGGCTTGGCAGGACTGGTTGCCCGAGGCCTCGTCCTTCGATCCGAGCACGAAGAACTGGCTGCTCCGCTCCGCCTGCCAATCCTTCTTCCATGCGGCATGGTCCGCATAGCCGTTCTCTTCCCGGGAAAACTGCTTGCGGAAGAGGCGTCGGGAACCGAAACAGAGCCGGACCCGGCCGGACTCCTGATCGGCCAGAAGCGCCTCGAGCTTCGCCCGCAGGACGGCAAGCCGCCGCTTTTTCTGGTGCACGACATTCGATCCCGGATGCTTCTTCTCCAGCCGGCCGACCGCCTCTTCCGCTTTCCGGATCCGCCATTTGGCTTCCTCGATCAACTCGGGCCGCCTTTCCCGGATCGAGGCGATCTTCCCCCCAAGCTCGACCCGAATGGCGTTGAACTGCCGGGCGGTGAGGCCGAATCGGCGCAGGAACGACCGCTTGAGCTCGTTCAGGGGAACGCCCGCCCGCATCCTGGCGAAAAGAGTCCGCTGCGCCCGCCCGTAGAGCGCCGCATAGGCGTCAAGACACGAAGTCTGCTCATGCGTCAACCTCAACCGGGTCTGGTAGGTGAAAACAGGGAGCTTACTCATGGATCGCTATCAGCGCCTTCTCGGCGCGGTCCTGGGCGGATCGCTTCCCGTAAAGCCTGGCACACATCGAAACGATGACCTCATGCAGGTCGCCCACGATGTCATCAGTCCTGTCGTCCGACTCCACCACCAGGACCGATCGGCTCTGCGCGGCCAATGCCGCTTCCACGTACTCCAAGCCGAAGCGCATCAGCCGGTCGCGATGCTCGACCAGGATGACGCCGATATTGGGATCACGGAGCAGCCCGATCATGCCCTCTTCCGATGGCCGTTCATTCCGGAGCCGACCTCCTTGACGGCCTTGACGATCGGCAACCGTTTGCTTGAGCGCAAATTCGGTCAGCCGAGCCAATTGCCGGTCCAGATCCCCGCTTTTTGATCGGAGCTGGATACCCGTGCGTAAAGGGCGACCCCATTGGGTTGTGAGGGCTCCGCATGCACGATCACCGTTCCGGTCGGCAACTGCTCAGCCGGGACGGGCAAACGCCCTTCCTTCCACATCCGCCAAGCCGTCTTGTAGCAAATGCCCTGCCGCTTGGCCCAGACACTCAACTTCACTCGGACATACTGCCATTACACTTGCTATGTGTCCATATATTGTTTAGCTGCTGGCAACCCTCTTCTCCCGCGCGCCCGCGCGGCCTCCCCGGACTCCGCATCCATGAAGGAACTCTGTCGGGATGTCGAGGGGAGAGTGGGCGCCGGCGGCTCGGCCCCGGATCCCCCGAAGCCGGATTGCCAACCGCCCCGGCTTGCCCGATGCTTGCGGCATGGAAGCCGACGCCGCCTCGCCGGATCCCGGGCCGCCCTCCCCTGCGGCGGCGATCCCCCCTCTGCCGGGAGACTTCCCCATCCTCCTCGACCGGATCCTCCTGCGGCCGCTGGAAGAGGGCGACAAGGAGAGCGTCCGCGCCTTCGCGGGCGATCCGGAGATCTCCCGCTTCACCCGCTCGCTCACCTATCCGGAAGATCCCGAGAAAGCCGCCGCCTGGGTGGAGGAGCACATCGCCATGACCCGAAGCGGCCGGACCGTGAGCGCCGCCATCCTCGAGAAGGAGCCCCGCCGGTTTGCGGGCGCCGGGATCCTTTTCCTAGAGCCCAACCACCGCCGCGCGGAAATCGGCCTCTGGCTGGGGAGGCCCTTCTGGGCCCGAGGCTATGGGCCGGAGGCCTCCCGCGGCCTCATCGATTATGCGTTCGCGGTCCTCGGGCTCCGCAAGATCTGCGCCTACTGCCTGGCGAGCAACCTCCGTTCCCGCCGGCTCATCCAGAAGCTCGGCTTCCGGTGGGAAGGCACCCAGCGAAAGCAGCTCCTGGTCCGGGGCGTCTTCGAAGACCTGCTGCTCTTCGGCCTGCTGGCCGAGGAATGGGCTCCTCTCTCCCACCGGAAGGGCTGACCGCTTCTTCTGCTGCCCGCGGGGAGCAACCGTTTCCACGGCGCAGGAAGAATCGCGGCTACCGTCGCGAGCCGTCGGTGCGTTGTCTAGTCTCTCCGCCGGAAGGATTGGCTAGAGTCGATCCTTTGCGCTAAAACCCGGCGGAGGGGGAAAAAGCGAGGCCGGAAGAGGAAGCGCAAGCGGAATTGAGACATCGGCAATCCGTATCATGAGCTTCCGATACCGCTCTGATCAGATCATCGAAATCGTGCGGGCGGAAAAGGTCTTCCGGCATGGTCAGACCGAATTGACGTTTACGCGTTATGGAGAAAAAGGACGTCGATTTGACGCGGATCTCGATCTTAAGGAAGGTATCCTTGTCGACTTGCGGTTGCACGTGCGGGGAGGGGTGGTGGACGAGCCGGCGACCTACGAAGCCGCGCTGCTCCCCGCGGGCGTGCGGGTCCGAGGAATCGGCTACTCGCCAACGCGGCGGCGAAGATTCCACAAGGACTACGTCCCGAAGGGATGGCATGAAAACCGGATCGATCCGAGCTTATCGGGTCGAGATGCGGGGCGCAACCGGCACGAGCCTCTCGCCGATTTTGCTCCGACTGACTTGATAGATTTCTTCCGAAAGGTCTGCCATCACTGGCGCATTCAGTCGATTCCGGAGGGAGAGCTGTTATGAAAAGTTTCGAAAGCTTGCTGACCGTGGATCGATGCCGTGAGACGCTTCTCCGCTTTTGGACCGAGCAGACCGACGTGGACCAGGCAGGCGAAGGGCTCGCCATCGCGCTCCCTCTCCTCTATCCGGATGGATGGCAGGTCCAGGTCTTCGTGGAGCCGATCTCCCCAGCCCATGTTTGGGGGAAGGTCTCGTAAGTCGTTGCGAGACAGTATCCGTTATTTCCAATTGGCACTACAGGGCCCATTTTTGCCCTTTGCGGTCGGCTACGGCTCCCGGGCAGAGATGCGTAAGGTAGAGAGGATTTGCCGGGCCTGATGATTCCCGGCGGTGACCCCACGACGTTTTTCACTCCCGAAGGCGAACTCCACCAGATGGATGGTTCGGAGGGCAACCCAAGCTTGCTCGCTGGAGAAGGGCAGATTGGCCGCCTTGAGTTTCTTCTCCAGGAGCCGGTCGAGCAGGAAGGCCAAGGCGGCGACGAAGACGTGCGCCCGCACCCGTTGGGGATTGTGGTGGTAGATCGGACGAAGCTCCAGGACGTCCTTGAGCTTCCGGAAGGCTCTTTCCACCTCGGAGAGCTCCTTGTAGGCCCGGACCGCCTCGAGCGGGGAGAGATCCTTTTCCTCGGTGAGGATCACGTACTTCCCCTCCAGAAGCTTTTCGGTCTCCACCGGCTCTTCGGACACTTGGAGCTTGCCTGCCCGCAGACTCCAGCGGAAGTAGCGGTGGCCGCGATGGAGAGAGAGGATTCGGGCGACGGAGCTGCCGATCTCTTCCCGATTCCGAAGCTCTCCTTTTTCGATACGCTTGGCGAGTTTGCCCAACTCTTCCCGGGTCTTCGTGACATCCCTCTCCCGCATGGCCTGCTCGTAGGCCAGCCGCTCGGCGCTTTCGACCACGAAGATCCGCTGCCCGGGAAGCGCTCCCTCGACTTCGCAGACCCGATCCTTTTCCTCCGGAGAGCAGGGCTGCCAGGAACCGCTCTGGGCCTTGCGGACATACTCCAAGACCTCCGGGCTCCTTCGTCGGCGTAAGCCGAACAAAAACCCATGCCCCTGGCTCCACAGGAAGCCCAAGTTGGCCGTGCTCACCATCCCCCGGTCCCCGACGAAGACGATCCGACGCAACCCGAAGCCTTTCTCCAAATCGGCGACGATCGGCAGAACTGTTTCCGAATCGTGCCGATTGCCCCGGAAGACATGGTGGGCAATCGGCCAGCCATTGGCCATGACGACCCCCAAGAGGATCTGCCGGTTTCCCTCCCGCTGATCCCGGCTGTATGAA
This sequence comes from Methylacidimicrobium sp. AP8, assembly GCF_903064525.1. Lineage (NCBI taxonomy): Bacteria > Pseudomonadati > Verrucomicrobiota > Methylacidimicrobium > Methylacidimicrobium sp. AP8. The sequence goes on from NZ_LR797830.1 coordinate 1,533,584, forward strand.
GTTTCTTCGATTTTGCGGACAGGGGCTTTGGGGGTTAGAAAGGAAAACTCCAAATGAACAACGGAAAGAGCAGCAGCAAGTTCGCGCGGCGTTATGACCGCGAGTTTAACGAGAATGCGGTGGCCCTGGTGCGAGGGGGGCGTTCGATTCACGAGGTAGCTCGCGATCTGGGCGTTTCCCATTGGTCGCTGAATCTGTGGGTCAAGGAAGCCCAAGGCGGTCGGGCTTTCAGCGATCCCAAGACGTTGGCGGCCGAATCGCCCGAGCAGCGCGAGCTGCGGAGGTTGCGCCAGGAAAACGACTATCTGCGCCGTCAGCGCGACATTTTACAAAAAGCATTGGGTCGGCCGAGATGCCTGCCAGCGATATGCGGTGATGCAAAAAATGACCAAAGATTATTGCCTCACCGAATTGGCCGAAGCTCTGGAGGTTTCCCGGAGCGGCTTCCATGCTCACCGGCACAAGGACCGGGGAAGCCGTCGGCAACGGGACAAGCAACTGCTTGCGGCCATCCATCCAGTTTTCCTGGAAAGCCGGAGAACCTATGGCAGCCCGCGCATCACCTGGGCACTGCGTAAGGCCGGAGAGCCTTGCGGCAAAAATCGGGTGGCCCGCTTAATGCGGGAGCTCGGTCTGCGCGCGAAACAAAAACGCCGCTTCCGTCCCCAAACCACCGATAGCGCTCATCGCCTTCCGGTCGCCGACAACTGGCTGGCCCGGATGCCCGCGCCGGATCGCCCCAACCAGATCTGGATCGGTGACATCACCTCCATCCTCACCGCCGAGGGCTGGCTTTCTCTTTCCGCCATCCTCGATGGTGGTTCCCGCCGGTGTGTCGGCTGGCATGCCGAGGACTCGCTCTCTACGTCTTTGGTGACAAGAGCCTGGAAGAAGGCCTGGAAAAGCCGGCGCCCTGACCCAGGGCTCTTGCACCATTCCGACCGCGGCGTCCAGTATGCCAGCGGAGAGTTCAACGCACTACTGCACTCCTGCGGTGCCGTCGCCTCCATGAGCCGCAAGGGACAGTGTTATGACAATGCCATGATGGAATCCTTCTGGGCCACGCTCAAAACCGAGTGCTTCGGCTCCTTCCTCCCGAAAACAAAACAAGAGGCCAAGATCATGATCTTCGATTACATTGAATGCTTCTACAACCGCCGCCGCCTTCATAGCGGCCTCCATTACCAATCCCCGCTGGACTTCGAAAATAATGCCTCCTCGCTGTTTCATGTGGCCAAGGCGGGAATATCCAACCTCAGCTTTCCGGCTTTGAGGAAAGCGGCGATTCGCAAGCACCGGAAGCTTCGGAAGCTTCCGGTCATCCTTTTGGCAAGCTGGATAAGGCCGCATGTCGCCTCGATGAGGCCATTGGTCACCCGGCTCTGGAGGAGACCAAGGACACCGTCCATGTGCTCTTTGATCGTCTTGGAAAGTTTTCGGAAGGGAGCAAAGCAAGACCGCTGCGGTCGGCCCACTGGAGACAAGAGCTTCGCTCTTGGACATTCGCATGGATAAGCATCTTTTGCCGAGCCGCCCGTAGCCCATGCCAGTCGCGGGTAGGCGGCGGAGATGAAAGTTCGCGGACTCTTCTGCTCTCCGCTCCGCGTCCATTCGTTGCCTCACGAAGCCCAGAGGCTTCCCTTCTGCGGCAGGCCCTGACGCGCGAGCTCATTGCGCACCTGGTCGACGGTCTCTCCCGCCATCGGCATGCGGGAGAAGCGGTCAAAAAAAAGACCTCCGCCCTAAGGAAGCGCTCCTTGGCTCCGAAAATGTAGGAGGTACCCATGTCCATGGAGATGCGCTCGATCGGCTCGGCATCCGCTCCGTGCTCGCGCATCCCCTTGGCCGATGCCTGCAAAGTCTCCTTCCCTTCGCCCTTCGCCAAGAAGAGGAGCTTCCGGCTCTCTGCGGCGGTACGGCGGCACCTTCCGGTGGTCACCTTTCGTTCCGGACTCAACGGTAAGGTCATTGCAGAAAGCTTGTCCGCCTGCCTGCCCAAAGCATCGGAAAAGGCCCCGAGCTTGGTCATCCGCCGTCAAGGAGGATCGACGAAGTCGAAGTGTCCTTCGGCGAATCGCCTAGACGCAAAATCCCGCATAGACGGATGGCAAGAACACCGTTTCTTGCCATCCCTCATTGGCAAATCTGCCCCCTCCATCCACTCCACACAGCGAAGAGCTCTTTTCTCGTTCGCCGTCCGCTCTCGAACCATCCCATGCCCGTTCCATGACGAACCGTGCTTCTCCACAGCTCCTCCGCAGCAATCCTAAGAGGCCACGCCGGCAGCTTCCCAAAACCGCTTCCGCTCTCCCTACCGGCGGCCAAAGTGCACCGGCTACCCTTCTCTCACCGCTCGAAAAAGACCACCAGATCATTCCCGACATAGCCCGGCACGCTTCCCACCCCCCAGACCGAATCCGGCCCCAGCGAAAAGAAGGCATTGACGTTTTTTGCGCCGTCCAGCAGTCCTCGCCACGTTTGCCCGCCGTCCGAAGTAGCGAACACGGCCGTGCCGAGCCGCCCAAGCTGGGAATTCTCCACAGCCGCATAGCCGCGGCCCAAGGAATCGAACCAGAGCGCTTGGATCGCACGCCTCTCGGGAAAAGGCAGCCTCCGCCAGCTCTCTCCTCCATCCTTGGTAGCTAAGAGCACCCCGTCCTCCAATCCGATCCATCCCTCTAGGCTCGTGGAGAAAAAAATCGTCCGCGGCCAGGGAAGCCCTTGGAACAAGACCAACTCTTTCCACGACCGGCCCGAATCGGTGCTCTTGAAGACTTGGGGTGCGCGCGGTTGCTGTGGGCCGCCGGCACAAAGGACATATGCAATGAATCCCGCTTCCGGCCGGACGTCCCCGGGGACGGCCGCCCGGATCACTCCGGTGAAAGGGAGCGGTTTCCAGGTCTCCCCCCGATCAAGGCTCCAAAAGCTCGTGAAGTCCCCGCAGAGAACCGCTCTCAGATTGCCTCTGCAGACAAGGTCGCTGGCGCTCCGGAGCTTTCCCGGTAAAACTTCACTCCACGACCTGCCGTCGTCCGTCGAATGCCAGAGCCAGGCTTGGGGTTGCCCGTGGACCCCTTCGAGCAGCCAGATCTCCCGGGGGCCGGTCATCTGCAGATGATACCATCCACCCCGGGGCTTTTTTCGAATCCAGTGCCAGCCGCCGTCCCGCGTTTGAAAGACCCCGCCAAAGCCACAGGCCCAGCCGATCTCCCGGTTCCAAAAAAAGACATCCCAGAGATGATCGTGAACCGGTTCGGATTCCGACCCTTTGCCCCCGGTATTGGTATTGGTGATCCAATAATGAAGTGGGCGCGCCGATGACGCCGCGGCAGCCTCTGCCTCCTCCATGCCCTGCCACTGGCCCTGCCCATAGCCTGACTCCGCCGCCAGCCAGACGCCAAGCGCGATCAGCAGAGCCCATGGCCTGTGCCGTAGCGGAAGAGTCGATCGGGATTCGGCCGGATTCATCGCTCGATCGAGAAAAGCCCCCATTGGGAGGGATCTATCGCCGCCTCGGTGGCCAGGTCGCTGACCATGCCTGTCCGGCGGTTGGCCCAGAACATCCGCAACTGGTCGCCGGTTCCCGTGGGATCGGAGTAGATGACGCCAAAATCCCCCCGATAGACGCTGCCGGGAACCGGATGCACCCCGAGGGCGGCAAGAGGGATGGCCGCATAGAGGGAGTACCCGCCGCCCTCCCGCTCCCACTCGACGCGTGCTTCGGCGATTCGCTCGACCCGGTCGATCCGCGTGACCCCGATGGGAGAGGCAAACTCGACGGGCTCCCGGACTCCGGGTTCCCGATACCGGTAGAGGACCGCAATCGGCTTCCCCTGGTAGACGCTCAAAAGGAGGCGCAGATCCCCTTCCTGGAAGGTGGACGTCTCCCCGGAGCGGCTCCTTCCAAGCTCGAAGACCAGGCAGTCCCCGGTTTTGAAGAGCCGGGTCGGATCCTTGCCCAGATTGATCATGGGCGTGGAATCCTTGACCGATCGAAAGCCAAGGTAAAGGAAGCGGTCGTCAAAGGTCCAACTTGCCGAGGCGCAGTGGCTTGGGTCAAAGGCCCAGCGGGCAACCCGGGCGGGGGAGGACCAGTCAAAGAGCCCTGAACCCGGAACGCCTCCCGCCGGATTCTTTAGGGGAACGATCGAAAGACGCGGCCGCTCGCTCTCTCCGCTGCTTGTCTGAGCCGCTGCCGGGGGCGCCTCCGCCAGATGAATGGACCGGGTCGGCAGCCGATGAATGCTCTCCAGCCCGCGGACCCGGGCGATCACGGAGCACTCCCGCGCCTCGGAAACCGGCCCGCAAAGGTTCTTCTTCTTGCGCCCGCGTTTTTCTCTGGCGGGGAAAGACGCCCGCCGGCCTTCCCGAACCCGACTCCCGGCTGCCGACCCGGTGCGACCGGGAGGCTCGCCGCCGCGGCCGTCCGTGCAGAGGACACCCCGCCTCTTCGGGGATCCTCCGCCGGCGGGCCCGGGACCCTTTCCCGGAAGCCGGGCCGAACAGGCGGCCCGGCGCCGTTGCCTTTGCCCGTCCCCCGGGCACGAGGATCGTTTCGGGTTTTCCGTTGACCGGTACGGATCTTGGGGAGACTCTGCCGGAGAGCGGCTATGGACGGCTGGTGGATAGGCTTGGCGGGGGCGGCGGCCGGGGCGGCGGCGGCCTGGCTCTGGGCGCGGGGCGGCCGGACGGCCCTGCGAACCCGGATCGCGGAGGAGGAGCGGAGCCGGGCCCGGTTGGAAGCCGACCTTGCGGAAAGCCGGCGGGCCGGGGAGGAGGCTGCGGAGGCGCTGCGGCGGGAGACCGAACGGCGGGCGGCGGCCGAGGCGAAGGCGGGCCGGCTGGCGGAAATCGAAGCGGAGCTTGCGGAAGCCCGAAGGGAGCTCGGGGAGGCGCGGGCGCGGCTGGCCGAGCTGGCGAGCCGGCTGGCCGAGTCGGAAAAGGCGGCCCGGGAAAAGCTCCAGCTCCTCGAGGAGGCCCGGGCCCGGCTGGGCGAGGCCTTCCGCGGCCTCTCGGCGGAGGCGCTCCGGCAGAACAACGAGGCGTTCCTGGCGCTCGCCCGGGAGAACTTCGCCCGGTGGCAGGAAGGGGCGCAGGCCGAGCTCGAGGCCCGCAGGAAGGCGGTCGAGGCCCTGACCGAGCCGATCCGCGAATCGCTCCAGAAGGTCGACGGGAAGCTCGGGGAGATCGAGCGGAGCCGGATCGGGGCCTACAGCGCGATCCACGAGCAGCTCAAGGCCTTGGTGGAGACCCATCTGCCCCAGCTCCGCAGCGAGACCGCCAGCCTGGTCAAGGCCCTCCGGCAGCCGGTGGCGCGCGGCCGGTGGGGCGAGATGCAGCTCCGCCGGGTCGTCGAGATGGCGGGGATGGTCGAGCGGTGCGACTTCCTCGAGCAGGCGAGCGTGGAGGCGGAAGCGGGCCGGCTGCGGCCCGACCTGGTCGTCCGGCTTCCCGGGGGAAAGCAGATCGTCGTCGACGCGAAGGCGCCGGTCGCCGCCTACCTGGAAGCGGCCGAGGCTCCCGACGAGCCGACGCGGCTCGCCCGGCTGGCCGACCACGCCCGGCAGGTCCGGGAGCATATCGCCAACCTGAGCAAGAAGGCCTACTGGGAGCAGTTCGCGCCGACGCCCGAGTTCGTCGTCCTCTTCCTGCCGGGGGAGATGTTCTTCTCGGCGGCCCTCCAGCAGGACCCTGGGCTCCTCGACTACGGGGTCGGCAAGCGGGTGATCCCGGCCACGCCGACGACCTTGATCGCGCTTCTGCAGGCGGTCGCCTACGGCTGGCAGCAGGAAGCGCTCGCCGAGAACGCCCGGGCGATCAGCGAGCTGGGCCGGACCCTCTACAAGCGGATCGCGACGCTGGCCGGCCATTGGGCCGGGGTCGGCAAGGGGATCGAGCAGGCGATCAAGGCCTACAACAAGGCGACGGCGACCCTCGAATCGCGGGTGCTCGTGACGGCGCGGCGGTTGACCGGGCTCCAGGCGGCCCCGGAAGGGGAGGTGATCGAGACCCCGGAGCCGGTCGACCACTCCGCCCGGCTGCTGCAGGAGCCGGAGCTGCGGGAGGAAGGCCCGGGGAACGGAGGGGCCGGATAGTCCGGCGCGCGGGCGGGTTCCGATCCCGCTCCGGCTTCTCTTGCGGAGAGCCGGCAAGCGCACACGATTCCGCCGGAGGGAGAACAGTTCTCTGCGGGGCCAGCATGCCTCGCCACCTCAACCATCGGGGCTACACGCCTGCCGCCATTGGCGACCGGATTGCGCGCGGCCGCCGTCCCGGCCGATCCTTCTCTCCTGGACGTCGTCGAGCGGGTCTGCCGCGCGTGCACCGCGGATCCCCGGGCGCAACGCTGCCGCTTTTGGATGCGCTCTGTCGAAGAACACCGCTCCCTTGCCTGAGCGGGAGAGGGTCTTGTCGCCGGCGGGAAAACCGCTCGAGTGCGGCGTCCGGTCCCAATCCAGGCCGTCTCGACGGGATCGAAACCGGAGCGCGCCGGCTCATCCGGGAGGAACCGCCGGAAACGACCGCGGTAGACTATCGCGGGGAGCAGATCACCATCCCGGCGGAAGCGGAGATTCCGCGGATCGAGACTGCGTGGATTCTTTGGCGGAATGCGACGCGAGACTGCATCGACTTCCTCGCGTTCGCGGATCGCATGGGTGCGGAGCGCGTCGCGGAGGCGATCTTCGATCGGATCTCCGATTGGGAGATCGCCACCCGGCTGCCGCTGCCGCGGCCAAGCCGGGATGCTGATCCGGCTTTGGAATCGGGCGAGCGCCGACGGATGGGGACGCGCATGAGCGGGCCGTTGCTTCGCGAATCCGGCAAGGCAATCCGCCCCCCTCCGCTCCCGCCGCCGGCCGGCTCGGGCGGTTGCGGCAGGGAATCGCCCCGGCTCCCCGCGCGGCGGAGCCGGCGGAGCCCCCGCGCCGACTTGGCGGGGCGGCCGGACACAAAGCGCCCGCGCCGCCCCCGGACCGGCTTATTTTTTGTTCACCGAGTACATCTCGGCCAGCAGGTCGATGTAGGCGTTGGCCGCCTCCGCCAGCTTATGGGTGTAGGCCATTTCCCGGCTCTCCCCCTGCCCCTGCTTGTGGAGCTCGGCCATCGCCTTGCTCTCCATCACCTTTTTGACCAACGCCTTGGCTTCGCGGATCGCCCCTTTTCCGTGCTCGGCCGCCAGCTCGTCGGTCCCGGGGGCCATCCGCATTTCGCCGAGCATCACCAGGTTGGAGCCTTCGGCCGCCATCTCGACCGCATGGTTGATCACCGCATGCATGTGATGGAGGGCCATCGCGTTGTCGGCACGGGTCTCCTGGGCACGGAGGGCGGGGGCCGCCGCTCCGATGCCCAAGAGCAGGGACAAAGCCAAGAGAAGGGTCGGTCTGTTCATGGTCTGCGTTCTCCTTGTTTTTTTGCGGGTTGTTCCGGGAAAGGAATGTTTTCCTCCCGGCGATAGCCTATCGTAGCGGCCGGTGAATCCCAAGCCGCAACCGCAACCGCCGCGGCTTCCCCGTCCCGGCCCGCGGACCGGAGCGGGCCCCCTGCTCCTCGCCCTGCTCCTGAGCGTGGCGCCCGCCGGGGCGCAGGAGAGAGAGCCGGCGGCCGGCGAGGAGAAGCGCCCCGCGGGGATGGCGCCCGACGCCTCCCTGCGGCCCGAGGATCTCGCCGACTTCGACCGGCAGCCGGCGCCGGTCCGGGAGCTGATCCGGCAAGCGCTACTCTTGACGGGGATGGATCTTACCTACCGGTACGGCTCGGCCGATCCGGCGACGGGCGGGATCGACTGCTCGGGCTTCGTCTACTTCGTGCTCCGCCGGTGCGGAATCCGGGATGTCCCCCGGACCGCGAGCGGCCAGTACGCCTGGGTCCGGAAGGCCGGCAACTTCCGGGCGGTCCTCAGCCCGAATCCCGACTCTTTCGAGATGGACGAGCTGCGGCCGGGAGACCTGCTCTTCTGGGAAGGGACCTACGCGACCAAGAACGATCCTCCGGTCAGCCACTCGATGATCTACCTCGGCCGGGAAAAGGCGACCGGGGAGCGGGTGATGGCCGGGGCGAGCGACGGCCGGACCTACCACGGAAAGCCGCGATGGGGGGCGAGCGTCTTCGACTTCCGGCCGAAGTTTCCGGGACCGGAGGAGGCTCCGGGCGGCAGCCGGTTCGTGGGCTACGGGAAGATTCCGGGATTGGAGAGCGGAAACGGGCTGCGGGGACCGGAAGAGAGGGAGGAGTAGCGGGTTGCGGGGCGGCCGGGTTTCTCGAGCCGCCGGTTCCCGGGTCAGGATGCGGTTCCCGCGCTCCCGAGGCTCGCGCTCGGGAGCCGTTCCCGCCCCGGGCCGGGCCGGCCCGCGCCCGGTCCGCGGGGGAGCGACTCGGCGCCGGCGGAGCGGATCGCGACTCCCCTAGCAGCCTGTCGGACTTTCCTTTTCCCTCCGGAATATGGTAAAAGAGGGCATGGCTGAGCGATTTGTGACAGTGGATCGGATGACGCCGATGCTTTTGCCCGAGGACCTGCGGAATTGGGTGGATGAGGACGACTTGGTGCATTTTGTCATCGAGGCGGTGGAGAGGATGGATCTGCGGGGATTTCGAGTGAACGTGCGCGGGACCGGAGACGCGCAGTATCCGCCCTCGATGATGCTCTCGCTTTTGATTTATTGCTACGCCAACGGGATCTTTTCGAGTCGACGGATCGAGGCGGCGACGCGGCGGGATGTGGCGGTCCGTTACCTTTGTGCGAATACCCATCCGGATCACGATACGATCTGCCGGTTCCGGCGGGAGAACTTTGCTGCGGTGGCCGACTGTTTTTTGAAGGTCTTGGAGCTGGCGCGGGAGATGAAGCTTTTGAAGGTGGGGGTGGTGAGTGTCGACGGGACCAAGATTCGGGCCAACGCCAGCAAGCATCGCAATGTGACCTACGAACGGGCCGGAGAACTGGTGGAGCTTCTGCGGGCGGATGTAGCTGAGCTCTTGGAGCAGGCGGAGGAAGCGGACCGGAGAGAGGAAGCGGATCCGGGCAAGCTGCCCGAGGAGATCGGTCGGCGGCAACGGCTCAAGGAAAAGCTGGAGGAAGCGCAACGCCGGCTGGAGGAGCGGGCCAAGGAGCGAGCGGAGCGGGAGCGAGCGGAGTACGAGCGGAAGGTAAAAGAACGGGAAGCGCGCAAGGGAAGTGCCAAAGGCCGGCACATCCAGCCTCCGGAGGAGAAGCCTGGGGCGGAGGAGCAAGCCAACCTGACCGATCCCGAGAGCCGGCTGATGCGCAGGAGCCGAAACGAAGCCTTTGAACAGAGCTACAATGCGCAGGCGGCTGTCGATGCGGACGGGAGTGCCTTGGTGCTTTCGGCTCGGGTGAGCGTCTGCGCCAACGACATCGGCGAGTTGGAAGCCGACGTGCGGGCCATTCCTACGGAAGCCGGTCGGGTCCGTGCAGTGCTGGTGGACACCGGTTATGCCAATGGCGAACAGGTCGAGGCTCTGCAGGCGGAGGGAATCGAAGTCTACTGTGCGATGAGGGCCGAAGCTCTGGAATGTCGTCGGCGATACGAGTTCCGACCCGCCGATCGTCGTCGGGAGAAGCCTGTTGAATATACCGCCCCGTGGAGACGGAAGATGATCGAAAAGCTCGCCAGCCCGGACGGCCGCCGCCTTTATGCTCGACGCAAGCAGACCGTCGAACCAGTCTTCGGCATCATTAAATCGGTGATGGGCTTCCGAGCGTTTCGGCTCCGCGGGCAAGCCAAAGTCCAGGGCGAATGGTCGTTGGTCTGCTTGGCGTACAACTTCAAGCGCCTTTGGAAGCTTATGGGAGGACGCCGAATCGGGCCTAGCCAAGGAGGGATTACCGGATCTCCCAGCATCGCCTCGCTCTCCACCCTCCTCGGCGCGCTGGTTGCGGTCTCGACTTCTGCGCTTTTGGGCTTCGGCAGGAAAATTCTTGCCACCCCGGAAGGGAGGTTTCGCAACCATTGCGGCTCTCTCGCATTAACCCCGACAAGCTGCTAGCGGCCATTTCTCACAAATTTCGTAGCCGAGGCGCCGCAAATGGGCTTGGGTGCGAGGCGGGCGCAGGTTTTCCACCGGAGCTGTATGAAGACATACTGCGAGGATGGAAAACCAAGCGGGAGCGAAGCAGACGAGCCCGTTTTGCAAGCCGTAGGAGAAAGCTTGTGAGAAATGGCCGCTAGGCCGACTTCCTCCCCTTTTTCGTAGAGATAGCCCACCTGCATCAAGACAACCTCGTCGGCCCCCAGCTTGGCCGCCTCCTTGGCGAGCCGCTCGGCCGCGCCCTTGAGGCTGTCGGCCCGGCCGACGACGATGCCCAGCTCCGCCGCCCCGACGTGCGAACGGGAGGCCGCCGCACGGAGTATGTAAGGTAAGATGAAGCCGCGGGCCATCCCGCCGGGGAGAATCATCAAGACCCGCATCCAGATCGAGGCCTCCCGGGAGGCGGTCCGGAGCGAGCCGGCGGACTTCCCCTCCTATCCCGACTGGAATCCGTTTTTCTCTGCGGTCTGGGGCGAGCCGCTCCCCGGAGCCGACCTCCGCGTCTCCCCTCCCGGATCCCGGCCCGTCACGCTCCGCGCCGAGCTGCGCCGGGTCGTCCCTTGCCAGGAACTCCGCCGGTTCGGCTCCTGGGTATCTCCGGGACTGGTCGACTGGGACCACCGCTTTCTTTTAGAACCGCGCGGGCCGAAGGCGGAATCCGTGCCCAGCAGGGCCGCCGGGAGATGGACATTGCGTGCGCTCGACCGGGGCGGGAATTCCCGCGTCCAGGGGGCGCCCGAAGAACGAAGCCTCCCGGGAAAAGCCGAGCCGGGCTAGGAAGAGCGGTCGCTCCCCTTCTCACTTGCGCTTCCTTTTTCGCAGGAGCCCTTCTTCTTGCCGCACTTTGCTTTGCCGGAGGCCTCCGAGCACCCATGGCCCGAGCAGGCGGGCGCGGCCCCGGCGGGCAGCGCGTAGGAGAATCCGGCGGCGAGCAGCAGGCAACAGAGGGCGAGCTTCTTGATGGTCATGAACGCAAAGATACTCCCGGGCCCCTTCCCGTGGCCAGCCCGATTTCACGAAGGGCTCGATTCCTTCTTCGCGCCCGGGCCGCCCGAAGCCCCCTTCGGCTTCTCTGCGGGGTGCGGATCGCCCGCCTCCGGCTTCGGCAGGAGATGGCGCGGGAGGAAGAAGGTGTTGGCGATCACCGTCGGGATGATCGCGGTGCCGATGATCGCGGCCACCAGGGTCGAATACTGCCCCTTGTCGATGATCCCGTTGGAGAGCCCGTAGAGCGAGGCGATCGTCCCGAAGGTGAGCCCGGAGGACATCAGGAGGGTGGTGTACATCGCCTCCTTGTGGGTCGACCCGTAGAACTTCGCGACCGGATAGACGCTGCCGATCTTGGCGATGCCTTCGGCCAGGAGGAAGAAGAGGACGCCGGCCGGGGCGGCGATCACGGCCGGAATCGAGACGAGGTAGCCGGCGCGGGTGAAGTAGAACGGGGTGAGGAGCCCGATCGTCACCGTGCGCAGCCGCCGGATCAGCAGGTGGTCGCGTCCGACGCTGCCCGCCAGCGTCATCCCGATCAGATAGGCCGGCAGGACCGCTTCGCTCCCGGCCCAGGAAGCCAGCGCCCCCATCCCGAGCAGGCAGAGGAGCAGGAACTTGGCCTCGAGCTCCGAGGGCTTCTCCCCGTAGCGCCGGAAGAGCTGCCGGGTGATCCAGGGGAGCCCCACGAACACGGCCGCCAAGGCGGCCACGAAGATCAGCGTCTTGCGCGTGAACGGGGCGAAGACTAGCCCGAGGGTCACGACCGTGCCCAGATCGGTGACGAAGCAGGCGGCCAGGATCGTCTTCCCGAAGTCGGTTCGATTGAAGCCGAACTCCATCATCACGGTGTAGACGACCGCGACCGAGGTCGCCGCGAGGGCGATGCCGGCGAGGATGCTCGGCATGAGCTTCCAGCCGAGAAGGTAATGGCCGGCGGCCGCGCAGCCGAGCGAGGGGAGCAGGAAGCTCGCCAGGCCCACCGCCGCCGCCTCCTTCCACTTCCGCCGGAAGACGTGGGGATCGATCTCGGCACCCGCCAGGAAGGTGAGCAGGATCGCCCCGACGCCGGCGAAGACCTTGATCCAAGGCTCGTTGGGCCGGAGCGCGTCGGGGCCGACGGTCGCGCCGAAAAGGATCGAGGCGGCCATCCCGACCATGATTTCGGCGAGAGCCGTCGAAATCCGGAGCCAGTTCGCCAAGAGGCTCGCGACCAGGGCCAAGCCGAACCAGAATGCCGCAAGCGCCCAGATCGCCGTCACAGCCGCCCCCCCTCCCGGAGGGAAACGCGGCCGGCTCCCGGGCCCGCGCAAGAGCCCGGCGTCCCGATCGGCCCAGCCGCCACCCGCCGCATGACCATAGCTACTCCTTTTCCTGCAAGCGCAACCGGTAGGAGTTATCAGCCGAGGCGGCGGTTTGCGGGGAACTCCATCCCCTTGGCGCAGACATCCTAAAGGGGAGCCGGTCCCTGTCAAGGGGCAAACGCGGCGTGTCGTCAGCAAGTGAAGGGACCGCTTCGGCGTCGAAGCGGGGTAGCCGGGCGCGCGGGAGTGGCTTGCGGCCGGCAAGAGCACGACCGCGCTGCGAGCCGCCGGTTGACGAATCGGAGGCCCGGAGGCAGCATGGCCGCCGGTTCCTGCGGGCGCCGATCCGGCCCGGGACGCCGGCGGCCGGCGGGAACCGGAGGGGAAGCGGCGATGGATGTCGATGTGCTCTGCGTCGGCCATGCGTGCTACGACCTCGCGCTTTCGGTCCCCCGCCACCCCGGTCCGGACGAAAAGCTCTTCGCCGAGCGGCTCGCCCTCGGCGGCGGCGGTCCCGCGGCCAACGCCGCCGTCGCGGTCCGCCGGCTCGGCGGGTCGGCCTCCTTCCTGGGCTATCTCGGGAACGACGATTGGGGGGAGCGCCACGCCCGGGAGCTGGCGGCGGAGGGCGTCGACACCTCGCTCCTCGTCCGCGGCGACGCCCCCACCCCTCTGGCTGTCAGCTTGGTCAAGCCGGACGGGGCGCGCAGCGTGGTCAACCACAGCGCGGCGACTCCGAAGCTCGAGGCCGAGCCCGCCGGCCGGCTCCGGCCGGCGGCCCGGGCCGTCCTCTTCGACGGCCACGAGCCGAAGGTCTCCCCGCCGATCGCCGCCGAGGCCCGCCGGCGCGGGATCCCCACGGTCCTCGACGCCGGCTCCTGCCACGAGGGGACCCGGACGCTCGCCGGGATGGTCGACTACCTCGTCGCCTCGGAACGGTTCGCGGCGCAAGCCGCCGGCGCGAGCGACCCGGAGGAAGCCCTCCGCCGGCTCGGCGCCTCCCACCCCTGCGTCGTCGTCACGCTCGGCGAGCGGGGGCTGCTCTGGTCCTTCCGGGGCGAGCGGGGCCGGCTCCCCGCCTACCGGGTCCGCTGCCTCGATTCGACCGGCGCCGGCGATGCCTTTCACGGGGCGTTTGCGCTCGGGGTCGCCCGCCGGATGGATTGGGAGTCTCTCCTCCGCTTCGCGTCCGCCGCCGGGGCGCTCGCCTGCACCCGCTTCGGAGCGCGGCAGGGGTTGCCCTCGGCCGAGGAGGTCGCCGGGCTGCTCGGGCGGGCGGGCCGGTAGGCGGACCTCCGGCTACTCCTCCCGTCGTCGTCGGAGGAGGAGGGCTCCCGGCAACGATCTTTCGCTCGGGCTTGCGGAAGAACTGGCCCGAGTGGGGATCGGAGGTCGCGTCGGCCTCCGGGCCCGGATTTTCAACCCGGTGGGCCTACCGCGGCGCCGGGGCGGGCTCCCCGAGGGCGGCCGTCCGGACCGCCCCGCCCGGCTCCGGAGCGCTCCCTCCCAGCGGCGCCGCCTTGGGCGGCAGGGGACCGAAGGAGGCGTCCTCCCATCCCCCGCCGAGCCCTTTGACGAGCAGCGCGGTTAGCACGAACCGCTTGCCCAGGGTCTGGGCGTCGTCCCGCTGGCTGGTCAGCCACTCCTTGTTGGCCTGGACGATCTCGAAGTAGTTGGCCAGCCCCCGCCGGTAGCGGTCCATCGTCATCTCGACCTGCCGGCTCGAGGCCCGGACGGCCGCGCCGAAACGCCGCTGCTGCTCCGCAAGGATCCGGATCCCCGAGAGATAGTCCTCCACCTCCTGGAAGGCGGCGAGAACCTCCTTCCGGTACGCCTGGACCGTCGCCCAGTAGCTCGCCTTGGCCGCATTCAAGCCGGCGATCAGCCGCCCGCCTTCGAAGATCGGCACGTCGAGCAGCGGGCCGGCGGCCCAGTAGGCGTTGTGCAGCGTCAGCAGCGTGTTGAAGAAGAGGCTTTGAAAGCCGCCGAATCCCGCAAGGTAGAAGGAGGGGTAGAAGGCGGCCCGGGCCACGCCGATCTGCTGGTTGGCGGCCGCCATCAGCCGCTCCGCCCGCGCGACATCGGGTCTCCTTTCCAGCAGGTCGGAGGGCAGGCCCGGAGGCACCTCCGGCGGCTCGCCGGAGAGCGGACGCGGCCGGAGGTGGAAGCTGGAGGCGGATTGGCCCGTGAGGGCCGCCAGCCCGTTCTCGACCTTCGCCCGGCTCCACCGGATGCCCTCTCGCTCCCCCTCGACCTGCTCGAGCTGGCTTCGCGCCCGCTGCACGTCGAGCTGCTGGCCGAGGCCGAGCTTGGTCCGCTCTTCGGTCAGGCGCAGGTCGGTCCGGAAGACCTCGATGATGTGGTCGAGAATCGAGAGCTCCAGGTCGATCTGCCGCAACAGATAGTAGTTCTGGGCGACTTCCGAGGTGAGCGAAAGCCGGATCGCCTCGAAGGCCGCCTGGACCGCCTTGGCCTGCTCCTTGGCGGCCTGGAGCTGCGGCAGCTGGCGCCAGAGGGAAAATTCATAGTTGGTGTCGCCCACCACCGCCCAAGGGTCGAGCTGGCGGGGGAACGGGGGAACCGGCCATTGGCCCTGCGCCGCGTTGGAGACCGACTTTAGCCAGGGCGTGAAGTCGAGCGTCGGGTAGAACATCGCCTTCACCCCGAGGACTTCGGCCCGCGCCTGGATCATCCGGGCGAAGGCTTCGGCCAAGGTCGGGTTGGCCGTCAGCGCCGCCGTCTCCAGCCGGTCGAGCTCCGGATCCCGGTACATCTTCCACCAGTCCCCCTTTCCGATCAGGTGCTCCCGCGGCTCGGCCACCTTCCACGCGGGCCCGGGCGGACCGTTTACCGGCTTGGCCGGCGGCGCCCACTTGTAGTGCGGCGCGGTCGGCACCGGCGGCCGCTCGAAGGCGGGGGTCAGGCAGCCGGCGAGCAGGAGCGGAGGCAAGGCCGCCAGAAGCCACCGGAGGCTGCGAGCCGGCTCGGCTAGGCGGAAGGCTCGACCACGAGGACCGGGCAGGGCGAATGGCGAATCACCTGCTCGGAGACCGAGCCGAGGATCCAATAGACCGGGCGGGCGAGCTTCCGCCGGCCGACGACAAGCAGGTCGTATCGGCCACGCCGGGCCGCCTCGAGAATCCGCTGGGCCGGGTCTCCGGTCTCGATCCGCTCGGAAAACGGCACCTTCTTTTCCCGGGCGCGCTCGGCGCACCGTTCCAGCGGCTCCCGCAGCAGCGCCCGCTCCTCGGCGGCCGCCAGGTCCCAGTCGGTCACCGAGGGAGGGAGGACCGCCAGCAGATCCACGGACGCCCCGAAGCGGGCGGCGATCTCGAGGGCCAGCCCGAAAGCCGCTTCGGCCCCCTTCGAGCCGTCGAACCCGACGAGAATCCGCTGGAACCCCGGCATCCGTCTCCCCCGTTCTCCATCGTAAGGAAAGCCGGAGCCGCCACAAGCCCCAATCCGATCGCTTCCCCCCGCCTCTCCTCATGGGCCGCTCCTCCCTCCGGCCGGCGGCGCCGGCGCGTCTCCCTTCCGGTTCCGGTTCGCCTCGATGATCTTTCGAATCCGCCCCTCGATGGCGGTCAGCTCCTGGAGATAGATTTTCGACTCGTAGTCGGCCTCCCGGGCCTTCCGGGGCACCTCGGTGATCGGCGAGCGGATCGACCGGTCCACCCGGGTCAGGTGGACGGAGGTCACCATGGTGAGGCCGAGAACCAGGGGATGGCGCTCGAGCTCCTTCGGATCGAGCCTGATCCGAACCGGAACCCGCTCGACGATATGGACGTAGTTGCCCGTCGCGTTGTCGGGCGGAAGGAGGGAGAAGACGCTGCCCGATCCCGGCTCGAGCCCTTCGACGACGCCGTGGTAGCGGACGCCCCAGCCGTAGAGGTCCGACTTGAGCACGACCGGCTGGCCGGGGCGCATCCGCCCGAGCTCCCTCTCCCGGAAGTTGGCGACCACCCAGATGTAGTCGAGCGGCACCACGGTCATCAGCAGCTTTTCCGGAGTGATCTGGTCTCCGGGCTGGACGGTCCGCCGGGCCACGTAGCCGGTCACCGGGGAGGGGACGTTGCGCCGGTACCAGTCGAGCCAAGCGTCGCGGACCGCCTGCGCGGCCTGGAGCACCAGCGGGTTGGTCTCGACGGTGGTTCCTTGGACAAGCGCCTCGTTCCCGCGCAGCTCCGCCTCGAGCGCGGCGATCGCCTGCTCCGTTTCCTGGACCTTCCACTGCGCGTCGACCGACTGCTGTTCGGAAATCACGCCGGTGGCGGTGCCGCCGCGGTAGAGGCCCAGGTCGTACCGGTAGCGCCCGAGGGCCGCCTTCTCCTCCTCGATCCGGTGGCGGAGCCGGCTGACCTGGCTGAAGAGGTTCTCGACCCGGCGGACCGCGGCCGCCAGGTCGGCTTCCGCCTTGCGAAGCGCCACCCAGGACTTGAGGCCGTCGAGCCGGACCAGCGTCTGCCCCTTCTCCACCCGCTCGGTCTCCTCGACGCAGACCTCGACCACCGTCCCGGCGACCTGGGATTTGACGGGGGCGACGTTCCCGGTCACGTAGGCGTCGTTGGTCACGACCCAGTTGCGCAGGAAGAGGGCCCAGAAGAGGACTCCGAAGGCGACCAGCCCGAGGATCCAGCGCCGGGCCGCCCCCGGGCCGCGCGGCCGCTTCCCCCCCCCCGCCGCCGGCCTGGAGCGAGCGGATCAGCCGCCCCCAGATTCTCTCCGGAGCCAGCCGCAGCGCCCGCGGCGGCCGGACGCGCGGCTCCCGCAGATCCCAGGAGCCCTCCCCGCCGACCTCGGGCTCGGGAGTCGGCCATTCCCATCCTCCGCTCCTCATCCTCCTCCCCTCCCCGCATCCGCGAGCCGGTCCGGGCCGGGACCGGGTCCCGGGGAAGCGGGAGGCCCCGGGCAGAAGAAGGCCAGAGCCGCCAGGAAAAGGAAGGCCCAAGCGGCGACCCGGAAGAGATCCTCGAAGGCGAGGACCTGCGCATGGGCGAGGGCGTCCCGGTCGAGAAGCCGCAGGCCGACTTCCCAGCCGATCCCCTCCTCCCGCAGGCGGGCGCGCAACGGATCGAGCAGCGGGTGGGCGGGCGGCATCCACTCGACCAGCCGCCTCTTGTGAAAGGCGGCCTTGTGGTAGAGGACCGTTCCGAGCAGCAGCGACGCCCACCCTTGCGCGGCGACCCGGAAGCTCCCGGCCAGCTCAATGGCCATCGCCTGGTTTTTCGGAGAGAGGCCGTGCGAGAGGAAGTTGGTCGCCGGGGCCAGGAAGATCCCCAGAGCGACCCCCTCCACCAGCTGCGGTCCCACGAATTCGAGCCAGAGGTTCCTCTTGCGGTGGATGTCGTAATAGCTCGTCCAGAGCGCGAAGCCCGCGAAGAGGAGGAGGCTGGCGACCAGCAGAAGCCGGTTGCGGCCCCAGGCGACGACGCGCGCGCTCAGGAGCGCGAAGGGGATCGCCCCCGCCGCCAGCGAGAGCATGACCAGGCCGCCGAGCCACGGGCCGTAGCCCCAGACCGATTGGAGGCGGACCAGGAGCAGGCTCCAGAGGCCGTAGAAGAGGAGGAAGCCGCCGCAGAGGCAGGTCATCCCCACGACGAACCGGGGGCGGAGGAAGAGGGTCAGGCGGACCAGCGGCTCCCGGAACCGGAGCTCCCAGCCGAGGAAGGCGAGCAGGGCCAGGAAGGCGATCCCCATCAGGACGTCGAGAAGGGAAGAGTTGTACCAGTCGTAGTCGTCCCCCATGTCGATCGCGGTCTGGAAGGCGAAGAAGACAGTCGCCAGCAGGCCGAGCCCCACCCAGTCGAAGGGGCTTCCCGGGCGGACCGGAGGCCGGGGGGCCAGGAGCCGGGAAGCCTCCGCCGTGCAGAGCAGGACGGCCAGCCCGTCGACCAGGAACCAGAGCCGCCAGCTCGCCGCTTCCCTCCCCCACCGCTCCTCGAGCCAGCCGCCGAAGAGCGGGCCGAACACAAAGGGGACGACCGCGACCACGGCCCAGAGCACCGGGGCGAGGCCGCGCAGGCTCGGCCGGTACTCCTCGAGGAGAAGCACCGGAGCCAGGAGGATCAAGACCCCTCCCCGCCCCCAGCAGGATCCGCGCCAGCAGGAAGAGCACGAAGCCCGGCGCGCCGGCGCAGAGGAAGCCGCCCAAGGCCGTCAGCCAGCCGGCCGCAAGGAAGAGGCGGAGGGCCCCGACCCGCTCCGCCAGCGGGTTGGCCAGGAGCATGCCGAGCGCCTGGGCCGCGAAGAACTCTCCGTTCATCCAGGCCCCATGGCTCTGGTGCTGGCCGAGCTCGGCCACGCTGTAGGGGATGATGCCCGTGAAGGCCCCGGTGTTGAGCAGCGAAAAGAGGCTCGCGCCGACCAGCGCCAGGTGCAGCCGCGCGAACCGCCCGGACGGATCCCGGGCGCCGGAGGCGTCGGCGGGGCTCACGGCTCTCCTCCCGCCGAAAAGGGGGCGCCGCGCACGCGCCCCGACCGCTCACCCTTCTTCGCCATGCTCCCGCTTCCCCTTGCAAAAGGCCATAGCCCTTCCGAACCTGAAGTAGGAGCTATCAGCTCGGGCTATGCGAGCGGTCTTTTCCGGGCGAGCCCCATCACCTGGAGAAGGGCAATTACCGATTCTCCCGACGCCCTGTCAAGGCTTTCCGGCAAGGGATCGTGCGCAAAAAAAAGCGCGGCCGGGCCTCGGGGTTTCCCCGGTCGCCCGGAGGCGCCGGCGGAGAGGAGAAGAGGGAGGCGGCTCCACTAGAGGGAATCGAGCACCCGCTGGAGGCGCGCCTTGGCCTCCGCGGCCAGCGGCTTGACCGCTTCCTGGGGCAGCATGGTCGACATCACCTCCGGGTCCATCACCTCGACGTGGACCTTGCCCGCCGCGTCCTGCCGGACGACCGCGTTGCACGGCATGAGCAGCCCCACGGTCGGCTCGATCTCGAGCACCTGGTGAGCCAGCTGCGGATGGCAGGCTCCCAGGATCCGGTAAGGAGGCATCTCCTTCCCGAGCCGCTTCTTCAAGGTCGCGGCCACATCGATGTCGCTCAGAATGCCGAATCCTTCCCGCTGGAGGGCCTCCACCACCCTGGGCACCGTCTCCTCGAACGAGGTCGAGACTTCCTTGCCGAATCCATACGCGTTCTTCATTCGATCCTCCCTGGCCTGGTCTTCTGCCGGCCCCGGCTTCGCAACGCCTCGCGCCGGAAGCGGCGCCGCCCTGTTATAACAGCATAGTAGCCGGCCGGGGGAGGCCGGGCAAGCGGGACCATCCGGCGCCCGATTGCGGCTCCCGCCCGAAACGGTTCGGATTGGCTTCGGGCGCCGCATCGCCTACCCTCGGCTCCGGCTTCCATGGTCTTCCGCCCGGCTCCCGCTTCCGGCGCTCCGCTCCTGGCCGCCCTTCTTCTGGCTCTCCTCCCGGCCGCGTCCGGCCGCGCCGCCGACCCCTTCTTCCCCTACGGGGTGGCCTCCGGCGATCCCGAGACCCATTCGGTCATCCTCTGGACCCGGATCGAGAGCGGCAAGCCGAGCGTCTCCCTCCGCTATGAAGTGGCCACCGACCCCGACTTCCGCCGGGTCGTCGCCTCGGGAGAGGTGGAGACCGGCCCGGCGCGCGACTACACCGCCAAGGCGGACGTCACCGGGCTCGAGCCGGGCACCCGGTATTTCTACCGGTGGAGCGGCGAAGGGCACCGGAGCCCCACAGGCCGGACCGAGACACTTCCGGAACGGGCCGACCGCTTCCGGATCGCCGTGGCGAGCTGCCAGCACTACGGAGCCGGCTTCTACACCGCCTACCGCTCGATCGCCGCGGACCAGCCCGACCTTCTGGTCCATCTAGGCGACTGGATCTATGAGTTCCCCACCTACGGAGCGGCCGCGGCCCGCCCGGACCCGGTCGGCGTCGCCGAAGACCTCTCTTCCTACCGGGCCAAGCACCGCCTCTACCGGAGCGATCCCGATTTCCAGCGGGCCCTCCAGTCGGTGCCCGTGGCCGCCATCTGGGATGATCACGAGGTCCAGAACGACTATTCGGGCAAGGCCGCCCGCTTTTACGCGCCCCGGCGGCTCCAGGCCGCCTACCAAGCCTACTTCGAGTACGTGCCTATCCGGCCGCAGGAGGAGTTCCGGATCTACCGCAGCTTCCGGATCGGCGACCTGGCAGAGCTCTTTCTTACCGACGGCCGGCAGTACCGGGACGAGGACGTTTGGCACCCGGCCTTCTTCCCCCCGCCCGACGCCGCCCGGCAAGCGCTCGCCCCCGGCCGGTCGATGCTCGGCGCCGCCCAGCGCGACTGGCTCTTGACCGGCCTTTCCCGGAGCCCTGCCCTCTGGAAGCTGATCGGCAGCGGCGACCTCATGATGGACCTGCGGCTCCACGGGCTTCCGGTCAGCGTCGACTCCTGGGACGGGTTTGCCTGGGAAAAGGAGCAGATCCTGGCGGCGATTGCCGCGAAGCAGATCCGCAACGTACTTGTGCTGAGCGGCGACACCCACGTCTTTTCCTACGGGGAGCTCCGCTACCAGGGAAAGCCCGTCGCACTCGAGGTGGGGACTGCGGGGATCTCTTCGCCGGCCGGCAAGCTCGAACGGGCCGCGGAGGTCGAGGCGGCCAATCCCCACATCCTCTTCTCCGACCGCGACCACCGGGGCTACGTCCTCCTCGACATCGGCCGCGAGGCGATCGAGGTCTCCTTCTACGGCTTCTCGACGGTGTTGGAACCCGACGGCCGACGCATCCTGCTGCGGCGATTCCGGATCCCGCGCTCCTGAGGCGTGCGGTAGCCGCCTTTTTTTCCCGGAAAAAGACGGCTTTCGCCTTTCCCTTCCCCCGCCCGGCGCCGGATCCGCTGCCGCGAAAGCCGAATCGGCGCCCTTCCTCCACGATCTACGGGAGCGCCGGCGCGGCACGGGCTCCTTCTCAGCGGATCTGCCGTTTCTGGTGCACCAGCTTCCAGATCATCGGGGTCAAGATCAGCTCCATCGCCAGCGGCATCTTGCCTCCGGGACAGACGATCGTGTTCGGCCGGGACATGAACGAGCCGTGCAGCATGGAAAGGAGGTAGGGGAAATCGATCTCCTTCGGGTTCCGGAAGCGGATCACGAGCATGCTCTCGTCCGGGGTGGGGATATCCCGCGCGATAAAGGGATTCGAGGTATCCACGGTCGGCACCCGCTGGAAATTGACGTGGGTACGGGAAAACTGCGGGCAGATGTAATGGACGTAATCAGGCATCCGCCGGAGGATCGTGTGGACGATCGCTTCCTGGGAGTAGCCCCGCTCCTTCTTGTCCCGGTGGATCTTCTGGATCCACTCGAGGTTGATGATCGGCACCACCCCGATCAGCAGGTCGGCGTATCGCGCCACGTTGGCTTTGTCGGTGACGACAGCGCCGTGCAGCCCCTCGTAAAGCAGGAGGTCGGTCCCTTCGGGAATATCCTCCCATGGCGTGAACATTCCCGGCTGAAGGTGGTAAGGGGCGGCTTCCTCCTCGTTGTGGAGGTACTTCCGGACCTTGCCGGTCCCGGTCTCCCCATAGGTGCGAAAGAGCTCTTCGAGCTCTTCGAAGAGGTTCGCCTCCGGTCCGAAGTGGCTGAAATGGCGGTTGCCCTTCTTCTCCGCCTCTTCCATCCGGGCCTTCATCTCGGCCCGGTCGTACCGGTGAAAGGCGTCTCCCTCGACGATCCAGGCGTTGATCCCCTCCCGGCGGAAGATGTGCTGGAAGGCGGTCTTGACGGTCGTGGTGCCGGCTCCGGACGAGCCGGTGACGGCGACAACAGGATGCTTGGCGGACATGCGATGAATCCTCTGGTTAGCTTTTATAGATCGATCGGCTGGCGAAGAGCGGAGACTTGAACGAAAGGTCCTCTCCCCGATCGTAGGCTTGGTGATAGCGGACCAGCCGCTCCACCTCGTTGCGCGAGCCCAGGATGACGGGGATTCGCTGGTGCAGCTCGGTCGGCTGGACCTCGAGGATCCTCTCCCGCCCCGTCGAGGAAGCCCCGCCCGCCTGCTCGACGATCAGGCTCATCGGATTGGCCTCGTAGAGCAGCCGCAACCGGCCTCCCTTGCTCGGATCCTTCGTATCCCGCGGATAGAGGAAGACGCCTCCGCGGATTAGGATCCGGAAGACCTCGGCGACCATGGAGGCGACCCAGCGCATGTTGAAGTCGACGCCGCGCGGCCCGCTCTTTCCCAGCTTGCACTCCTCCACGTAATGGCGGACCGGGGGCTCCCAGAACCGCTCGTTGGAGGCGTTGATCGCAAACTCCCGGGTATCCTCCGGGATGCGCAGGTCGGGATGCGTGAGGAAGAAGGTGCCCACCTCGCGATCGAGGGTGAACCCGTGGACGCCGCGACCGAGGGTCAGGACCAGCATCACGCTCGGCCCATAGAGGGAAAAGGCGGCCGCCACCTGGGAGACGCCCGGCTGGAGGAAATGCTCGGGCTTGAGCTCCTTGACCCCTTCCGGGGCCCGGAGCACCGAAAAGATCGAGCCGACGGTCACGTTCAGATCGAGGTTGGACGAGCCGTCGAGGGGGTCGTAGACCAGCAGATAGCGCCCGTCGCGGCTCTCCGGGATCGGATAGGGACCCTCCAGCTCCTCGGAAACCACCCCGAGGAGATGCTCGCAGGACTCGCAGGTCTGCAGGACTAGCTCATTGGCGATGACGTCAAGGGGCTTCTGCTCCTCGCCCTGGATGTTGATCCGGGTGCTCGCCTTCGCCTCGGCCAGCTTGCCGCGCGAGACCGCCGCGGCGATGTACTTGCAGGCGACCTCGATATCCTTGATCAAGCCCGCCAGCGCCGGATCGAGCGCGGGCGTCTTCCGCCGTTCGTTCAACAAGAACGCGCTCAATGTGACTCGATGGGCCATCGCTTCTCCTCCCTTTCTACTTCCCCTGCGGGGCGACCGTTTCCATCCCGAAATCGTAAATCGCAATCTCTCCGGGGACGCAAGCTTTACTCCCCCCGCCCTCGGAGAAAAAGGACACGCGCATCAATTAGCGCGCTTTTGCTCCGCTCTGGCAATCGCCTTTTTTACCCGGGGGTACGATTCCCGGACCGGACCGGGAAGACCGATCCGGATGGCTTGCTTCTCGGTCTTATCCGGACTATGTAGCGGCAGCATGCATCCCCGGCAACGGTTTGCGCTTCTCTTCGGCGTGGCGGCGGCGCGGCTCCGGGCCCGCCGGCTTCTCGGGCTGCTGGTCCTTCCGCTCCTGCTGGGCGGCTGCGGATACAACCGGATCCAGGAGGAGGATGAGCAGGTCAAGGCCGCTTGGGCGGAGGTCGTCAACCAGTACAAGCGGCGGGCCGACCTCGTCCCCAACCTGGTGGCGGTTGTCAAGGGATATGCCGCCCACGAGAAGGAGGTTCTCACGCAAGTGACCGAGGCCCGCGCGCGGGCGGGCGCGCTCACGGCCGGCCCCGAGCTCCTCCAAAACGAGGAGGCGATGCGCCGATTCGCCGCGGCGCAGGGCGAGCTCGGCACGGCCTTGAGCCGGCTGATGGCGGTCGCCGAAAGCTATCCCCAGTTGAAAGCCGACTCCGTCTTTCGGGACTTGCAGGCCCAGCTCGAAGGGACCGAAAACCGGATCGCCGTGGCGCGCCGCCGCTACATCCAGAGCGTGCAAGCCTACAACACCCTGATCCGCTCCTTCCCCACCAATCTCACCGCGCTCGTCTTCCACTATTCGGTCAAGCCGACCTTCTCGGTCGAAGACGAGGCGCAGATCGCCCGGCCCCCTTCGGTCGATTTCCCGGGAGCCGCTCCGGGTTCCTCCGTCCCCGGCTCCTCGCCGCGATGAACGCGCCCCGCCTCGGATGGGTCCTCGGGCTGCTGTTCGCCCTCTTCTGGTTGGACGCCGGTCCCCTCGCGGCCCGAGAGGAGAGCGAGGAGCCCCAGGTCGCGCCGATCCCTCCCTTTGAGAGCTATGTCGTCGATCGGGCCCGGCTGCTTTCCGCCCGCGAGCGCGCCTCCCTCGACCGGAGGTTGCGCCTCTTCGCCAAGCGCAAGGGGAGCCAGGTGGCCGTCCTGATCGTCCCCTCGACCCGGCCCGAGTCGCCCGAGAGCTACGCGATCCGCGTCGTGGAAAAGTGGAAGCTCGGTCGCAAGGGGATCGACGACGGCGTCCTCCTCCTGATCGTGACCCAGGAGCGGGTCGTCCGCCTCGAGGTCGGCTACGGCCTGGAAGGGGCGATTCCGGACGCGGAAGCCAAGCGGATCATCGAGGAGCGGATCCTCCCGTTCTTTAAGAAGGATCTCTTCTTCACCGGGATCTCGGTCGGGCTCGACGCGATCTGCGCCAAAATCGCCGGGGAGCCGCTCCCGCCCCTTAAGCCGCCGCCGGAGGCCCCGGCGCGGGCGGCCGAGCGCGGGGACCGGAGCGGAGTCCTCGGCGGGCTCTTCGTCCTGGTCTTGATCGTGAGCAGCCTCTTCGGGCCCTTCCTCGGCGCCGCCCTCGCCGGGGGCCTCGGCCTCCTGGCGGGATGGCTCTTTCTGGGCGGGTTCTGGACGGGGCTGCTCCTGGGCTTGCTGGCCGCCGGGGCCGCCCTCTTCCTGGCCGGCTTTCTCCGGGGCCGAGCCGGCCCGGTCGTCTGGCGGGACGGCACCGACCTCTCCGGCTGGGGCTATTGGACCGGATTCGGCGGAGAATCGGGCGGCTTCCGCGGCGGAGGGGGCGGTCAATTCGGAGGCGGCGGCGCCTCCGGGAGGTGGTAATGGACTGGAGGGAAACCCTGGGCCGGTTCTTCCGCCACTGGCGCGCGGGCACGCGCTTCGGCCACCGGCCCTTCCCGCCGGGCGCCCTCGAGCGGATCGAGGCGGCCGTCACGCAAGCGGAGCAGCGCTACGACGGGGAAATCTGCTTTGTCGTGGAATACGCGCTCGACTGGCCGAGGCTCTGGCGCGGGATGACCGCGGCCGAGCGGGCCCGCGAGCTCTTCGCGCAGCTCGGCGTCTGGGACACCGAAAAGAACAACGGGGTGCTTCTCTACGTCCTGGTTCCCGACCGGAGCATCGAGATCGTCGCCGACCGGGCGATCCACCAGGCCGTCGGGGAGGCCGAGTGGAAGGCGATCTGCGCCCGGATGGAGGCGGAGTTCCGGAAGGGCCGATTTCTGGAAGGAAGCCTCGAGGCGATCCGCACCGTGGCGGACCATCTCGGCCGCCATTTCCCCAGGCGCGAGGGGAAGAGCAACGAGCTTCCCGACCCTCCTACCGTCCTCGATCGGGGCAATCCCGTAGCCGAGGGGGAGGGGGGATACTAGCGGCCATTTCTCACAAGCTTTCTCCTACGGCTTGCAAAACGGGCTCGTCTGCTTCGCTCCCGCTTGGTTTTCCATCCTCGCAGTATGTCTTCATACAGCTCCGGTGGAAAACCTGCGCCCGCCTCGCACCCAAGCCCATTTGCGGCGCCTCGGCTACGAAATTTGTGAGAAATGGCCGCTAGCGGCCCTGCTCACTTGTGGGCGATGACGAAGAGCAGGGCCGTGTCGAGCACCATCCAGGCGAAGGAGAGCATGAGGAGGATCTCCACCGCGATGAAGAAGTTGGTGGAGATGAAATTCTGCGCCGAGCTGTAGCACTGCTCGATCCGGTCGAGCTTCGCGTTGACCGCCTTCGAAAGGTCTCCGATGTCGAAGACCTGCTCGACGTAGCGGTAGATCGTCCGCAGGTGCCAGTCCGAGTCGATCCTCAGCACATTGCCGAACACCTGGTAGATCGACTCGACGATCGCCAGCTTGTCGCGAACGAAGTCCATCGCCTCGCTCGAGAAGCGCTCGTACCAGCGCGGCATCACCCAGAACTTGTGCCAGGGCGGAAGGTGGGCCACGAGGGTCCGGGCGCGCCCGATCTCCCGGTCGAGCAAGGAGTTGTACGACCGCAGGTTCCAGTAGACGGCATAGGCGAGCCGGATCATATCGAGGATCGTTTCGGCCTCGAAGGAGGAGATCACCGCGCCGAACCGCTTGATGAGGATCAACTCGTTTTCGTAGTAGCCGAAGTTGACCAGCTTCTCCTGCTCGAGGACGAAGGAGGAGAGCATGTCGTAGCTCGGCTCCCCCGAGACCATTCCGTATAAGGTCTTCCGGTTCTCGCGGAGAAAGACCTCGGCGTCCCCGATGACCCCCGGCTCCAGGGAAAGGATCGGGAAGACCTGGATCTCCTCCAGCCGGACCTCGTACTGGTAGGTGGCGAACTGCTTCGCCTCCCCGAGCACCTCGCCAACGGTCGCCCGTGCCCACTCGGCGATCGGAGCCGAACCGACCCGGAGCAGATCGATTCGCGAGGCGAGGTTGGCGTAGAAATCGAGATCCACCTGGACAAAGAAGGAAACCTGGAGGAGGCCCACCCCGAAGTTGTAGATCCGGGCCACGGCGTCGCCTTCGGCCAGGGGCGTTCCCCGGAACGAGATCGGCTCGGTCCTCGGCCGGGCGAACTGCTTCATCAGACCCTTGGTCACCGGCTCCCGGAAGTCGAGCTCCAGCCCCATGTCGAAGGGGATCAGAAAGAACACCTGCGCTTTCATCGGTCTTGCATTTGTCTATCTTATCACTTCTCCTGGTTTCTTCCAGTTTCCGGCTGCCCGTCCTCGCTTTTTCGGCCGGCAACCTCTTCTTGCCCGAGGCGGGGTTCTCCCGTTTACTGGAGCGATGCATCCGGCTCCGAGCGCCTTTCCCCGGTTCGACCTCTCGCGGCTCCTTCGGACCGTCTTCGCCCCGCGCCGCGCAGAGCGGATCGCCCTCCTCATCGATCTACCGGATCCGCGGCGGGTTCGCGGCTTCGCCTTCCTGGACGACCCGTCCCTCTCGGTGCAGCGGCTCGCCTACGAGGTCTTTTTCGAAGGGCTGCGACACGGGGTCCGGGACGAGCTGGGCCTGGCCGGCGGCGACCTCTTCGCCTATGCGGAGACCGGGGGCAGCAACCTCGACCTGCCCTGCGAAGCCTTCGACGTCTCCGGCAACCGGCTCCTCTTCGACCGGGACCTCTACCCCCGCTTCGATCTCTTCCTCTGCTTCTCCCGCTTCTCGGCGACCGCCCCCCTGACCGCCAAGGCCAAGGCCTTCGGCTTCCGCGGAGCGACCCTCCACGGGCTTAACCGGACGATCCTGGCCAGCGGCCTCTCGGTCGACTACGAGGCGGTGAGCCGGCAGGCGGAGATCCTCCGTTCCGGCCTCTCCGGGGCCGATCGCTTCCGCATCGACTACCGGATCGAGGGCGTCCCGCTCTCGCTGACCCTGGAGACCGCCGGTGCGGAGGCGCAGAAGAGCCACGGCCTCTGCCGGGGGGAAAAGCCGGATATCGTCAACCTGCCGGCCGGGGAAGTCTACTTTGTCCCTACCGGAGCCGAAGGCGCGTTCCCTTATCGCTGGGAGGACGGAACCATCGCGATCGTCGAGGTCTTCGGCGGACGAGCCCGCAGGGCGCGCCTGCTCCGCGGCGATCCCGCCCGGGTCGAGCTCTACAACCGCCGCCTGGCCGAGGATCCGGCCGCCGGGGAGGTGGGCGAGCTCGGCTTCGGCACCCAGGAGCTGCCGCCCGCCGGCGCGGACATCCAGGACGAGAAGATCCTCGGCACCTTCCACATCGCAACCGGGCGGTCCGACCACCTGGGAGGCCCGCTGGGCCCCTCGGCCTTCCGCCAGCCCCGGAACGCGACCCACGACGACATTCTCTTCGCCCCATTCCAGACTCCCTACGTCGAGGCCCCCCAGGTGCGGATGGAGCGAGGGGCCGAGACCCGGATTCTTCTCGAGGAGTACCGGCCCGGGCCCTATTTCCGCCAGCTGCTGGGCCGCCGGGAATGAGCTCCTCCTTTTACGAAACGGAGCGGGCCCTCGCGCAATACATGATCCTCCACTACGGGGCGCCCGAGTGGCAGCTGCCGAGCGGCGCCCCGCCGGAGCTGGCCGACTTCCCCGTCCGCTGCGTGCAGGAGGGTTTCCGCTGGGAGGAGCTCCCCCCCGATCCTACCGCCCTCGAGCTCGGCTGCGCGGTCGGGCGCTCCTGCTTCGAGCTCTCCCGGCGCTGCCGCCGCGTCCTCGGGGTCGACCGTTCCGCAACCTTCATCCGGGCCGCACTCCGCCTCCAGGCGGAGGGGTCGCTCCGCTGCCCGGTCCCCGGGGAAGGAGAAGAGGCTTCCGAGCAGCGCTTCTCCCTTCCGCCACGCGTCCGCCCGGAACGGGTGGTTTTTGCGGTCGGCGACGCCCTGTCGGCCGGCCGGGACGAGCCGTTCGATCTTCTCCTCGCCGCCAACCTCCTCGACCGGCTTGCCGATCCGGCGGCCTTCCTCGACCGGCTTCCTTCCCTCGTCCGCCCCGGCGGACAGCTTCTCCTCACCTCCCCCTACAGCTGGCTCCCGGAATACACGCCGCGGGAACGTTGGCTTGTTCCAGGCTCCAAACGGGTCGCCTCGCTGCTGGAGAGGAGGTTCACCCTCCTGCGCCGGTGGGAGCTGCCGCTTGTTCTCCGCGAGCATCCCCGGAAGTTCCAGTGGTGCCTCCCGGAGGCCACGCTCTGGCGCAGGAACTGGGACTAGCGGCTCGGGCCTTCAGGGGCGCTTGGGCACCGCCCGCCGGAGGATGCGCTCCCCCTTCCGCTCGATCGGCGTCGGCACGCTTTTTTTGAGCGCCCAATCGATTCTCGGCGTCAGGTCCTCCTGTACATTGTCGCTGGTGCCCGAAAGCCGCACCGTCGTCCAAAAATAGCCTCCCGGCCCCGGCTGGAAGAGCCCGACGTCGACCCGAGGCGCCAGCTGCGCCAGATCGGACCGGACCCCGACGTTGAGAACCCCGGACACCCGCTTCCCCACGACCTCGGCCCAGCCGTTGAGAGCCATCGCATCCCCCGATTGCACGTCGATGTCGGTGATGCGCAGCCAGTCTCCCTTCCCCTCGACGTGGCATTGCGCCCGGCTCAGCGTCAGATCCTGGAGCGCGGACACGCGCAAAAGGGAGTCGATGGCGATCAGGAAAGGAATGCCGTGCAAAGAACCGTCATCGAGAAAGAGGTCCCCCCTGGCCTCGGCCGGCTCCGCCCCTTTGGCCACCACCTTGCCGAAGCCGTGAATCGTGCCCGTCACCCGGTGTTGCCACGGGCCGGGGAGAACGGCCTTGGTGGGCACCGCGCGGATCTGCCAGGAAAGGTCGGTCGACTCCGTAGGGAAGAGCGCCAGCTTCCCGGTTCCCGCAATCAGCGCCTCGGGCGCGCTCCGAAGGTGGAGTTCGGCCGACTCTACCCGTACCGTCCTTCCCGCCAAAAGACCATGCGCCTCGGTTAGCACCAGCTCCGGCAGCTCCGCCACCCGGACATGCCCGCCACGGGCCCGCAGCGCGATGCCCTCTTCGCTCCGCTCTCCGCGCAGATCGATCTCGTCGGCCATCCCGCCGCCGCCGAGCTCCGCCGGCCACCTGACGCTCAGGTGGGAGACGCGGAACCGCTGGGGCAGCACGCTCGCCACCTCCCTCCCGATCCCTCCCGGCGAGCCCGGAGCCGCCGCCTCCTCGGCGGAGGCCTTCTGCAATAGGATCTTGAGCCTGACGATCGAGGCCCGGCGCACCTCCAAGGAAAGGCGGAGCAAGGCGAGCGGATCGATCTCGATCCGGATGTTTTTGGCCTGGATCGAGGCGAAATGGGAGCCCGGCGCACCTTTCCCCTGATATCCCTTGGTGGCCAATCCGAAACCGGCAAAGGCAAAGGGCTCGAAAGTCCCCTGGCAGCCGGTCGCCCGCTCGATCAGATCCGCGGCATAGCCGGCGAACCGCTTCCCCCGGACGAAGCCGTTGAGCCAGAGTGCTCCCGTCCCCCCCGCTCCCAGGAGGACGACCAGCAGAGTCAGCGCTGCAATCCGGAGCCAGCAAAAGCAGCGTTCTTTGGAAATGGCCATGCGGCTCCATCCTATCCAATTGCAGCCGGAAGCATAGCCAACGGGTGCTTCCCGCCCGATGCTTTTTTGGCCTTTCCTACCAGGAAAATGCGGCCGCTCTTGCCAAAATCGGGAAAATCCCTTCTCTTCTCCCCCGGAGCGCCCGCCGTGCCGCCGGCTTCCCGCGTCAGGCACCCGTAGCTCAGGGGATAGAGCAGCGGATTTCTAATCCGTTGGTCGCAGGTTCGAATCCTGCCGGGTGCGACTAGATTAAAATCGACTTCCGAAAGCTATTTCCTCTGGAATCGCAAGCATAAGCCGATTTTGCCATAGGCGCACTTGTATAACCCAAAGAGACCCAAAAACACCCATACGCGCTCCCCAAAAGTGGCGAGAAAATGGCGAGAAGATTGGCGGGAGAGGACAGCGGTTCAGCCCCAACACTGTCCTCTCCAGCTCCCCATTCCACCAGCCTTCGAGGGGTGCTCCTATACGCGCGTACACTATTTTCGGATCTGCGTCGGGCGGGATGCTTCCCGCCCCTACGTCAAGCCCCGGCGGTGCGGTGGCCTTGCCGAGAGGATGCCTCCTCCGCTGCCAAATGGCTGTGACGCCGACGCCAGCGGCTTCGGCCCGGGACGGCGGGTGATCTTTCTTCGAAAACGTGGACGGGGCTTCGGAGGGTTTAGCCCCGATATCTCACCAATAGCGGGCATAGCGGAGGGCAAAAAAGCCGACAAAAGGGCATAGGAAAGGCCGTCTTTCCCTGGTATAAGTGCGTTAAGAAGACGTTACTACAACCAGAAAAAAGAAACGGCCTTCCATGACAGAGTGTAGCCAAGAGACTTTTGCGTTTACAGATCATTTTTCGCGACGGGTGGAAGCGGGATTTACCGCGGGTCGGATCTCCAGCGATGGGGGCGCAATTCTGTTGCGGGAAGCGGATCGGAAGATCGGTTTGTTAAGACGGTTAGAGGGTTGCTTCGTGGATCGACGCCATCCGAAACGCATTGTGCATCGGGTACGGGAGATGCTTGCCCAGCGCATTTTCGGGATTGCGATGGGCTACGAAGACCTCGACGACCATGAGCAGTTGCGGACCGATCCGCTGGTTGCTCTCCTGAGCGGGAAAAGCGATCTGGAAGAGGATCTGGCGGGCAAGAGCACCCTCAACCGGCTGGAGCTGGTGGGTCGAAGCGAGCGCTACCACAAGATCGACTACTCGGCCGAAGCGATCGACCGTCTTCTGGTCGATCTCTACCTCCAATCGCATCCCCAGCCCCCTGAGGAGGTGGTGCTCGATCTGGATGCGACCGACATCCCCCTTTACGGACATCAGCCGGAGCGCTTCTTCCATGGTTACTAGGACTCCTACTGCTATTTGCCGCTCTACATCTTTGCTGGCGATCAACTCCTTGGCGTCCGGCTTCGGCCATCGAACCAGGATGCGTCGGCGGGCTCCCTTACGGAGGTGAGCCGGATCGTGGAACAACTCCGTACCCGTTGGCCCGGAGTCCGGATCGTGCTCCGGGCCGATTCGGGCTTCTGCCGGGAAGAGATCATGGCTTGGTGCGAAGCCAATCAAGTCGACTACCTCTTCGGCTTGGCCCGCAACGAGCGCTTGTGCCGGACCATTCAGGGGTCGATGGAGCAAGCCCGTCGTCTGCACGAGTCGAGTGGCAAGCCGGCCCGCTTCTTTACCGAGTTTGCCTACCGCACCTTGAGCAGCTGGTCGAGGGAGCGCCGGGTGGTCGCCAAAGCCGAGTACCTGGAAAGAGGGGAGAATCCGCGCTTTGTCGTGACCTCTCTCTCCACCGAGGAGTGGCCCGCCCAAAACCTTTACGAGAAGCTCTACTGTGCTCGTGGCGACATGGAGAATCGGATTAAGGAACAACTCTACCTCTTTGCCGACCGGCTCTCGACCGCGCAAATGGCCAGCAACCAACTTCGCCTCTACTTCTCGGCTCTCGCTTACACCCTGGTCGAAGCGCTGCGACGGCTCGGTCTGCGAGGAACGGACTGGGCCGAGGCCCAGGTCGACACCCTCCGGCTCAAGCTCTTTAAGATCGGCACGCTGGTCCGAGTCAGCGTCCGCCGCGTCTTCCTCTCGATGAGTAGCGCCTATCCTTGGAAGAGCCTCTTTACCCACGTCTTCCGAGTGCTGCGTTGTTGAGCAGGTATCAAAACCCCACCTTCTTCTCCTTCCGCAAAGCCTACGATCGGGCGGAGCCTTGCTCCACAACCGGCTTTTTGCGCTTTGCAGCGCTCGCGTTAAGGCAAATCGAATGAAAATCTTGCTCGATCCTGCCTCACGAAGAGCTCTGCGCGGCCGGAACTGCTCGCAAGCGACTCGATCGGCACCTCTCTCGCCCGAAAGCTCGTACTGGTGAGAAATGGGGGTTAGTTGTTTAGGTTAGCGAGATTATTTTCGAAGTCCAGCGGGGATTGGTAATGGAGGCCGCTATGAAGGCGGCGGCGGTTGTAGAAGCATTCGATGTAATCGAAGATCATGATCTTGGCCTCTTGTTTTGTTTTCGGGAGGAAGCAGCCGAAGCACTCGGTTTTGAGCGTGGCCCAGAAGGATTCCATCATGGCATTGTCATAACACTGTCCCTTGCGGCTCATGGAGGCGACGGCACCGCAGGAGTGCAGTAGCGCGTTGAACTCTCCGCTGGCATACTGGACGCCGCGATCGGAATGGTGCAAGAGCCCTGGGTCGGGGCGTCGGCTTTTTCAGGCCTTCTTCCAGGCTCTTGTCACCAAAGAGGTAGAGAGCGAGTCCTCGGCATGCCAGCCGACAGACCGGCGGGAACCACCATCGAGGATGGCGGAAAGAGAAAGCCAGCCCTCGGCGGTGAGGATGGAGGTGATGTCACCGATCCAGATCTGGTTGGGGCGATCCGGCGCGGGCATCCGGGCCAGCCAGTTGTCGGCGACCGGAAGGCGATGGGCGCTATCGGTGGTTTGGGGACGGAAGCGGCGTTTTTGTTTCGCGCGCAGACCGAGCTCCCGCATTAAGCGGGCCACCCGATTTTTGCCGCAAGGCTCTCCGGCCTTACGCAGTGCCCAGGTGATGCGCGGGCTGCCATAGCTTCTCCGGCTTTCCAGGAAAACTGGATGGATGGCCGCAAGCAGTTGCTTGTCCCGTTGTAGACGGCTTCCCCGGTCCTTGTGCCGGTGAGCATGGAAGCCGCTCCGGGAAAC